>JAFLUT010000038.1 GCA_022508665.1 Prevotellaceae bacterium | reverse complement strand
CAGCGGTGCGCCGTTGTCGTTATGGACAGAAAAAGGGAAGTTGGGTCAGCCATTGTAAATTACCAAGGATTGTAAATCCTCAAGGCGCTCCCAGATACTTCAAAATCAGTCCAACATGCCTCGACGTCAGCATGCGCAGCGTCTTTCGGTATCCGTTAGCGGCGAGTTCAGCCGATAGTGTAGGATGGCGCTCAATCCATAGCGCCAAGCGGTTCACAGCCGAATGAGGCGTGAGGTTAGGCGCATACAGCTGAGCCAGTTCCTGCTTGCTCATCGGCACAATGTCAAAGTCAATCTCTCTGTCATACATGTCAGTAATCCTTTCTTATAAAGTTAATGGTTATCAGTCATTTCTCATTCCCGTTCCCTGCCCACGGCACGCACACACATATTATATATAATATACGGCAGCAAGCACGAAAAGTTTCATTTGCAACAAAAATTCCCCCGAAACGCTTGCGAAATCCCCCGAAAAGTCCTATCTTTGCCACGCAAATGTTTCAAATGCGACACAAAGGTAGCGCTTTGTCGCTAAACAGCCAAACAATTCAGAAAAAAAATACAAAAAAAACACTGCAATGAACGACAGAGAAAAACTCACCGCACTCATCAACCAGTTCGCCGGCGGAAGCCAGCAGACCTTCGCCTCGCTCATAGGCGTGCCGCGCAGCAACGTAGCCACGTGGATGCACCGTGGCAGCATGACCGCCAACGGCCGCGAAGCCATACTCGACGCCTTCCCGCAGGTCAGCCGCGAATGGCTGCAAGGCACTCTCCAGCCTTCTGCCGAGGGCGACATCTGCGCCGACACGTTCCCCGACGCTCGCGACCCCCTCGAAGGCATGATGGCATCGCCGCCCGACACAATCTACTTCTCTCGCCACGAGCTCATCCCCCTCTTCGAAGACTGCCGAGCCACCTGCGGCGTGGCAGAGCAGTTCGAGCATCCCGAGACAGCCGCCGAACACATCCGTCTGCCCGGAGTGAAAGGCCTCGCCGCCCTCCCTGCCGAGGGCGACTCCATGGAGCCGACCATACACGAGGGCGACCTCTGCATCATTGGCGACGAAGTGCCAATCGACAGCGTCAGCCCTCGCCGCATCTACCTCATCGTCACACGCCACGGACACTGCATGTTCAAGCGCATCTACGACGAAGGCGCCTCCTCGCAGAAACTCCTCGCCCTCTCCGACAATCCGCACTACACACCACATGCCGAGCCGTTCCTCAAAGCCGACATTCTGCACGTGTATCCGCTTAAATATGTGCTGCACGACGTAGGATAATTGCCACCTCAGACTGGCAAAAGTGCTGGGGAATGGGGTGGAAGGGCGTTTTATGCCTTTATATATGGATTTTTAACACTTTTTCTTTGGCGGAGACTGCCTTTTTGTATATGTTTGCAAACTTAATTAGACAATTTTTATTAACAACATTTATTAACTAACTTAAACTAACACAATTATGAAGAGATTTTCACTTCTTCTCGCAAGCGTAATGCTTGCTACCGTGTCAGTGTTGGCGCAGCCAAAGAAACCTACCCCCCCCGATATGACGTATGTCAGTTGGGCGGACGCTGTGGCTAACCAGACACCGGTTGCCCTCTACAATGTGGAGGCGGGATTGTTCCTTACCAGCGGTAACGACTGGGGTTCACGTGCTTCTTTGGTCAGCAACACAAGAGCAGGCATAAATTGGACCAATTCGAACACATTCGATGACCTCTTGTCGGGCAATGGTACTGTTATTGGCGCTATCTCATGGACCATCCAAGAAGTGGCTGATAAACAGACAGTAGGCAACGAGGAAATCACGTGCCATATTATCAATAACACTGGTAACGGCAAATCATTATTTTTTGCAGATGGTGATATTGATGCAATCTTTGTCGACAACACTTATGCAAACGACAAGTGGTTTGTGAACGACCTCGGCGGCAACACTTTCCAACTCAGCTATATTTGGGACGATGCCAAGCCAAAAGGTTGGTTTGGCGCACAACTCCTTGACATCGGCAACACTCGTGTTTACATCAGGGAAGGCGACTACACCACGTGGGCATTGGTGGCATCGGCAGATGTGACTGATGATATTAAGTCGGGTTGTCTGCTCTATCAGCATCAGAAGGGCGTGTACACAGTTCAGTTGGAACTCTACAACGCCATCGCTGCTGCGAAGAAGGCTGGTGCGCCGGCAGCAGACTTGGCTGAATACGAGGCGATAGCAACGGCTGACCTTGCAACAACTGTTGACGGACTGGCGAAGCAGAAAGCGGAGACATCTGCCGCAATGCCAAAGGTTGCGGAAATAGCAAAAGATTACGCATCGTTAGACAATCCTTCTGACATTACTTCTGCTATCCCATACGTAGCGGACGGAACTCTCGACTTGAAGGCATGGTCTAATGCAGACCTCAACACATGGTCAGGAGAAATGGACGGCACAAACATGGTGACTCCATTCCTCCAGAACTGGGTGGGCGCTGGCGGCATTCTTACCGATAATAAATTCTATCGTGACTACGCAAAAGAGCCATTCACTGTGAAGCCCGGTGCTTACCGCATTTCTGCAAATGTCCGTATTTACAACGAGGCAGAAGGTGGGGAATATGTGACTGGCGCATACCTCTTCAGTAACTTGAACCGCACAAACCTTGTCAAGCCAGACATTGAAGGTCAAGAGAACGCTATCGAAGGCGCTGCATACGGCACTTACCAAACTGTTAAACTGTGGTACTGGAAAGACGGTTTCGAGACATATACTATCGTTCCTAACGACGGCATCTTGAAGTTCGGTGTGCAGATTGAAGAGGCTAACTTCAACTGGCTCGCAGCGAAGGGCTGGAAGGTTGAATATCTCGGCGCTGCATACGACGCTATCGACTATGTGCGCAAGAACACAGAGTTCTCGGTAGATGATTTCGATTTCGCAGGGGTTGACTATGTAACGAAGGCGCTGAAAGAAGACTACGACAAGTCTGAGCAGTACATCGCTACATACAACACATCAAGCAATGCTGAGGACATCCTCGCTGCCTACACGGCGCTCTTCTCAACAAGAGAGCAACTGCCTGTGAACGTTGCGGCATGGAAGGCATACAGCGCTTTGGCAGAGCAAATCCTTGACGACGATGTGCTGTTGGCAGTAGGCGACGAGGTGCAACTCCTCAACGCATACCTCAACAACGACGACGAGCCTAACGACGAGTTCGCTAATGGTACATATAAATATATCATCGACAATCTCGCTCTCACCACAGCAGAGTTGGAGGCAGAGACAAAGTGGCTCGACGAACTGTACACTAACGCCATCAAGAACAGCATGACTCCGGGACAGGACGTGTCTAACATGCTCAAGAACGCATCGTTCAAAGACGGATTTGAGGGCTGGACTACTAAAAACGGCACACGAGGCGGCTTGAAGGCTTTCCCTGCTGTCGAGGTTTATCAAGACAAAGTAGACGTATATCAGATTGTGGAAGATGTGCCAGACGGCATCTATTCTATCACTTGCCGCGCATTCGAGCGTCCTACATGGAACGGCGGTTACAGTGGCGAGGAGGAATCGAAGGTATATCTCTATATGAACGATTTCCGCACTCCTGTGCAGAGCATCGCTAAAGGCAAAATTGCAAACGCCGATGCTGAAGACTTGACGAACAGTCTGCTTGTAGATGCATGGGATAGAGGAAGCGCCGTAGGAGAATACTGGGATACGAATGGCTGGGGCGGCAGAGACGCCGGACTCACGTTCAATCCTAATGCTGAGGACACAGAGAGATTCCCTAACGGAAAGTATGACGAGGTCGCTGCAGAAGATTACGCTACTGCTGAATACTATGTGCCTAACGGCATGGTGGGCGCATCTATCGCTTTCCGTGCAGGTCGCTACGAGCAGAAGGTGTATGGTCTCGTAGAGGGCGGCACAATGAAGGTTGGTCTTATCTCCGACGGCTATGAGCCTGCTGGTGACGGCCACTGGGTGCTGTGGTCAGACTTCAAGCTTACCTACGAGGGCAAGACAGTGGAGTCGCTCACTGCGCTCATCGACATCATTGTGCAGAGAGCAAAGGATTTCCAAGGCACTCAGATAAAGGAAGAGACTATGACTGCGGCTGCATACGATGCTCTCAGCATTGCCGCTGCTACTGCCGAACTTGCTAAGGGCAAAAAGGATGTTGACGAGATGTGGAATGCTATCATCGCTCTCAACAAGGCAATTGATGAGGCAAAGGCTCACCCTGCAATCTTCGCAGAGTACAACGAGGCAATGGACGCTTTCTATCTTGCATACGAAGAAATTGATAACCCAACAGCGGCGCAGGAGGCTGTATATGAAGACATCGAGGGTAAAGCGGCAGGAGTTAGCAAGATGCTGAATGCAGACCTTAAAGCCTTCATCGAGGAGATAAAGATTGCTGCGGCGAAGTTGAGACTGCCTGACTATGACAGCGCTACTGACGAAGCCCCTGTCAACATGAACAATGTCATCGTGAACCGCAGTTTCGAAGAGGGTGACCTCAATGGCTGGACAGCGACCCCTTCTGGCGACACTGGCGCAAAGGAAATGTATGACGCTGACGGCAACAAGACTGTTTACTACGTTGACTTGTCGGTAGAGCAGGATGCTGGCGACTTTGTGTTCAACACATGGGTTGACAACCCTGCTGTTGCTGGCGGATACTATCTGGAGCAGACAGTATTGGCTCTCCCAGAAGGTACATACGAACTGAAGGCAATCCTTGCTTCGGATGCAAATAACACTATCACTCTTGCTGCTAACAAGTATAAAGTGCCTTACATCATTCCAGAAGTAGAGGTTGCTGACGAGCCAGAGGCTGTGGATGAGGATGCTGACGAGGACGCTGAAGATGAGGAACCTGCTCTTGAACCGAAGAACATCGGTATTGAGGCAATCAACGTGTTCAAACTCAAAGAGAACGAGCCACTCGTAATCCGCGTGGAGAGTGACACATGGTTCAAGGCTGACAACTTCCGCCTGTCATACTTCGGCAAGAATAGCAAGCAGACACCAACTGAGATTGAGGCTGTTGAGTCTGCCGACGGTGCAGCGTCATCAACTCCTGTTGCTATCTACACTCTCGCAGGTACCAAGGTTTCTTCTTTGCAGAAGGGCATCAACATCGTGAAGTATGCCAACGGCAAGGTTGCAAAGGTGCTGGTGAAGTAATAAGACACGACATGACGGGCGACGAAAGGTCGCAAAGATAAAGAGAGCGTGGCGGACTATCAAGTCCGCCACGCTTGGTTTATGTATGTGGGAATAGAGTTTAGAGAGAGATTTTATTTGAGCAGTGGCAGCATGGTGAGTGCATATCGTGTGCCAAGCAGACGGTAGCCCTCGGCGGTGAAGTGCAGATGGTCGGGTGCTCCTGTGCAGTGGGCTGAGGAGACGACGTGGGCATTGGGAATGACCGATGGGACGGTGGCAATGACTGGGTTGTGCTGCCAGCACGCACCGCCTTCGTCTTGCTGAAGGAGTTCGCCGACGAGCAGGGGGGTGTCGACGGCTGAGAGGTTGAGTTCGGCGAGGAGGCGGTCATAGACGAGTTTGACCTTTTCGGGCCAGTCTTTCTGCGTGTTGTTGCTGCATCCCTGATGGAGGAGGATGCCTTTGATTACGCCTACCTGCTGGGCTTTCTTGGCACACTCGACGAGGCGGCGGTAGGGGTTGTTGTCGTAGTAGGAGCAGAAGTTCTGCAGCCAGTCGGGCGAGGAGGCGATGTAGGGGGCTGCCTTGTCCTCGTCGAAGAGTTCTATCTTGCATCCTCCTACGGCTACGTTGATTACGCCTACGGTGATGCTGTCGGGCAGGTTAGCCACGAGGGTGCGGCCGAAGTAGTCGGCTGGGGTCAGCCCCGAGTGGTCGCGGCAGAGGGGCGGATAGGCTACGTACCATTCGCCTTGGCGTCGCTGGTGGTCGGGCATATCGACGGCTGCCATCATGCGGAAGCGTGGGTCGATGGGTGTGAGGTCTTGGGGTTCGATGCGTGCCGCTCCTTCCATGTTGGACTGCCCGAAGCAGAGGTAGATGTGGAAGTTGGGGTTGAAGGTGGTGGGCTGCTCGATGCGGTCGGTGGCTTGGGTGCCGTCGCTGAGGTTTTGCGTGCCGTTCTCTTCATAGAATTGGTCTACTTGGGCTTGCATGGCAAGGGGAAAGAGAAGTGTGGAAATGAATGTAAGAAGTTTCATAGGTTTTTTGGGGTATTTTTAAGATGAATAGAAAAAGAGTAGTATTATGGTAATTCGTGGGCATTATATGGGCATTATATGTTGAAAATCTCTCATAGGTGAGTCCGACGGACTCACGTTTTTATTTTTAACACGAATTACCATATAATGCCCACGAATTACCATAAATAATTTTGTCGTGGACAATGTCTTGGTTTTACTCCAATGGCAGATACCAGTTCTTCTTGTCGGAGAGTTTTGTGAAGAGGTTCTGGTCGATGTTGGCTGTGCCGTTGCGCCGTGCCACTTTGTCGGCGAGGTATGTCGGGTCGTCGCGGTGGAGTGCGAGGCGCATGAGGTCGTAGTAGCGCAGACCTTCGGCTGCTGTTTCGAGTGCCATTTCGTCGCATATCTTGTCTTCGACGAAGAGGATAGAGTCTTCACGTGTGGGGAGTTCGGGAATGACGTATGTCTTGTCGGCGTCGGCACGGCCCGAGCCGTAGGAGTGGATGCCGATGGTGTTGCCACGTGTGAAGTAGTATTCGCTGAACTGTATGAGGTCTCCTGCTCGCTCCTGCTCGTCTCGGGAGATGTAGTTCTTTTCGGTGCTTAGGGTCTCGTGGAAGAGTCCGTGCTTCAGCACTGCGAATGCCGACTCGGGGAGGCCTGCGCGGTTGAGTGCCTCGGCGTAGCGTAGGTAGATGTGGCGCAGACGGAGGATGTGTACCTCGTCAGCGTAGGAGTATTTGTAGCATGTCTGGTAGAGTTTGGAGTAGTCGGACGATGCTGATGTGGCGCTGCGCAGGTAGTAGACGCTCATCTGTCGGAGGTCGCCACGCAGGGAGTTCTCCTTGTTGAGTGCGTCGTAGTCGGGCGAAATGGTGTCGGGCAGCATGGTGACGGGGTCGTTGTAAACGAGCGTGTAGTGCTGTGACTGCGATAGTTCGTCGTATGCTGCGGAGTGGGTTGCCTGATAGTAGTAGCGGTTCTTGTCTGTCGAGCAGAAGACGTCGCGCAGGTTGGAGATGATGCCGTCGTACTCGCTGGTCATCATCGGTATGGTGGTCAGGCATTCGCTGGTGCTGACGAATGAGGAGGTGTAGAAGTCGAGGATATTCTCAAATTCGTGGCCGTTCCACTCTACGGTGTAACTCGCTCCGATAGGTCTCTGGTTGCCTTCTCGGGTGAGGAAGTCGTGGTAGTGCTGTGCCGCCTCGCGGTATCGTCCTGCCCATAGGCAGAGGTCGCCTATGAGTACTCGTGTGGGGTAGTAGAAGGTGCGTGTGGCGAAGTTTCCCATGATGCCGTAGTCAGGATATTCGGTGTCCATGTATGGCTTGAGGTCGTTGATGAAGTATTCGGCTATCTGCTCCACGTCGTAGAAGGGGTAGAGCGAGGGGTCGGCGTCTTTCTCTGCGAGGAGCGGCTCGGTGATGAATGGCACTGCGCCGTAGTTGAGTGCGAGTTGGAGGTATGTCCATGCTCGGTAGGTTTTGATGACGGCATATTCTTTCTCGAACACTTTGCGTCCGCGTATGGTGAGTGCGGTGTCGGCGTTGGCGAGGAAGTAGTTGCAGTTCTGTATGACGGCGTAGTAGTCGCGTGCGTTGTTGTATGGGTTGCTTGCGTCTGCCTCGAAGTTGGCTATCGCTTGCAGGTCGAGTGTGGCGTCGGCGGTGAGCGATGTGAGGTCGCCACGCAGTTCGCCGAGCAGCACTGTGCGGTCGGCTATCACCTGCATTTTGCCTATGATGCCGAGCAGGGAATAGACGGTGTCGTTGGGCGAGGAGAGGCGGTTGTCTTCCTCGAATGAGACGAGTTCGGAGCCTGCGTCGGTGCATGACACCATGCCTTGCGATAGGGCTGCGAGGCAGAGGATGCCTGTGAGGGTTTTGTATATGGATTTCATTGCTTTCATGTGTTGTTTGTTTTATAGGTTAATCTTCACACCGAGGGAGAAACTGCGTCCTATTGGCAGTAGTCCTCGGTCGATGCCCATGCCCAGCACTGAGTTGCTCTGCGAGAACTCGGGGTCTGAGCCGAGGTACTTGGTGAGGGTGAAGAGGTTGTTGGCTGCTCCCCACACGGTGATGCCTTGCAGATAGGTGCTGCGCACAGGTATGCGGTAGGAGAGTGTGACGTTCTTCAGTTTGAGGAATGAGCCGTCTTCTATCCAGCGGTCGGAGAAACGGCTGTTGCCCATGGCGTCGAAGAATGATGCACGGGGGATGTCGGTCGTCTGTCCGTCGTGTGTCCAGCGTGAGAGCATGGCTGTGGTCTGGTTGTAGAAGTATGAGCCTGACTCGAGGATGCTGCGCTGGTAGTTGTAGATGTCGCCGCCGAGCGAGTAGCCGAATGAGGCTGAGAGGGAGAGGTTCTTCCACGAGAGGTTGGTGGAGATTGTTCCGTAGATGTCGGGGTTGGGGTCGCCGATGACCTGCATGTCTTTCTCGTTGATGCAGTGGTCTCCGTTGACATCGACGAATTTCATGTCACCTGCACGGAAGTACTGGCGTGCGCCCGTCTCGGTGGTCTGATAGAGGGCTGCCGCGTCTGCCTCGTCGGCTGTTGAGAAGACGCCGTCGGTGCGGTAGCCGTAGAAGAGTCCTGCGGCAGAGCCTACCTGTGTGAGGATGGTTGCGCCGTAGAGGTCGGTCTTCATCGACTGCGCTCCCGTGGCGAGGCTCTTTATTTCGTTCTTATAGTGGCCTATCGAGAAGCCTGCTGACCATTTCCAGTCTTTGGTGTTGAGCAGTTTCACGTCGGCGCTCACGTCGAAGCCTTCGTTGTGCATGCGTCCGCCGTTAATCCAGTTGGTCTCCAAGCCCGAGACGTATGAGAGTGTGCCGAGCGAGAGGAGGTTGTAGGTGTTGGCGTTGAAGTAGTTGGCAGAGAGGTAGAGGCGGTTCTGGAAGAATGCGCCTGATATGCCTGCCGTGAAGCGTGCCGTGGTCTCCCACTGCAAGCGTGTGTTGCCTATGTTTGCCATGGTGATGCCCGTAGTGGTCTGGAACATGCGGTTCGCCATGAAGTATGTGCGTGAGGCGATGCTGTTGATGTCGTCGTTGCCGAGCAGGTCGAAGCCTACGTTGACTTTGAGGTGGTTGACGCCACGGTTGGGGCGGAACCAGTTCTCGTTGGTCAGCACCCACGCTGCCTCTACCGAGGGGAAGAAGCCGAAGGCGTAGTTGCCTATCTTCACTCCGTCGGCTGCGTCCTTGCCGAATTTGCTCGAGCCGTCCATGGCGAGGGCTGCTGAGAGGTAGTAGCGCTCCATGTAGTTGTAGTCGGCAGTGAGGTAGTATGTGAGGTCGGTGCTGCGGTTGTCCAGTCCGCCCGTCTCTCTGAAGAGCGATGCGTTGTTCATCGTCGGCGTCTTGTCGTTGCCTGTGTTGAACGCCTGCTGGGTGTTCAGCCGGTAGGTGTCGCGCAGGTAGCGGAAGCCTCCCTTGGCTGCGAGGCTGTGTGCGCCGAAGCGGTGTGAGTAGGCGAGGTAGAGGTCGTTCATCAGCGTGATTTGTCGTCCTGCCAGTGCGCTCACCTTGTTCTCAACTTTGCCGAGACCCTCGATGTAGTAGCCCGGGAAGCCGTTCACGGGCTGGTAGTAGTTCTCGTCGGTGTTGACGAGTTGGAAGGCGAAGTGGTCGGCAAGGGTGAAGTCTTTGTTGATTTTCCACGATGGGGTTACGGCGAGCGTCACCATGCGGTTGCCGAAATAGTTCTTGTTGTTTCCCTCGCCGTTCTCGAGTATGGAGATTGGGTTGGCGAGCGACGGGTTGTAGCCGTACTGCGAAATATATACGTCGGAGAGGTAGTCGTCCTCCTCAGCGAGGTATGACGACAGGTGTCCGCTGCTGTCGTAGGCGTAGGGCGAGAGGAATGGCGACTTGATGAGCGAGAGGAAGCCGGGGGCGGAGATTACGCCGTCGGTCACGTTGTCCTTCACGCCGTCGTCGCGCATGTTGCGTGTCACGTCAGAGTATGCCGCATCGAAGCGGATGTTGATGTTGCGTGTCAGCACGATGTCGGAGTTCAGACGCAGGTTGAAGCGTGAGAAGGAGAAGTCCTTGATTGTTGCGTCGCTGCCCGCATAGCCAACGGAGAGGTTGTAGTTTGCCACGTCGTCGCCACCCTGCACGTTGATGCTGTAGTTCTGAGTGAAGGCGTTGCGATACACCTTGTCAGCCCAGTTGGTGGAGTTGTGGTAAACGTTGTAGTAGTAATAGTTGGGGTCGGTCTGCAGGAACTTGAACGAGTTGTTCTTCGTTCCCGTCGTGCCGATGAGTTCGGAGGCATAGATGCGGAACTGCTCGGCGTTCATCATCTGTGGCAGACGTGGCTGCAGTTCGTATGAGCCGCCTATGCTCACGTCAATCTTCGTTGCCATGGACTTGTTGCGCTTGGTCTCGATGAGCAGCACGCCGTTGGCGCCTTTCGCTCCGTAGATGGCGGCGCCGTTCTTCATGACCGATATTTTCTCGATGTCCTCTACCATGATGCCTGTGAGGATGTTGTTGAAGAAGCCGTCGTGGAGCGAGCCAGAGGAGTACTGCATGTTCTGTATCACTCCGTCGATGATGACGAGCGGCTGTGCGTTGCTGTTGAGCGAGTTCAGACCGTTCATCAGCATCTGCACGCCCAGTCCGGGCTGTCCGCCTCGCATGGTAGCGAGCATGTCACCGCCGAGGTTGCGCTGTATCTGGTTGTCTATTGAGATGTCGTTGTTCTCGTAGGTGACGAGAGTTGTCTTGCCGCTCGTCGCCAATGTCTTGGGCGAGTAGATTTCGGCGAACTTCGACGAGTACATCTGCACGGTTGGCAGTGTGCTGAGTCCTCCGATAGGCTGCTGCACCATGGTGTAGCCGTCGCCGCGGAATGTGAGCGAGGTGACGTAGTCGGGTATGCGTATGGCGTACTCTCCGTTTTCGTCGGTCATGGCGGCGTAGAGGGTGTTGTTGTATGCTCCCACCTGCACGCCGACGGCTGGCTGGCCTGTGGCAGCGTCAATCACCTTGCCCTTCACCTCGTGCAGGGCAACGGCTGGCGCTGCCTGTCTTGGGCTGGCGGCTGATGCGGTGTCGGCAGTCTCCTGTGCCGACACGGCTGACACGGCAGTGGTCAGCGACAGGGCTACAAGAGTATATCGTAGATTGTAAAATCGTATGTTCATGTGGCGTTTCATTTGCGTGCCTCCTTTCTTTTTTTAGTCTCTGCGGCGATTGCGTCGTCGTCAGTGACAGGTTCGAAGTAGATGCAGTCGAGGAACATCTCACGAGAGTAGCGTGCCGCCTCGTTGGTGCGGACAGAGCAGTTGAGCGTGACGCTCACCGTGGCGTCGGGCTGCTGGTAGTTGCACACGGGCAGTGTGCATTGACCTATCAGCACGCTGTCGGCACGGTAGGGGTCGTTGCTGAACGTGTTGTTGGCATTGCCAAACGCCACGGTCTTTTTCTCTCCCTGCTCGTCGATGTAGGTGACAGAGCCGTAGAACTTGTTGGGCTTGAAGTCACGGGAGTTGGCGAGATAGACGGTCTTAGGCAGTATGACGGCATAGACGTTGTAAGTGCCTGAGAGCGTGTTGTTTATCTCGTAGGTGACAGTCCAGTCTCGGTTGTTCTGCGCCACGATGTCCACGTATGCGTTGCCCGAGATAGTGTCGCCTATGACAGAGCGGTTGTTGAAGGTGCAGAATGTGTAGTCCTTGCGGCTGCTTTCCCATTCGCCCTGCGTAGTGATAGGGTGGAAGTAGAGTTCCTTCGCCGTGAATGGCCACTGCTTCATGCGGTAGATGTAGCCGTTGGAGCAGAGGAGCGAGTCGATGATGTTCGCTGGGTCCATAAGTCCTCCCGGCTCGAAAGGCTTGTAGTACACATGGTAAGGCCAGTCGTAGAAGGAGTAGGAGGTGGTGAAGATTGAGTCCTGCTCCGAGCGCTGGCGGTTGCGGTTGATGATGAGGTCACGCATCAGCGACACGTTTGTCCAGTACTCGCTGATTGAGTCGCCCTTCTCCACGGTGGAGAAGTTGAAGTATGGCTTTGCCTCGTCATACGCCGCTTGCCACGTTGCCTTGTCTGGCACGAGCATGGTATAGGTAGAGTCCTCCGACATTATCTGGTCGAACACATGGAAGAGGTCGTTCCTCTTCACCATGACCGAGTCGGAGTACACCTTGTTGCCGTCCTCGATACCAGCCTCGATAGAGTTTTCCTCGTCCAGTTCCTGCTTCTCGTATGAGGAGAGGAATGTGCCGAGGTAGTTGAACTCGTCGAGCGATGTCAGTCCTTCATATATATTATATGTGTATGCCGCATCCTTGTCGATGACGTGCAGCAGTCCGTTGTTAGCCGGCAGGTTGTAGTGTCCGGGCTGCACCGTGGCGTTGTATAGCGCCGTGGGCGAGAGAGTGAGGAACTTGTCGTTCAGCATCTTCACGCTCTCGTCGGTCTGCGAGTTCATGTTGTAGAGGTTGCGTGCTATGTGGTTCTGCACGAAGTGCTGCCCTACGGTTGAGTCGCCCTTCTCCGTCAGGCACAGCGTGCGGAGCGAGTCGAAGTTAAACGTGCCGTTGATAGGCGCCCACACCGTGAGCGATTGGTCGCCGTCGAGCAGGTCGGCGTATGTCACCGATGTGCGGTGGTTGCGGTAGATGTGCGTCATGCCGAGCAGTTCTCGGAAGTCGCTCAGTTGCGGGTCGCTCTCCACCAGTTGCAGGAGCGATTCAGTGCCGTTGCTGTCCGTCACGTCGTAGTGGTCATCCCATGTGTCGGAACAACTCACCATGCCATGCGACACTGCTGCGAGGAGCATGACGCTGGCGATTGACTTATATATATTGTAAACTTTCATGGTCGTTTATGTGTAGTTTTTTTGTTTCTTAATGTGTGTCCTCAGCCACGAGACCTGCATAGACTGACTTCGGGCAGAACTCGAAGTAGTTGATAGGCAACTCAGCCTCGGGGTTGTCAAGCACCAGTTTGATGCGCACCCAGTACTCTTTGTTGGGGTCGAGCGTCTGCGTGGTGAGGATTTTGCGGTACTTGCCTTGACTGGCGCGCAGGTTGTTCTGGCCGCCTTGGTTCCACGAGTCCATGTCCTTCATGTAGCCACGGTTGTGCATAGCCTTGTCTATGGCACGGTTCGCCTCTTCGTCCTCGGGGTTGTCTTCAATCCATCCGATGCTCGGGTCGCCGCCCCAGATGCGGAAGTCGATGGGCAGTCCCATGGGCTGGAGGTTGCCCTTCTCGCCGAAGTATATCTGCACCACGCCACGGTCTTCTCCATAACCGTAGGCGAAGCGAATTTCGTAGGTGTTGGCAGGCACTGGGGGCAGGCGGAAACTGATGTCGAACTGACCGATGAGGTCGACGGCGTCAGAGTAGGTGAGATTCCACACGCTGCGTTCTCTCACGCAGAGCTTAGGCGTGCCTCCGTGGAAGTCCCATCCGTCAACAACTTTCAGACCGAGCAGGTTCTGATTGTCGGTGTTGCCACGTGCGTTGGCATTGAGGAACTCTGGCGACATGGTGATGACGTTCCAGCGTATGCGGTCGTTGAACACCACGTCACGTGTCTGAGTGTTGTAGGTCAGCACGTCGTCGATGTAGTGGTAAATGCCGTTCAGCGCTCCCTGCGTCAAATCCTCCGCTGGCAGCCCTGCCTCAGCAAGGTACTGGTCGTGTATGGCACGCATCTCATTCTCGGGATATACCATTACTCCACGCACGGTGTAGTTGGCTGCCACGCCCTTGCGGTTAATGAACATACCTTCGGATGGCGAGGAGAACTTCATGATTGTGCCGGGCATCATCGTCGTGAACCAGTCGGTGCAGTCGATGAGGTTAGGCATGGCGCAGGTACTCTTGTAATCTACTCCGCTCTCCGATACTGTGAAATTGTTAATAGCAGCCCTGCAAGGCAGCAAGTGATAGGAAATGAAGCGGTTGAGAGGGTTCTTGCGGTGTGTGAAGTCGTCGTCATACACGCCTGCATCCTCGGGATACACCTCGTCGTAAATCTGCTTGGCGTATGCTTTCAGGTCGTCAATGTTGAGTATGCCCTTCGCCTCGAACACGCTGTTAGGCTCGACGAGTGCCGTGAACTGCTTCTTGCGCTTCTCGGGGTAACTCATGCGGTAGTCTGCGCCTGAACGGTGGAAAATCAAAGCGCCCACCGTGCCTTTCTTGATAGAGTCTGTGCCGATAGTGTAGGTTTCGTCCTCATAGAAGTAGAGGCTGTCACGCATTCCTGTGATGAGGAGCGCTTCGGCAAAGAGCGATACCGCCTTGTCCTCCATTATCATGTCGGGCAGATAGAGTTTCGATGGCTGGATGACGCGGTCGAGCGTATGCACCACGCCGTTCTCCACCGAGTCGTCTCGCACGATGAGTTGCGAGTTGTTGATGTAATAGACGAGGTTTCCGCCGTTCACCTCGCTGCTGTCGCACGAGAAGGTGAGCGAGCGGTCGTTCATGTTGTTGGTTGGCAGCTGCCCCACGCTGAGGTCGGTAGTGAAGTATGCGGCAGCCACGATGTGGTTCCACGACAGAGTGTCGCACTCCGCCTGTGGCATGTCACTGACCGATGCGTAGCCATGCTGGCTCAGGTAGAGGTCAATGGCGTCGTTGGTAGGCGCAAGACAGGTGTATGCCCCGTAGGTAGCCATTTTGCCATACAGTCCCGAGCGACGCAGGATTTCCGTGAACTCGCTGTACAGTTCCGGACGCCTATCCAAGTAGTCGCTCACCATTTCGCCCGTAAAGGTGTAGTAGTTGTCCACCGCAGGCTCGTCAGAGCAACTCGCCAAGCCCTGCGACAAGGCTACCGTGGCGATGATGCCTGCAAATAACTTATATATACTTTTGGTTTTCATGTATTTATTTACGATTTGACGGTTTACTATTTGCTATTTATCCTCTCACATCAGAAGTTCTGCTCCGTATTGTCCGTCTCGTATGCAGGGTTCTGCACGAGGTAGGGGTTCTGTTTCAGTTCCTCCCTGTTGTACGGCCAGTAGAGCGCATCCTGCGTAGCGAGTTTAATGCGGATGACACTTGCATTCTCTTGGAATTTAGGCGTCACCTTCTGCACCAGACGTGTGTTGTCGTTTTCTCGACGGCTGAAACGCACGAGGTCGAACCAGCGTTTGCCCTCGAACAGCAGTTCACGCTGACGCTCCTCGAGCAGCAGGTTTTCCATGTTAGTGCGAGAGTTGCCGTAGTCGTCAAACCTCAGCAGGTCGCTCGTCGACGTGCGCTTGTTGTTGGCACGCTTCCACACGGCAAGGATAGTTCCGAAGGCGTTGCGGTAGTGTTGCTGCTGCTCGTCAGTGAGCGTAGCGCCAGCCTCCACGTCGCCAGCCATTTCTATCTCAGCCTCGGCACGCATGAGCATCACGTCCGTCAGGCGGTAGATAATCCAGTTGGCGTCAGCCGATGAGCGCACCGACGCATCCACACGTGGCGCAGCGCCTGTCGTTGTGGTAGTGTTGAAGGAGATGCTTCTGTACACATATTTAGATATATACGCCTTGTTGTTCGACGAGAACATGTATTCCAGATACCTGTTGTCAGTCTTGACGAAATACTTGTTGTTGCCGCCGTCAAACACGCCGTCGTAGATGAACGACGCAGCGCCAATCTGTCCGTTCCTCTGCTGCGACGAGCCGTAGAAGTCCGACACCGCATTGTTCTCGCCGCCAGCCTTTTGTGTGCCGCTCGTAGTGTTGCAGTAGAGTTCGAAGATAGACTCGAAACTGCCACCGTCGCCGAAAATTCTGTCGTATGCCTCGCCGGCGTAATTGCTGCTCGCCCCTGTCTCGGAGATGAGCGGATAGCCGTCGAAGAGGAACACCGGCCATACGGTGGGGTTCTCGCTGTATCCCTTCTCATGCTCCGCAATCTTCTCGTTGATGATGAGGTCGCAGTAGTCTATGCACTGCTGCCACTCTCCCTTCCACAGGTAGAGGTCGGCAAGCAGGGCGTAGCATGCCCAGCGCGTGATGCGGTACTTGTTTTCGGGGCTGTCCTCGCCGTAACTCCTCACGGCGTCGTCCTTCACCGCCTCCATGTCGGCTATGAGTTTGTCCAGCACCTCGTCAAACGGTGTGGCTGGCACCTGATAGTTCTGCGTGTCGTCGAGCGACGGCTCGGTGATGTACGGCACATCGCGGAAGGTACGGATGAGGTAGAAGTAGCACAGCGAGCGCAGCATCGTGACCTCCGCCACCGTCGCACGCAGTTCGGCGTCGGTGAAGTTAGGGTCGATAGCGTTCACCTCGGGCGCATAGTGCAGCACCGTGTTGCAGCGGTTGATAGCCTCGTAGAAACTCTGCCAGTTGGTGTACGCATTGGTTTCGAGGATGTTCTCCTTGAAGATTTGTATGAGGTCGTCGGTAGCGCCAGTGCCAACCACCATATTGTCCGAGCGCGACTCGCCCCACACAATCATCCTCTTCATGCAGTCGGTGCTTGCCAGTTTCGCATAGCACGAGAACAGCACACTGTTCACGTCCGCCTCCTCAGTCCAGAAGTTTTCAAGCACAATCTCATTCTGCGGCTTGATAGTGAGGAAGTCGTCGCAACTGCTCAGCAGCCCCTGCGCAGAGACGGCGAGAAGCATCGCCCCTGCAAGTGATTTATATGTCTTGCCCCAACGTGCGAGGAGGGAGCATGTATTCTTTATATTCATCATATTCCTGTTTTTCATGTCAGTGTATTAGAATTGAACCGTAACGCCCAGAGTCACCGAGCGTGCGTTAGGAGTACGTGCATTGTCGGAACTTACGCCATAGCCTCCGTAGCCCACCTCGGGGTCAGCGCCCGAGTACTTCGTCAGCACGAAGAGATTGTTGGCAGAGAGATAGAAACTCAGTTGCGACAGTCCCCAGTTCTTGATGAGTTTTGGGTCGAGCGAGTAACTTATCTGCGTGTAGTTCAGTCGCATAAACGAGCCGTCCTCCACGAAGCGGTCACTGCCCAGCCAGTTGTAGCCAGCCTTGTACAAGGCACGTGGTATAGGCGCTACGTCGCCCTCCACACGCCAGCGCCAGTTCACGGCACGCGACTGGTTGTCGTTGGTGTACATGTTCTCTGCCATCATGCGTGCGCGGTTCAGTATCTTGTTGCCCACACGGAAGTTGAACTGGTTGTTCCAACTCCAGCGGCCATACTGCAGCTTGAAGCCCCAGCCGCCCGTCACCTTAGGCAGCGACGAACCGAGGTACACGATGTCGAGTTCGTTGATGTTACCGTCATGGTTGATGTCCTCATATATGGCGTCTCCGCCCTTGAACTCATATATATATGTATTATTAGTATTGTTGTAGCAGAACACCATCGGCGCAGTGTAGCCGTTCTTGTCCACCACCACGTTGCCGTTGGCGTCGCGCACCACGGGGGCGTTAGGACCGCTCACGCCCGGCACCTCCTCGTCAGAGTACTTGCTGTACTGGTACACGCCCTTGTAGCGGAAGCCATAGATGGAGCCGAATGGGTTGTTGAGTTGCACACGGGTGAGGTACGAGCCGTTGTTCTTGTCGAAGTCATTGTTGAGCGACGCCAGCACTGTCTCATCCATCTTCGTGATTTCGTTCTTGTTGTTGGCGAAAGAAACGTTGAAGCCTGCGCGGAACTTACCTGCCTTCACCACGTCGTTGCCGTTCACGTTGAACTCCCATCCGTTGTTCACCATGTCGCCCACGTTCTGGTAGTCCAGTTTGCCAAAGCCCGACGACGACGGCAGACGGCGGTTGAGCATCAGCAGGTCGCTCGTGTGCTGCGTGTAGATGTTGAAGTCGGCAGTGATGCGGTTATCCCACACGCCGAGGTCGAAGCCCACGTTCCACGTCTCCTTCTCCTCCCATTTCAGTGCGCTCAGACGTATGTTGTTAGGATACATCACCGAGTTGCCGTAGTATGGCGAGCCGCCGCCCGTGTAGCGTGAGAAGTACAGATACTCGCCGCCGGGCTGGTTGCCCACCTTACCCCAGCCGGGGCGCACGGAGAGCATGTTGAGCCACTTGACGCGCTCCATGAAAGGCTCGTCGCTCACGTTCCAGCGGAACGACAGGGCAGGGAAGTTACCCCATCGGCTGTTGTCGCCAAACTTCGTCGAGCCGTCTCGGCGCACGCTGAAGTCGGCGATGTACTTGCCCTTGTAGGCATAGTGTGCGGAGAATGTCAGATACACGCTGCGCCACTGTCCCGAAGCCGTATTGAGGCTGCGCACATAGCCGTCGGCGAGGGTCGAACTGATGCCTCCCGAGGGCAGACCGCTGACTACCGATGCGCTCGACTTCGACGAGCCGTCGGTCAACTGGAACTGCGCAAACGCCATGAACGAGTGGTCGGTGTTCTTGAAGTAAGGCACAAACGTCAGTCGGTGAGTCGTCGTGATAGCCGTACTCTTGTGAGCGTCCGACGATGTGCGGTTGTTGTTCTCGTTCTCCCAGCCGCTCGTCACGAGGCTCGAAGGGTAGAACGTATCGTTATACTTATTGAAAATGTTGAAGAGGATTTTGCCCTCATACTTCAGTTGCGTCTGGTCTTCATGCGTGCCGAGCAGGTTGTACACCAATTGGAACTCGGGCTGTATCTGGTAGGTCGACTCGTCGTTCTTCGCCTCCTTGGCGAGCGCCACGGGGTTGACGTAGGTGAACTGGTCGTCTTTCAGATACTCCGAGCATGTGGGCAGCATGTGGTAGAAGTTCGGGAGGTCGTTGCCGTCGGCGTCCTGCTCATAGACCGAGAGGTTAGGCATCTTCTTGTATGCTATGGTCAGAAGGTCGGGCAGAGCGTTGCTCACACGGTAATTCTTCTTGTTGTTGGTGTATGTGAGGTTGAAGTTCGTCACAATCTTGATGCGGTCGCTCACGAAGTAGTCCAGCGCCACACGTGTGGTGAAGCGGTCGAGTTTCTGCTCGATGACCGTACCCGTCTGGTGGTCGTAGCCTCCGGCGATGCGGAAGTTAGCCTTCTCGCCACCGCCCGAGATGCTGACGTAGTGCTTCTGCAGCAGACCCGTCTGCTTGATAGCCTTGCGCCAGTCGGTGTTGTTGTTATACATCTCATACTCGTTCCATGTGCGGTCGTAGTTGAACTCACGCACGTTGGCTGCGAGGTCGGAGAGGTTAGGGTTGTAGTACGCCTCCTTCATCAGCATCGTGTACTGGTCGCCGTTCATCAGCGGGATGCCGTCGGGCTGGAACGTCGCCGTGGCGCGGTAGGAGTACTGCACCTTGGTGTTGCCTCGCGCGCCTCGCTTGGTGCGTATCTCGATGACGCCGTTAGCGCCCTGCGAACCGTAGATAGCCGTACCCGCCGCGTCTTTCAGCACGGATATGTTGGCGATGTCGTCGGGGTTCACGTTGAGCAGTTCGGCGAACTGGTCTTCGGTGGCGTTGGCAAAGTCGAAGCCGCTGTTGTAGTCGCTCTCGAAGATGTTGCCGTCCACCACGATGAGCGGCTCAGAGTTGCCGTTGATTGAACTGACGCCGCGCAGACGCATCGACGTGCCGGAGCCGAGGTTACCCGAGTTGCTCACGATGTCGAGACCTGCGATACGTCCCTGCAGAGCCTCGTCCACGCTGGTCAATCCCAGTCCTTCAAACTCTTTGGCGTCAATCATCTGATGAGCCACCGAGAGTTCCCTTTCGGGAATGGCGAGGCCGCTCGTCTGCACTATCTTGTTCGACTTCACCACGACTTCCTGCAACTGCGTGTTGCTCTTCATCGTAATCTTGTAGGTCGTTCCCTTGATGGGGATTATCTGCGTGGCATAGCCTATGTATGATATTTTCAGCCGGTGCTTGGGGTCCACGATGCGGAACGCAAAGTTGCCGTTGATGTCGGTCACGGCATGCGCCACGATACGGTTGGCAGCGTCAATCTCCACCACGTTGCACGCCATGAGGGGGTCGATGTCGTCCTGCACCACACCGCGAATCATCGTGCCTGCCGTCTGCGCCGACACGCCGCATGGCACTGCCGCCATTGCAAGTATTGCTATTATATTTTTTGTCTTCATACTTATTTCTTATTTATACATCAATGCTCCGTCTATCAAATGCACAACGGCAAACGACGAGGTGTACAGTTCCGAGGCCTGCGTAGCGTCGCCCGTGTTGTACTGATACTCTCTCGCCATGAGGTTGTAGAGCCTTCCCGTCGTGTCCACATGGCGCTCATTGCCCATGCCGTCCCTCACGGTGATGCCCTCGTTGCTCACGTTGGTATTCAACTTATAGTAAGAGAGGTTGTCATCCACAATCTTATAGGCAGAAGTCTCAAATTCGCCCTGCTCATCGCCCTGTCCGATGTAGAAAGCATTGTCCTGAATGTGGTACTTGATGAACGTCTCAATCTCGTTGCGCAGGCTGTCCTTCAAGTCCTCGTCCTCCTCAGCCTCCACGTCGTCCCACGTAGGCAGTTTGCCAGCCGCCTGAAGGTCGGCTATTGCCTTGTTCGTCGGCACGAAAATGGTGTAGCGGTAGGTGTTGAAGAGAGAAATGTTCTCGCTCGGGCAGGCATGCTCGTCAGAGCCGATGACGTGCTTAATCTCGAGCATCGTAGAGCCTTGCAGCAGGTTGCGGAAGGCGCTGAACTCCTCATGGTCGCTGAGGATGTCGAACACCGACTTGCGTGCCGTCATGATAGGCTCGCCCTCGATGATGTACGTCTTGCCATTGCCCTCATACGACTCGTCATACACGGTAGTCACCTTCACGCGCTCCCCACGCTCAATCTGCCATCCGCCCTGCACCGTCATGCCATCAGCGCCAGCCGTGGCGTTAGCCACCTTCACTATGCTGCCGCCCTTAGTCTGGTAGAACGTGTTGCCATCCTCCACGTTGCCCACCACGATGTGAGTGTCGAGTATATCCTTCAAGCGGTTGGTAATCTGGGAGTAGTTAGCCTCGCCGATGGAGTCGCCCACCTCCTTAGTTTCGATGTCATAGTTCCAGATGCTCGCCCACACCTTCTCGCTCTCCGTCTGCGCCGTAGGCTTATAGTGGAAGCGGAACAACTGAGTGCTGGTCTTGCCGTAGGAGCAAGGGTCGATATACTCCAGCAGCGCATTGTTAGTAGGCACAAACAGACTATAATATGTGTTCTGCGAGTTGAGGTAGACGTCAAAGCCCAACTGCTCCACACCCCAGTAGAGGATGTTCATCGTCTCGTTGACGAGGGCAGGGAACGTGACAGAGATGTATGCCACAGGGTTGAACACCTTGTTAGTCAGATACACCGCGCCGTTGTTAGCCATGAACACCGAATCCACAAACTCAGTAGCCAGCCCCAACTCATCGTTGGCATCGTTCAGCACCGTGTGGAACTTGCTCGGCACCGACCCCGTGAAAGAGTTAAGCATGTTCACGTTTATCATCTTCGCCACCACGTTGTCAGGCACATTCTCCCACGTGCCGTAGTAGTCCTTCAGCACCTTGCCGGCGCCCTCGTTCCAGTAGCGCTCCAGCGCCTCGTCGCTCGGCACAAGCATCACGCCCATGTTCTCCTTCAGCGCAATGGCGGCAGGAGTAGTGACAGTGGTGGTAGAGTAGAACTCGTTCCACGCAGGGTCGAACTTCAGCAATCCCGGCACAGGCGCCTCGTCGGGCGTCAGTTCCAGCCTGCCCGTGCGCGAGCGCTCAGAGAAGTAGCGCTTCTCATACAGCGTATCTATATTAGTATTGTACAGGCGGTTATACTCCACCGTCAACTCGTCAGTGCGAGGGTGGCGGTAAGGCGCGCAGAAGCGGTTGAGCAACTTCGCATAGCCCTGCGTGTTCTGCTTCGACGAGATGAGGTCAGCCATGTTAGGCAGCGGCGTCATCACCTCCGCCATCTTGTGCATAAACCCGTTGGCGCAGCGAATGTTCTGCTCCTCCATCATGATGCCGTTCACGTTGGCGTCGCCCGGCTGGCGGTGCGACACATAGTTGAAGAGGAAATCGCAGTCATCGTTAGTGATAAGGCGGTTCTCGAGAAACGCCTCGATGAAGTGAATCATCGGCAACTGCGTAGCGTCGCTCATGCACACGATGCTCTGCCCAGCCTCCTTGTACCTCGCCCAGTACGGGTTGTCAGGCATCTGCTCGGGCTTCAGCACCGGCACCGAGTCGTAGATGCTCAGCGAGGAGAGGCGGCGCATGCAGTCGCCCTCCTTAGGTATGCCGCTCTGCGGGTCTTCCGTGCTGCTGAGGTACGACACCTGACACGGGTTGTCAATCATGCTGCCCTTGAACAGCAGGTTCTTCTGCGCCACGGTCAGTTCGTCATAACTGCTCACGCCCCACGGGTTGCTGCGGAAGAAACGGGCGAAAGCCTCGTCGTCGGCAATGAACAGCGTCTTGCTGCCCGTCTTGCCCAGCACCTCCGCATATCCGAGGTCCTCAATCAGTCTCGTCATGTTCGTGTAGTTGCCCTCCGTCGTCAGGTAGTCATAGATGCTCGAGTTACCAGCACTTATCCAGTCCGGCTGCTCGTCAGCGAGGTTATACCCGTCCGTACAAGCCGACAATCCGCCCATGGCAATCATCATCGCCAGCCCCACCTTCGGCAGGCTCATGCCCGTCGTCAGTCGCGACAGACCCGAGTCAGCCCACCTCGACAGGCAGCGATTTAGTTTCTTTGTTGTCTTAATACAGGCCATTGTTCTGTGTTTTATGATTGTTATTTTTATTTTCCGCAACAAATTTACACACTATTTAACAAACACGCCACACGCCAATGTTACATACACTTTCAAATTTGTTACATCTTCCCCGTTTCCCCCGTCTGCACAAGGTTTTCGGGAGAAAAAGCACCCTTTTCAGCAGAGGACGGCTGCCCACAAAAGCAGACAGCGGCTGAACGAACTAGCACCCAACCGCCGGCATAGACAATCTGCATTAGCCGACGATTATAATTTGTCACGGCTGACTATTGTAATCGTGAA
>JAFLUT010000037.1 GCA_022508665.1 Prevotellaceae bacterium | reverse complement strand
CAAATATACCCCTTTTCTGCTTTACAAACAAGCAAAAAACGAGATTTTTTTGCAAGTTGCCAAAACTTTCTTGTTCTTCTTTCTGGCACATAGTCCATCATCTCCATTACACGCAAATATGTAATTACCCTAAACGCTTAATCGCAATTACGTTACACAGTCTAACGAATTTACGCTACACTATGCACCTCTCATCACTTCGTTTGCGTTGCAGCGTTGCAGTTGTTGCAGTTCTCGCAAAGCCTTCTCTGTGTTGTTGCGTTGTAGTTCAAAAAAAATATTCACAATCTCTTTAATAATATTTATATTTATTATAAATATAAGATTTCTTTTTGACTTTTTATATACCCTTTAGAGAACTGCAACAACTGCAACGCTGCAAGGAAAAAAACAGGTATGAGGAGCATCGTCCTCCTGTCTCACTTCGGCATGTCTTTCTTTGCTATCTTCACCAACGTGAGCATCACTGGCACTTCCACAAGCACGCCTACCACCGTGGCGAGGACTGCTCCCGACTGCATGCCGAACAGCGATATGGCTACCGCAACCGCCAACTCGAAGAAGTTGCTTGCGCCTATCATGCCTGCTGGTGCAGCCACGTCGTAGGGCAGTCCCCACGCCTTTGCCCATCGGTAGGTGAGGGCGAAGATGAGGAATGTCTGGATAATCAGGGGAATGGCAATCAGTGCGATGTGGAAGGGATTGGAGAGTATCGTCTCGCCTTGGAAAGAGAAGAGGATGATGAGGGTGAGCAGCAAACCGACAATGGTGATGCCGTCGAACTTATGCACAAACACATTGTCGTAATACTCTCTTCCTTTCAATCTCACCACAATCCAACGGGTCACGACACCTGCCAGCAAGGGGATGACGACGAACAGGGTGACGGAAAGCAGCAGTGTGTCGTATGGCACGGTCACTCCTCCCACTCCGAGCAGAAAGGCGACAATGGGTACGAAGGCAACGAGTATTATCAGGTCATTCACCGCCACCTGCACAAGCGTGTATGTGGCATTCCCTTTGGAGAGATAAGACCACACGAACACCATCGCCGTGCATGGAGCAGCACCGAGCAACACCGCTCCTGCGAGGTATTCTCCTGCCAACTCCTCCGAGATAAATGCTCTGAACACAAGGAAAAAGAACACCCATGCGATGCCGAACATGGTGAACGGCTTTATGAGCCAGTTGCTCACGCATGTCACCACCAGTCCCTTCGGGTGTTTCCCCACATTCTTCACGCTTTCAAAATCCACCTTGAGCATCATCGGATATATCATCAGCCATATCAGCACCGCCATAGGCACAGAGACGTGTGCATACTCAAAGCGGCTCAACACTTGCGGCACGGCAGGGAACAACTGTCCTATGGCAATGCCCAGCACGATGCAGACAGCCACCCACACCGTGAGATACTTCTGAAAAAAGCCTATACCTTCTTGCGTTTTTGTTTTCATGATAATATTCCTCTATATAAAATTCACTTTATGAACAGTTTCATAATTATATAATATCTTCATTCCCATGTTGTTCCAGAAAAAATCGTTTTTGTTGTTCTATCTCATTACGCAATTCCTCTTCTGTAGGCATATATGTCATATATTTAGTAGCATATAGTTGGTCGCTATCATGAAGAACCGAATATCGAGCAATCGTGTTGTCGGTATCAGTACAAAGCAAAACACCTATCGTAGGGGCATCATCCGCTCCTTTTACTAAATCATCATACATTCTGACATACATATCCAACTGCCCGATGTCTTGATGCGTCAGTTTGTGAGTCTTCAGTTCAAAAATGACAAATCTCTTCATCTTGAAATTATAAAACACTAAGTCAATATAGAAATCAGCCGTGTCTGTAACGATATGCTGTTGTCTTTCTACAAATGCAAATCCACGTCCGAGTTCAAGGATGAATTTTTCTAAATTGTTGACAAGAGCCTGCTCCAGTTGCGATTCCGAATAATTGTCGTCTCTCCTAAATCCCATAAATTCTGCAACCATAGGATTTTTAATATATTCCATCGGGTCAGATTCTCTTTTGAGCGTCTGGTCGGCTATGTTCTCAAGTTGATTGGCAAGCCGTCGTTCATAGTATTGAGTAGCAATGTTGCGGTCGAGTGTTTTAACACTCCACATATCTTCCGCCGCCATTTTAAGATACCATTCGCGTGCCTCAGGATTACTGACAGAAAGAATACGACGGATATGTGACCAATTCAGATTTTGCACACGCGTGTGCAAAATTCCTAAGTCAGTGAATAACAGATAGAACTTTCTGAAATACGCTAAATTACGTCTACTATATCCAGAACCGTATTCGACAGTGAGTTTATCTGCAAGGGCAGGAATAATCTTTTTCCCATAATCTGCACGAGCCTTTCCACGTTGTTCTTCCTCCACAATTCTACGACCAACATGCCAATAGGTCATAATGACAACTTTCCCTGCAACAGCAAAAGCCTGTCTTCGCCCCTCCTCGATAATCGCACGAACATCGGCAACCAATGAGTCCAAAATGACGATATTATCACTTTTATCCATAACACAAAAACTTTGCAATCATACCATTTAATGGTTGCAAAGTTACACATTTTCTATGACATAATACCACCTGCTAACAGAAATTGCTTACATTGATGTTTGGATGATGCAAATTACATCACATCACCAATTTGTTTAGGTATGGAATGTTGTATAATATTCTTGTAATGAGGTAAGAAACAATAAAAACAAAAAGGGTAAAACAAGGAATAAAGAATGATGGGTGGAATGTTGAAGAGTCAATGCCTATTTTGCTAAAAAGAAACATTACTAATGGGTGAACTAAATATATTCCTAAACTCATTTTTGCTAAATGAATAATGGATGAATGGTATTTGGTTGGAATATTATTGCTTTTTTGTTTAATAAATAAGAAAAGCGTTAGAGATTCAAATAAAGTAAATGGCGTCAGATTTTTCATGAAAAATTCGGATGTTTTTCCTAAAATACATGCTGAATAAATGTAAGTAAAAATTATAACGCATATAAAACTCAAACTTCCCAACAAATAAATTAGATTTCTAAATCTTGTGCTAAGAGTATAATTATTCAAGTAATGCCCAAGCACAAAATACCCACTATATCCTAATGCAATTTTAATATTCATTGTATTATACCATTTGTCTATTAGAATCTTAATCTCATTATTAACAAATCCAATAGCAAATAATAACATTGGGAATATAAAACATGTAATTAAAGATACATATATGAAGTATTTTTCGGTCTGTTTATTTGACACAATGGTTTTTAGAATCGGAATAATAATGTATATACCTAATAGCATTTTCAGAAACCATAAATGGAAATGTCCTGACACAACAGAATAAATAAAAGAATGAACATTTGGATAAAGGTTATTATTGACAACTGTATAAATTACCGACCATAATATAAACGCTTGTAATATATGTATAAAATTTTTAGTATATAACCGTTTTATATTTAATTCTTTTGATTTATCTAAAAATAGCGCTCCAGATATCATCACAAACACAGGAACGCACCATTGTACGCATGAATGATACACATCTCTTATTAGCCATTCTGTTCCAAAGAAAGAATCCCACCAATGTCTTTCTGCAGACACGTGTAGCATCACTACCGCAAAAGCAGATATTATTCTCAATAAATCCAAATAAATAACTCTGTTGCCAGAATTGGCTGTAACTTGTGGCTTAGCGTCCATATTTGTAGTTTTCTTAATTGTCCGCTAATGCCCAACATCGGACTTGATTGCTTTTTTCATTCATTACCACATAAAAAGAAAGCGGGGCATCTTGCTTCTGCTTGCCCGTTACTTTAGGTCCTGAGAAAACCCACAAAATAAACAAGACAGAACTATGATACCCACGCTGAAGGTATATAATTAACCCACCAAGTGTGCATGAGGACAGAAGTCCTCTCGCACACCGACGGGGGCAATATACCTACCCGTAGCATCTACTTCTGCAATGTCTTTGATTTTGTCTATTTGAGTTTCTCAGGTTCAAAGTAACCAAAAACATAGCGTTCAGCAAACGCATTCCCAAATGTAGTGCTTACATCCCTTACCACTCCACCATTCCAAAGAATGTGGCTCAGCGTGGGTTAAGCGAGTGCAAATATACGCATTTATTTTAATGTTAGCGAAATAAACTGTGATTTTGTATTATATAAGGTATGCGGATGAACATCATACTTTATGCAGAGTTAACATAAGGGCAAGAGATATTAGAGGTGACTACTGCGATGAAATAAGGGTATGCCTTTTGTTGACATACCCTTGCTATTTACAATTTATGAGAGAGTTCTTTTACTTTGGTGTCAATTCATTCTCAAAGCGATGATGCCTGCAATGACAAACAATAAGCCGATGTATTGTACAGTTCCGACAGTTTTTCTCGTTGCACCCAACAAGCCGTATTTGTCGATAATGAGGCTGCATGTCAGCAATCCGCAGATGCTTGTAATCAGCAAGAGTCCTATGCCTACTTTGGAAGCGAAAAAGGCAAATCCAGTTACGAATGTTCCGCCAATGATGCCTCCGAGCCACACCCACCACGGACGGTTGGATGCGAAGATTTGTGAGAGGTGGATGCGGTCGCTTCTGCGTAACAGCACAATGGCATACAGTATCACGGTTGCCGACAGGAATGATACGAATGCTGCGGAAACGGCGGACGAAAGTTTTGCCGACAGCAAACTGTTCATCGGTGGCTGCATAGCAAAAACTGCTCCTCCGCTGATGCCGATGAGTTGCCACGGCAACAGGTTCTTTTTTCCGCTCTGCTCGCCTTTCTTTATCACTACCATGCAGACTCCTGCGAGAATTATCGCCAGAGCGGCTATGCGTATGAATGTAAGCGGATAGGTGGTTGAACGCAGCCATCCGAAGTGGTCAATCAGCATTCCCATAGTCATTTGTCCGAGCATCGGCATCAGTGCTGTCTGAACACTTCCGAGTTTTGGAAAAATGATTATATTGACTGTCAATCCATACAATCCGCACACGCCTCCTAACCACGCCCACCATGGCAATTCTCTGAATGTCTCCGCCCCGATGCCGAATGAGCCTTCCTGCATGGCCACGACAATGGCAAGATAAATCGTGCCGATGGAAAATGACACCAGTGATGCCACTATTGGCGATGTGACATAATGACGAAGACGAGAATTTGCCGCTGTCTGAATGGGTGTCATTATGCCCAAGAGGAAGATGAGCAGAAGATAAATCACGGATAATTTATATGTATAAAATTATAGTTCTGTCGTTAATACAAAATCGACCATGTTAAATCGGACTTTGCTGAAAAGCATAAGACTGTTGAGACCAAGGACATTGTTTGAAGTCCATGTTAGTTTTTTATCATTTGGACTTATAAACATGTGTGGCACAATAACAGAATTGCCGCCTAATGTCAGTTTCGTATCAAGCATACGGTAATGTTTTGCCACATTTACTCCGCCAATACCTGCGGTGCGGACTTTCTCTTTTACGGAATGCTTGCGGATATATGTTTTATTCTTTTCAAAGAAAGTGTTGAGCAAGGTGGCGTAATCAGTTTTTCCTGTATCGACAATCATGTTTAGAGGCGTGTCTTTGATTATAGCCATTGCAAGCAAACCCATGCCAGATGAAAAGCACATATTGGGCTTTTCATCGCTCCTTGACGGAGCAACTGACGGCACAATGATTTCTTTGTTTTGGAAGTCAATGGTCAAATCTTTGAGTTGCAGCATCAATTCACAACCCACAACGAGGTTGAAATCTTTAAAGTATTTGTCTACTTCAGCATTGTTTGTCGATATGGATGTTATCAAGAAAGGCACGTCAGACACTGTGATATTTCCAATCTTTAGTTCTTTGGCGATTGCGTAACGTCCTTTCGTCAGTTCGTGTCCTTTGACTTCAAAAGAGGTGTCTAACGGAATAAGCCCCAATTGGGTAGCCAATGAATCGGAAATAATATTTACGCCTGCTCCTGTGTCGAAAATGATGTCTGCATCAATGCCGTTTATTGTGCTGTTTTCTAAATGGATTAAAACCTGCTGCTTCTCTTCAGGACCAATTTTGCCATACTTGAAAGGTATTACCCCTGTAGCATTGTCTTCAAAAGTGATTTGATAAGGATTATAGTTTGATAGTGCCGAATATAGCGTGGCGAATTGTTCGAGAGTGCTTAAAGAGGAGTCTTTCAAATGTGGTTTGGTTGCATCTATGATTGCTGTCAACATTTGAGCCGCTTGTGTGTACTCTCCGACACGGCTTAAATCCATTGCATACATGATTGCTGAACTGACTAAATTTCCCATGTCAAGCGACTGGGTGTTCAATAGTTCCGCAAAGGCAGGTATTGAAATGTCCGTCCTGTTGAATCTGTTGCCGATTAAGCATCGCGAATACACTTCGAGGAACTCTGAAATAGAATCTTTTGGAGCCTCGTTATAAATGGAATCCAAAGTAAACCAATCAGAGGTGTTCATTGCCTCTCCAATCTTTTCATCCAAAGATTGAGCAAATGAAAATGCACTGAATGAAGTTAGTATTATAGATGCAAGAAATTTCCGCATGCGATAACGATTATAATTGTTCTATTTGTTTATCGTTACAGATTTGCTGCCTTCACTACCGCATCAGCAGGGGCTTTGCGGTTCTCGTCCAAAACATATTCGCCCACATTGCCTTCCACGATAATCTCGCCGCTCGTTGGGTTCTTTATGCTATGCACATTGCCTTTGATAGTGCCGTTTACGGTTGAGTATTCAAACAGAAGGTTGGCATCGTCGCCGAAAGTGCAATCTTCGAGTATCAAGCCATCGACATAGCACAGCAACTGCTCGCCTGTCAGGTGGCAACGCACGAGACGAATGTTTTTGCCGTACCACGCAAGGTATTCACCGTTGATTTCAGAGTCGTAAATAGTCACGTTTTCCGACTCCCAGAAAGAATCTTTGGAGTTGATGACGGAGTTGTGGATTTCCACGTTTTTGGCATATTGAAAACCGTAATTGCCTTCTTGACGGTAGTTGTCTATGCGGATATTTTCGCAGTGCATGAAGGCATAGTCGCACTTCTCTAATGTTACGTCCTTCAGTTGTATGTTCTTGCAATCCCAAAAGAACTGCTCGCCATTGGGGAAGTTGGTGTTTTCTACATAAATGCCATCCATGCGACGGAAAAGTTTAGGAGCATCGACCTTGCAATTTGTCATGCGGCAGTTGCGAGAATACCAAAGGCTGCTTCTTGCACTTTCGGCAAAATAGCAGTTGTTTACCTTAAATCCATCAACCTCCCAAAAAACATATTTACCCTCGAAACGGCAGTTCTCCGCTTCGATATTGCTGCTCTCCTTGATAGACGACTCGCCGATGTGGATTGTCACATCTTCCAATCGGAGGTCGTGCGAACAATATAGAGGGCGTTCCCCTCCAAATTCTTGGTTTTTTATCAGTTTCATATTGTAGTGTTATTTACGATTTGACAATTTGCTATTTACAATTTATTTTACAATTTTGTTTATTTACAATTTGTCATGCGGATAAATCCTTCAATTGTACAATTACCAAATCAATCGTAAATTGTACATTGTCAAATTGTACATTCTTTTGCTTCCGCCATGCTGATATTGCTCCACCCTCTGCGAGACATGCGGAAAAGGAATGCCGCACCTCGCCAGCAGAGTTCAACGCACATGGCAATCCACACTCCGTGCAATCCCATTGTTGGAGCAAGAATGAGCGCCAATGTCAGACGCACCACCCAAATGCTTGCAAGGTTCATTATGCTCGGCACAAGTGTCTTTCCCGACCCGACGAACACTCCGTATGCCACGATGCTCGCCGCAAACATCGGTTCTGCCCATGCCTCGATGCGAAGCACCTCTGCACCGAGTTTCACCACATCGGCATCGCTCGTCACAATCCCCATCATTTCAGGAGCAAACACCCACATCGCCACACCCATAACTGCCATAATTGTCATTCCCAATCCCATAGAAATCCACGCAAAACTCCTCATCAAATCTTTCCTTTGAGCACCAAGACTTTGCCCCACAAGCGTAGTGGCGGCTTCCGAAATTCCATATCCGGGCATATAGCACACGCTCTCGATGTTTATGCCGAATGTGTTTGCCGCAATAGCCACCGAACCCAACGGAGCGATGATGCCTGTAATGGCTATTTGAGCGCCACACATCACACCTCTCTCAAGGCTTATTGGCGAACCTATCTTTACGGCTCTTGCAAGTGTCTCTTTGCGAGGGAGGTAATGCGAGAAATCCCATGTACCGACTTCTTTGTCGAGAGCAAAACGCAGCACTTTATCCTTCACGGCAAGGCTATATATCATGCACACCATTGTGATAATATATGCTACCAACGTGCCGTATGCTGCACCAGCAGTTCCCATGTCGCACACGAAGATGAATACATAATTGAACACAACATCAAGCACGCACATCATCACGTTCAGCATGCTTGGTACTTTGATATTACCGCTGCATCGCAAACTCCCTGCCGCAAGAGTGTTTATTCCCAATATCGGCATGGCGGCAGCAACAATGGTGAAATATTCCGATGCCCCTTCCCATATATCTGCATCTGCACCAAGCCACCGCGGAAGCATAGGAGCGATAGCGATGCCTACTGCCATAAGAAAAAGGCAGAAAGCAAGCACCGCCACAATTCCTTGTCTGATGATGTTCCTCGCCCCTCTCCTGTCTTCCGCACCAACTCGATGTGCCACCTGCACGGAAAAACCTGCCGCAAAAGCCGAACATAATCCTCCGAACAGCCATATCGTCGTAGATACCAACCCCACCGTTGCCGACTCCTTCGTTCCCAAATGCCCAAGCATCGAGGCATCAATAATCTGCATCGCCACCGACGAAATCTGTGCCACTATGGCAGGCAAACTCAACAGCACAGTCAGTCGCAACTTTTCTTGCCACGACATATCCCTCGCACCTTTCCTCACGAGTGCCAGCAGTTCGTCTTTGGATAATTTCATCTTTCGTTAGTTCCATTTCACAGAAAAAAAGCGGAACGAGAATTTATAACCGTCTGCCTCCCCTCTACTATTCACCATCACACATGCCCTCAACAGACCGCCCAACTTCTTCTTTTCGCTTTCCTCTGTTTTCCCTTGCAAAGTTACACCTTTTTATCGTAATGCCGAAATCTTTTGTAGTACAATAAGGAAAATTAACAGAAAAGAGGATGGGGGAGTGATAAGCGGTGTAACGTAATATCGATACACGGTGCATCGAAAATTCGATACACGGTGTAGCGATGTGTCGATAAGCGGTGTATGGAAATGGGGACGAAAAGTGCAGTGATAATAATGAAAATATGCGTGAAATTAGTAGTGTAAAGTTTTGTGTATTTTAAGTATAATCCGTATCTTTGTATTATGAAAAATAATGAGATAACAATTCGTAGTTCTGCTGCTGAATATCTGACATTTGTAGCGGCGACAGGCGAAGACTCCACACGAGTGGAACTTCGATACGAAGACGAAAATGTATGGCTCACGCAGCGTATGATGGCAGAATTGTATGGTGTGGATGTTAGGACAATCAACGACCATATAAAGAAGATTTATGGTGATAACGAATTGTCAGAAGAGGCAACTATCCGGAATTTTCGGATAGTTCAAAATGAAGGAACTCGCGAGGTTTGCCGTAATGTAAAACACTATAGTCTTCAGATGATTATATCTGTTGGATTTAAGGTGAACAATGAACGTGCTGTGCAATTTCGCAAATGGGCAAATGCGATAGTGAAGGATTACACTATTCAAGGGTGGGTGATGGATGATGAACGGTTGAAACGAGGCGGTACGATATTGACGAAGGATTACTTTGAGAAGCAGTTAGAGCGTATCCGTGAAATTCGTCTGTCAGAACGACGTTTTTATCAGAAGATTACCGATATTTATGCTACATCTATTGATTATGACCCGATGGCGAAATCTACACAGCGTTTTTTTGCCGCGGTGCAAAACAAGATGCACTACAGCGTGCATGGTCACACTGCAGCCGAGTTGATATATGAGCGTGCAGATGCCGACAAAGAACACATGGGGCTGACAACGTGGGAGGGGTCACCGAATAGCAAAATACACAAATATGATGTAACTGTCGCAAAAAACTATCTGAATGAAGAGGAATTGCAGACGCTTGGCAGAATAGTGTCGGCATATCTTGATTTGGCGGAAGTGCAGGCAATGCGCCACATTCCAATGACGATGGAGGATTGGGAACAACGACTGAATGGTTTTCTTTCGTTGATGGACAGAGAAGTGCTGAAAGATGCAGGCCGCATATCGGCGGAGCTTGCGAAGGCTCATGCGGAGAGCGAATGGGAGAAATACCGTATTATACAGGATAAACTTTATGCAAGTGACTTTGACCGTTTCCTGCAATTAGAATATCGTACAACAGATGCGAAAGAAGAAAATAAACAATAGTGAAATATAGGTTGCTTTCTTTTGCCATTTCACCTTTTTATAGTACTATATATAAAACAATACATTAACTTAAAAATACAAAAAGACATGAAGATTGTTGTGATTACAGGAAGTCCACGCAAGAACGGAAATATTTTTGCGATGACTGATGCCTTCGTCGAAAGATATATGAAACGGAAAGGAATGTTTGTATTTGTCGTCTGCATGTTTGTCTTTGTGGCAACGCAGTGGCGATGCACATCGTCGGCAGTGGAGGGATATTCTCAACTGCAAGAAGAACTGGAGCAATACGTCAGTTCGTGCGATGCGGAAATAGGGCTGTGCGTTATTGTCGACAGCAAAGATACGATAAGAATAAATGACGATGAGGCATATCCGATGAACAGCGTGATGAAACTCTATCAAGCCATTGCCACGGTGTCTTATATGCAGGAACAAGGCATATCTCTTGACTCTATGCTGACAATAGACAAAACGGATTTACACCCCTATACATACAGCCCAATGAGTCATGGTCTCAGCGATAATCCTTGTTCTATATCCATATCCATATCAGATGTTATGTTGTGGTCGCTCATGCACAGCGACAATAATGCCTGCGACATCCTTTTCAATCACATCCTCGATGTTGAACACGTGGAGGCACGCATCCGCAATATGGGCATTGACGATTTCGCTATCAGAGTAGATGAAAACGCTATGCATCAAGACACATCGCTGGTTTCGCAAAACTGGAACAAACCTTCTGCCGCTGCGAAACTTATTGATATGCTATTCACGCAGGAACCATTTTCCGGCACCTACATGAAATGTCTTCAATACTCCCTCCTGCACTGCTCAACAGGCGAAAACCGCCTTCCAAAACCAATCTTTCGCACCGATGCAAAAATTGCTCACAAGACAGGCACAGGTTTTCCCGACCGACAAGGCAATCCGCAAGGCATCAACGATGTAGGTTTTGTGCAACTGCCTAACGGACAGCACTATGCAATATCCGTCTTTGTCAAATCATCCCACACCGATATGCCGAACACAGAAAAGATGATTGCAGACATATCGAGAATAACATACCGAAACATCTGCAATCATCATTAACTCATCCGCTATTTTGTATGCGGATGTTCATAAACAAACGCGTTTGCCTCAATAGAACTTAGCGATGTCGCTCACCTCCTTGCGGCGTGGGCGAGGGAAGTCCTCACAGCGATAGCCGATGCCGATGACCGCCACCACAACCTCCTCTTCTGGAATGTTCAGCAACGTGCGTATGGCATCTGCATCGCGAAGACCGAGGACGATGCTGTCAAGTCCGAGGTCAGTCGCTTTCAGAAGCAACAAGGCGTTGTGAAGTCCGAGGTCGTATATACCCCAGCCGTCACCCAGTTCGTTAGAAGGCGTGCCGTCTTTCTCAAATCCCACAATGCCCTTTACGAATGTCGTGACAATCAGCACAGGAGCATCCTTCACCGTTATCTGATTTTGCGACCACAGGCACGCTTTCAGTTTCTCACGCATTTCGGGCGAAGCAACCACATGGTAGCGGCTTGTCTGCTTGTTCTTCCACGACGGGGCTTCGATTGCCGCGGCAATAAGTTGATTAACCACCTCAGAGGATACATCCTTGCTTGCATCGTAATGCCTCACGCTTCTGCGTTCACGAATAATCTCATCAAATGTCTTCATATATACCTTGTTTTTAATGAATAATGTCATAACTGAAACACAATACAAAGGTAATGAAAATATATTATATGCCTCATTCTTTCAGCACAAAAATATCATAAAAAATAGTGTAGCGAGAACTACACTATTTGATTACGATTGATTGATATTCACCATTCACGCTATTGTTCCATCTTTCCTCTCTCCCACATACAAATAGCCTTTTAGTGCTTCCACATAATCGGCAAATGCCTGTCTGCCAGTCTCTGTCATACAGCAGGTGGTGCATGGCTTCTTCCCTTTGAAGGTCTTTTCCACCTTTATGTATTTGGCAGCAGAGAGTTTATCAAGTTGAACGCTGAGATTACCGGCAGTTGCTCCAGTCTTCTCTTTGATATAAGAGAACTCCGCCTCCTCCACGCTAAGCAGTAGCGACATCACTGCCAGTCGCAGTTCTGAATGGAGCAAAGGGTCTAATGGCTTGAACATAAACTATTTGCGTTTTAGGATAATGCTTGGCAGAATAAGTCCGATGAGGCTGAATAGAGCAATCTCGATGCAAGGTCGGATGGTGTAAAGTCTTCCTATATCTTCAATAGGAAATCCAATAGTAGTAAACACAATTACTGACAATTGAACAGCATCTGATACAAAACCATTCACACCGCCAATGATGCCCAATGCTATCATCCATCTACTTTTCAGAATATGACCTATCATTGTTATTGCCATGCCCATCAGCAGCAGAATGACGGGCAGAATGTGGATATGCACTCTGCTGTAAACCTCCACATCTTCATATCGTAGCAACACATTATTAAATATGATGCTGAAAATGAAGAAAGCAGTCACTATCTGTGCAAAAGTTATCCATGTTTTCCTAATCATGCCGTCGATGATGCTGGTTGGCGACTTCTGCGTGTTAATCCACCCCATCCGTTGCATTCCCCAGAAAATAAGCGGTATGGTCAGCCACAGAAAATGCCCCACATAAGAGAAGGTAGCATAGTTGATGATGCCCACCACCACAGCCATTCCTATTTTCAGCAATCCAATCACAAGCAGACTGTCTCCCATGCTTTTCGAAGCATCCTTACGGCTTTGCTCTATGTTCTTGCAGATGATTTCAATACTGCGTTCCGCACTAAGTGGTGCAGTCCTGTCGTTTGTTGTTTCCATGATTTTAATCATTTCTTTTTTGTTGTTAATTACCCTTTTGTACCTCCTCCGCTCTCCTGCAGAAAGAGCAGAGAAGACACACCATGTTCGCGAATCACGATGCAAAGATAATTAAGTTTATAATATAAACCAAATTATTTTATAGATATTCTGCTTGTAGTTATAAAATAAGCCGAATTGCATAGAAAATTATACTATTAAAATGTGGCAAGGTAGGAACTATCAGAAAAACATAAGAGAGTGTCTCAAAACGAGATACCCTCTTGATTATACGAATCATTCACGCCATTTTCTCCGCTTTCTTTTTCTTCCAAATGTCGAAAGAGAGTGTGCGGCGTATGGCGCTGAATAGAGGGTGGAACACCCCGACAGGGCGAATGCCACTGTGAGTGAGAGCGATGAGTAGCAGAGCGGCAATGGCGACTATCAGCAGGATGCCATAGACCTCTTTCATGGATTCGAGCAGCGCTTGTCTTTGTGCTATGCCATAGAGTTGACCGATGTTATTATATGAGTGAATGGTTACGTTGTCAATGGATGCGCTTAGTTCTGTGAAGTTGGCTTTCTGCACCACTTTCAGCAGGCGGCTGACGATTGCCATGCCTATGCAACTGGCAATGGAGGCGCTGAAAAGGTTCTGCACGCACACACCTTGACAGAAGTAGAAAGGGAAGGGCAGTCGGGTGTTGGCTGTCAGCACCGATATTGCCATTGTGACGTAGCCAACGCTGCGGATAAATACGGGCAGAAATAGTGCCTCTTTGGAGAGGTTGTAGTCAATGAAGAAGTAGAAATAGGCGAGATAGAAAGCGAAGCATGAAAAGGCAATGAAGAGCATGCGCTGATACGACCATTTCCAACGGGCGAAGACCACCCAAACGAATAGGCAACCTGCCAATGTGCCGACAAACCCCACCCAATTCAAGGATATGACATTGAGAGAGTCATACCCTAAGATGCCCTCCGTCAGAGCGTGTTCAAAGATGTGTTCGGTGGCGAGCATAGTATCTCCCAAGATGATGACCCCTATCAAAGCAAGCACTATAGGAAAGCGCTTGAAAAGGTCGTGGAATATGAACGAATGGCGGATGAACGATGCTCGCCACCGATTGAGAATGAATGTGATGACTCCGAGGAAAGTTGCCAAACGGATATTGAACGAATCGAACCAGTCGTAATGCTCGCCATACACGCACACGAAGACAACGCACAGCCCGACCACACCCCACATCAGCATTCCGAGCCAGTCAATGCCATAAAGTGGTAGTGGTGGCATCACACGCTTTTCGTTATAAGTCAGCATAACCACAAGAAGCATCACAATCATAGCAAGAACAATGGCATAGTGCATGTATTCCCATGTCGCCCAGAAAGATACATACACCGCCATGATGCCCGACAGGTTTATGGCGCTGTTCACAAGCATATAGATGTAGCAGAAGAATACAGACATGTCTCTGTTTGGCGTTATCCACAGTTGTATGGTGGAGTTACACTCAAAAGTTCCCCATATACGCAGGAAGCCTGCCACAAAGCAAGTGGCTACGAGTAGAGGCACGGAGTGGGTGTTGGCGCAGATGATGTTCGCCAAAACAATTCCGATGCCGCATATCAACATTGTCGTTTTCGGCTTCACCGCCATTTTCATTCGGAACATTATGCCGAAAAACAGTGCCATGCCAACGAGCGAAGCGAACCCTGCCATTTGTATGTCCTCTTGCATCAGTTGCGTGCTGCCCACCATTTCCGCCACTGATGCGAGATACACGCCGCCAGAGAACTGGAACACTATCACAAAGAGGACAACCAGCCACGGACGTAGTGGCGTTGGCACAAAGTCGCGCATCTGCGGAATGGCGAATTGCTGTGTGTCGTGCTGTTCCATTAGTACCTCACTTTGCATTCTGCATTCATTCCTGCCGACACACGCTCAATGTCCTCCTTTCTATTATCTGCGGAGAAGTCGATGCGGAGCGGTATGCGCTGCTCCACCTTCACGAAGTTGCCGCTTGAATTGTCTTGCGGAAACAGAGAGAAAGCAGCGCCCGTAGCGTGTGAAATGCTTGTGACAATGCCCTTGAACACCACGCCCGGCACAGCATCCACCTCTATCTCCACCTCCTGCCCAGTCTTGATGTTTGCTGTCTGCGTCTCCTTGTAGTTGGCAACAATCCATTTCTCTTGACTGTCGACGATGTCCACCACCGTCTGCCCCGGCTGTATCAACTGCCCCACATGGATTTCCTTCCGCCCAGTCACACCATCGCACGGAGCGGTGATGACCGTATAAGAAAGATTCAGCCTCGCTAACTCCACCGCTGCCTCGGCAAGTGCAATGCCTGCGTCGTTCTGACTGAGACGCGTGTGCTGTTCCTGTATGGCGAGGGCTGTTGATTGCCGTGAATGTTGTAGCATGTCATACCGTGCCTTCGCAGCGTCATACGCCGCTTTCATGTCGTCAAACTGCTGCTTCGTCACGCTCTCCTGCTTCAGCAGATTTGCGAAACGCTCATAGTTTCTCTTCGCATTCTCCATCACGATGCGTGCCTCCTCAATACTCGCCTCGTTCACAGCAATGTTATTGGATGTCGTAGAGATAACATTGTGCATAGCGCTCTTTCCTGCCATGGCATTCTGGCGGTCAGCCTCCGCCTGCGCAAGGCGATAGCGAAACTCTGTGTCCTCGATGATTACGAGGGTATCTCCCTTCTTCACATGCTGATACTCGTCAAAACGCACCTCCTTTATAAATCCCTGCACACGGCTATTCACTGGCACTATCAACTGCTTCACCTGCGCATTGTCGGTAAACTCCACGTTGCCAAGGTGGATGAACTTTGAGCATACCCACACCAAGCCAGCGACGAGGGCTGCCACTACTACTATATTATAAATGAGTTTCTTTGTCTTGTGTTTCATATTTCTATTAAAGATTGCCCGCCGTTTTGCGGAGTTTGTAATAATTAAAAAGGATATTTATTTGTGTGTTCACCACTTGCAACTCAGCGTTCAGTTTCTGAGTGCTTGCGTCAAGCATATCCGTGATGAGCGCCAATCCGTTGAGGTATCTGTTGTTCACCACCTCATAGTTCTGCTGCGCCAGTTCGAGGCTCTTCAACTGCGTGTCATGCACCGTAAACGCCTCCTCAAAACGGACGTATGCCTCTTTCATCGCCGTGCGCAAATTATCCTGCGCCAACAGATGCTCCTCATTGGCAATCAGCGTGGCTGCATGTGCCTGACGCACCTTCTTGTTCGCCTTGAACAACGAAGAAAGGCTATACCTCACGCCCACTCCTGCATACCAGTAGTTGAGATTAGAATTGATGGTAGGCACCTCCGTCAGTATCGGTCCTTCCAGTTTGTCGGCGGCAAAGGCAAACACAGATGGCATCCTCTCCGACCCTGCCAGTTTCTCCGCCTCATGGCTCATCTCTATGCCCACTTGCCCTTGCTTTATGCTTGGCGATGACATTAAAGCCTCGTTCTGCCAATAAAGTTCGTTTGATTTTTCGTGTAGAGTTTCGGATAGAGAGGCAGTCATGGTCGTATCCACTTCAATCTCTGTGCCTTCTGGCAATCCGAGAGCAACGGAAAGTTGATGATTGAGTATCGCCTTGCTGTTCTCTATCTGCGTCACAGCCAACTCATACCCTTTCAGTTGCAACTCATACCGTGTCACATCGTTCTTCAATGCCACACCCTGCGAATGCTTTGCCGCAATCTCTTCGATGAGTTTCCGTGTTTGTACAATGTTCTGCTCATACACTTTCCGCTCGTTACGCAGTTTGTAGAGTTGCAAGTAACTGCCTGCCAGCATCATACGCACGTTTTCACGCACCTCGTCCTTCGACAGCAGCGCCATTTCTCGCCTCAGCCGTGCCATATTAACACCTGCCGTCACAGCGCCGCCAGAGTAAATCACCTGCGTTGCCTCCAAAGCGAAGTTGTTGCCGAAGTGCGGCAGGTGAACCAGTTGGAACTCATCCCACTCTCGTGAGAATATGTTTGCGTTTCCGATGCAACTCACCGCAAGGCTCGCCTCCACATCTGGCAAACGCCCACTCTTGGCGACTTTTATCGCCTCCTCTGCTTCCGCCACAGCCAAGTCCATCACCGCCATCGAGCGGTTTCTCCCCTCCGCCATGTCGAACAACTCGCCAAGCGTGAGAGGCAACGACTGCTGAGCGTGCATGCTCCCTGCCATGCCCACAGCCAACGCTGTCAGGCTTGCAGCCTTAACAATCTTTCTCATAATTTAATGAAAAGAATAATTAATAAAACCTGCTCGTTAATTACGAATAAATGAATTACGAACCTCTTATAATTAAAGGGCTACGAATTATTAATTACGAATTACGAAGTATGTCAAATCGTTTGCAAAGGTACGGACTTTTTGTGAAAGGAACAAGTGGTAAAGAGTTTTTTCTTACAGCACATCACCGCCATCCTCTGCATCCCATCTTTGTTATCCGTTCCACACCTCCGCCGTTGACTCCAAAAACGGTCTGCCCCACACCGCATAGTGCGGTGTGGGGCAGACCACTATATGCGGTCTGGGGCAGACCGCTTTTGTGGACATTAGCGTATCATTTCTGAAGAGCCTCCTTCACTGCCTCCTCAACACTCTCTCCACGCAGATTTCTCTTCAGCAGAGTGCCGTCAGGAGCGAACAGCATAATCTGTGGAATGCCATTGATGCCATAAGTGTCGCTTCCTGCCTTCTGAGCATTCATAATCTGCGGATAAGGGATGCCCATCTGCTCAATAGCCTTCTTTGTGTCCTCAGGCTTGTCCCATGTTGCCACGCCAAGCACCTCGAAGTTATCACCTTTGTACTGCTCATACACCTTTATTAGGTTAGGAATTTCTGCCCTGCAAGGACCGCACCAACTTGCCCAAAAGTCCACAAGCACATACTTCCCTTTGCCGATATAGTCAGAGAACTTCGTAACCTTGCCCTCATACTCAGCCTCAAAGTCTTGGAACATCTTCCCCTCGCCAGTCTGCAACTGCTTTTCCCACACCTTCTTTGCCGCAATGATTTGAGGGTGGCTCTTGAAATACTCATTCCCGTCAACATACGTGATTACCTCCGTCACAGGCATCATGTTTGCCATAAAACTCGTGATGACATATGCGCCTGCATCATTCTCGTTCTCCCCCACAAACTCAAGAATCAGCTGCTTCTCAGCCTCCTCCATGTTCTCATCCTGCGGAATAGTCTTGGCTTTCTCAAACAGAGGCTTAATCTTCTCCATGATTTCATCCTGCGTCATACTTCCCTGCGCAGCCTTGTTGTCCTGTGCGCAACTCGTTGCAGCCACCATTGCCAGCACTGCAAACATCATAAAAATCTTCTTCATTACTTTTCTCATTGTTATAATTTATAGTTTGTATTCTAATCACTCCTTCCAATCTCCCCACGCACCCATATATAAATAAAATACGTGTCCCGCATCCCCACCATTCTTTCCGTTGCAAAGATACACATTTTTTATCTTGTACCACAACAATCCCCACATTTTTCTTTCTCGCAATGCCATAAATGATTGTCAGTTGAAAAGAATCCCGATGTTCTTGTGATATTCAGAAAATTTGTTTACCTTTGCAAATGATTTCGTGAGATTAAGGTTTTTAAATAATATACGTATGGCATTACGGCAAATTATGGGAACAACCAGCGTATGAAACGTGTGGGGCTGATTGAAAAGTATATAGTATGAAATAAACATTGCCTTTGCAATATGAATACTCTAAATCAAAGGGAAAACAGAGGAGATATTCTGCCTTATGTATATCGACATAAAATGAAATGTGATAACTAACAATTAACTAACCATGATAAGAAAATTACTGCTGCTTTGTCTCGCTTTGCCTACAACACTTGTTGCGCAAGTGAATGTTACGAACAAACTGAAAAACGCAAGTTTTGAATCTGATTTCACAGGATGGGTGCAGAGCGGAATGCAGACGCAGACAAACGCTGATTTTGCAAAGAAGGCAGGGAATGTATATGTGGAGAAATGGACGGATAGAGGTAACGCAGTGGGCAATTGCGGTGTGTCGCAAACAGTTACGGAACTTCCCGTTGGCACTTATCGGCTCACCGTAGCGGCACAAAACATACAGGAGGATACACCGAAGGCATCCCAGACTGGCGCTTGGATTTTTGCTAACGACCAGAAGGCAAATGTTGATGTGATTAACGATTATTCGGTGGATGTCGTAGTGATGGACGGAACGCTTAAACTGGGCTTCCAAGCAGAGAATGCGTCGGGCAACTGGATTGCTGTTGACAATTTCCGACTCACTCAACTCGACGATGCACGCGAGGCGATGCGTGCATTGTTGCAAGAATGTGTTGACGCCGCACGAACTCTTTATGCCGATGGCACAGGGAAAGGGGCTGCTGCGCTGGATGCCGCACTCAAAGAGGCGGAGACTTTGCTGAAAGATAGCAATGCCTCGTCTGAAGCAATGGCGGAAGAGATGCGTAAGGTGCAGGCTGCAGCAGAGGCTTTCAAGTATGCCAATGCCGACGAAAACCATCCGTTGGATGCAACAAGTAAAATCGTCAACGCAAGTTTTGAAGACGCCTTTACGGGCTGGGTGCAGAACGGAATGCAGACGCAGACAAACGCCGATTTTGCGAAGAAGGCAGGAAATGTTTATGTGGAGAAATGGACAGGCAGAGGAGGCGCTGTTGGCAACGGAAGCGTTCTGCAAACAGTGACGGAATTGCCTTGTGGACTTTATCGTCTGAAAGCAATGGCGCAGAACATACAGGAAGATACTCCGAATGTTAACAGGGCGGGCGCTTGGATTGTGGGTGAAAACTCTCGCACGGAGGTTGGAGTTGCTGGCGAATATAGCGTTACCTTTGTCGTCGTCACTGGCGATGCAACCATCGGATTTGTGGCAGAAGGAGCGAAAGGCAACTGGATTGCGTGCGACAATTTCCGTCTCGAATACCTTGGTGCGGCTCAAGCGCAGCAGGAAGCGGAAATGCAGCAGCGCGTTGAGGCAGCCAAAACATTGTTGGGAGAGAAGATGAATGCAGCGGTTCTGGCGCAACTCAATCAAGCCATTTCGGACGCAAGCGGCGCTACCGATGGGCAATACGCCTCAGTGGCAGCGGCATTGCGGGATGCAGTTGATGCAGCGGAGAAATCCATCAAGGCATATTCGGAACTGAAGAACGCCATCGACATGGCAAAAGAGGCATGCGCTACGGGAACAGGCAATGGAAGAGAGAAACTGCAAGCGGTCATTGATGCCGCTCAGGCGCTGTATGACAGTGATGGCAGCACCAATGAGGCGATGACGGAACAAGTGGAAGCGTTGGACAGAGCAAAATTTGAATATCGTATAGGCAACGGTACAGGCACTGCGCCTAAAGTGATTACTGACCCACGCTATGTGCGTGGTGCAGTCGAGGCTTTCGGACGACTGAGTGTCAGTGGCATGTCTGCATCGCAACTGCTTGAGCAAGGTTTCTGCTATAGCACCAGCCCCAATCCGACGGTGCTTGACAACCGCTCTACCAGTTACCTCGAAAACAACGGCGCTATCTATCGTATGCCGATGGAACCAGCCACTATATATTATATACGTGCGTACGCAATAACAAAAGACTATGCAGTAGGCTATGGTGATGTCATCAAGATGTCGACTCTGCCAATGGGTCGAGTGACATACACATACGACTTTGGCGGAGACGAGGCACAGAACAACCGCATCACGTCTGCACTCGACGAAGCGACCTACTATTGGAGCAACTACACCAGCATACAGGGATTTAATGTTACTTGCGTGTACAGCCCAGGGACACCTACAGCCGACTGCGGATATGGCGGCTATATGCGTATGGGAAGCAACATGGGACAGCGATGCGGAACTTGCATGCACGAGATGAATCACGGCATTGGCGGAGGAACCATCAACATTTGGGGAGGAACGGACAGTTCACCGCTTCGCACCAGCATCAACGGTGACTGGGCAGGAGAACATGCCAATGCAGCATTGCGCTTCTGGGAAAACCGTGAAGACCTCATAATTACAGCGGCATACGACAATGGGCATTGGGGATTCCGATACAAAAATGGAGTATATTTTCATGATGATAATTATCTAAATAAATATGCCTTCAACGGAGCGCATCTTGAGCCAGGAGCGTGGGCTGGGCCAAGCGATTGGAACGGGACACAGATTGTATACATCGGCAATGCCCTCATCAATCAAGGAATGTGCGAAGACGGACTTGTGCCAGTCAACTATTGGTCGGGCGGCTTCTGTCTGCCATCATACGACTTCGAGCAGGACGACGAACAGAAATACTATATCAAGAGTGAATCGCCTGAATACGGACTGTACGATGCTTACCTCATGGAACAAGATGGCAACAAGATTGCATGGACAGTTGTTGAGGGTGGAGCAGCCGAAGTGAACGACAGCGCTGCGTGGTTCGTCACATTCGACCCCAAGACGCAGTATTATATGTTGCGCAATGCTGCAACCAATCACGTGCTCACTTACTCCAGCGGTTTCAAGACGGCAGAACGCACCACGCCAAACGCCAGCGACAAGTTCCATTTCATGCGCGGACGCAACGACGTGAACATGGGCGACACAAAGATGCGAGGATATTGGATTATCCATCCAGAAAACAGCAACACGCCTGCAACGATGACGGCTGGCGCATCGGGTCTCATCAGTTCTAAGCCACTCAACCTTTACGACACTTCCACTCAGCAACGATGGCTCATCATTGCTGCCGACGAAATGCAAGATGTGGAAGAGGGGGCGAAGGAAGCGGCTCGTGAAGAGATGCTGGCATATCTCGAACTGTTGCGTCGTTTGAGAGACACGCCACACACCGAGGATGTTGAAGGAATAGACGAAACGTTTGACGGTCAATTGGCGGCATTCGAGGAATCGGCAAAGGTTATTCAGAAAGTTGCTGAATTGCAAACATTGTTGGCTGATGCCCGTACGGCAGCAATCGACTTCCTCAGCGCAGTCACTCCTGTTGACCCACAAATACCTTTCGACCTCACATTTATGGTAACCAATGCGGCTATCGACTCGAATGATGGATGGTCGGAATCCCTTACGTTTAGCGAGTCATGCTGCGAAGCCTTCCAGCGTACCTTCGACTTCAACCAGACTGTTACGGGACTGCCAAAGGGCAACTTCAAACTGATGGCGCAAGCCTTTCAGCGACCAGGTGACTACAAGTCTGCATACAACGCCTATGCCAGTGGCAAAAACGAAGTCAACGCTGTAATCTATGCAGGAGCAAGAACGCAGAAGGTTCAGCACATTGGTGCAGGCGCATCTTCCAGCCAGATACACAAAGACGATGTGAAGGTTGGCTCTCCGTCTGTCTATATCCCAAACACTATGGCATCTGCTGCAGCCTATTTCAATACAGGACGCTATGACAACGAGGTGTGGACGACTACGGCTCGCAAGAATGCGTCACTTAAAATAGGCATTCGTGCCACTGTGACAAAAGACGGGTATTGGACAATCTTTGATAACTTCCGCCTATACTTCTACGGCTCGATGACCAAAGACCAAGCCACCGACATTATAGAGATTGCAGATACCACTGCGCCTACCGCAACACCTAATGATGGGGTATATACGCTAACAGGCATCCTCGTCCGTCAAACAGCCGACCTTACAGGCTTGCCTGCAGGCATCTATATCGTAGGCGGTAAGAAGTATATGGTGAAATAAATCCTCTTCTAATCTTTTCATTTCTTCTGTTTTTATGTTCTTTTTCGCCTTTTTCGTCATTTCCCTGAAAAAAAGTGCCTGATTATTTTGCTGTGAACTGAAAAGTGTGTACCTTTGCACTCGCTTTCGGGGACGG
>JAFLUT010000036.1 GCA_022508665.1 Prevotellaceae bacterium | reverse complement strand
CAACGACCCCGAGATTACAAATCACGTGCTCTGGCCAACTGAGCTAAAGAGGCTTATAAAACCGTCCGCACGGAACAGTCCATGCGAAACGGATGCAAATTTAGGTATTATTTTTCAGATACAAAACTTTTTGCAGACTTTTTTACACATTTGCCTGCTTTTCTTTGTATTTGCCGAGCTGTTTTTCCATTGCAGCCAGCGTTTCCATTACTGCTTCTTCAAATGTGTCGCAAATCTTTTCAGCGAAGAGTTCCGTGCCGGGGAGGGATACAGTAAGACTCGCCTGCTTGTTGTTCGCTGTCTCTGGCTTCACGACTTTCAATGACACCTCTACCTTTCTTATATCGTTGCAATACTTATCCAGTTTACTTACCTTTTTCTGGATGAACTCCTGCAACTTGTCTGTTGCGTCGAACTTGATTGCCTTAATGTTAATGTCCATAGTCACTGATTTATTAAAAGTTAAACAATGTATGATTTAACTGCGCGGATGCGCATTCTTGTATTCACTTTTCAGTTCTTCGAATGAAACATGAGTGTATATTTCTGTTGTGGCGACGCTTTCATGCCCTAAAAGTTTCTGTATAGACGTCAAATCGGCGTTGTTGTTCAGCATTGCTGTGGCGAAAGAATGGCGAAGAACATGCGGACTTCTCTTTTTTATGGTAGTAACCTTAGAAAGATTGTCCTTTACAACTTTCGAGACTTGCGTTTTATTCATTGCCGCACCCTTTGCTGTGACAAACAATGTTTCAAACCCTGCGTCCTGCCCAAAGGCTTCGTTGCGAGCATTTATATACGCCCTTATTTCGGACTCCAATTCTTCTCCAAACGGCACGATGCGCTGCTTGCTTCGTTTTCCGTCAACTTTTATCTGCTTCGCTATCAAATCCACGCTTGCATCTGTTAGGCCAAGCAGTTCAGCACGTCTGATTCCTGTCACGTAGAACATCATCAGTATCAACCTGTTTCTGATGCCTACGAATGAGCGGTCTTGGGCGGTCAGTTCAAGCAATCTGTCCATTTCAGACTCCCTCACGAAATACGGCAGAGGGCGTTTCTTCTTTGGTGCAGTCACTTTTTCCATCGGGTTGATGCTCACCCATCCCATTCTACGCAGATATTTGTAGAAGGTGCGCAGTGTACTCAATTTCCGATTGACCGACGCAGCGGAGAGGCCCTGTTCGTCCAACAGGTATATTATCCATTCCCTAACATCGTCTGCCTCAACGGCAATCCATTCTGTGTCGGGGTCAGCCTCCTTAACGAAATCCTGAAATTCCACTAAATCCCTCGCATACGCATCCAGCGTCAAAGGCGAGTCGTTCAGTTCCGACTTCAGATATTCCAAGAATGAATCAGTCCACAATTCCATGTTTCATCGTTTTCAGCGACTAATGTATGATTTTCTATCCAAACGACAAAAAATTTCGACTGAAAACTTTAATTCTCTGTCTGTTTTTCCCTGTTTCGTGGAGAAAAACCGTGTACAAGCGATTATTCCTCTGCCTGACGGAGCTTGTTCACATAGATTGCGTGCTGCATCTTTTCACGCTTCACAACAGATGGCTTGTTGAACTGCTTGCGTGTGCGCACTTCCTTGATAATGCCAGTCTTCTCAGACTTTCTCTTGAACTTCTTGAGAGCCTTCTCAATGTTCTCACCTTCTTTTACAGGTACGATAATCATTGCGATTTCTTCTTTTTAATTGTTTATATTTATAGATTAAAACCGTCGGGATTTTCCCAACGGTCGGCAAAATTACTGCAAATTTCTCTAATCACAAAACTTTACGTTATTTTTTTCACAAAAACAGGCATTCATCGCCACTTCTTAGCCTTTTCTTTCAACTTCTTGGCACGTTCAAGACCCATTTCCGCCGCTTTCTCTATCAGTTCGCGAGCCACCAAATTATGGTTTTCCGCCTCCCCCAGCCGACGGTGATAGATGCCCAGCCAATACACTGCCTCTGCGCTGCCATTGTCAGCCTTTTCTTTCAGATTTTTATTGATATAATCTATGTAATCCTCAATATCTATATGGCGGTTGCCCGACTGCTCCACAATCATTTCCATGAGTTTGCCGCTCTCCTGCTCCGTAAAGACAGGATTGTCTCTACTCAAGAACTTGCTCACATAATTGACCTGCTCTCTCGTCGCATAAATCCCGAAAGTCTGAATAAGAGAGTTCATCAGCACATGATTGACCACAAACACAAGCACCGTAACGACCAGCCCCACCCAAAAGCAAACGTCATTCTCATAATACCCGTAAAGCATCAGAGGAACGGAAGCGAAAAGGAACAAAGGAACGGGAGTTGTGAAATACCTCTCAACGGCTATGCGATAGTAACTTTTCTTCATCTATTATTACACATATATTTATATATAGCGCCCATACAGTGCTTTCTGTCTGCGTAAAGCCCCAATATGCACATCCAATACCTATTGAAAACGATACAAAGTTATGATATTTCTTCCGTTCTCACAAATTTTGCCTATATTTGCACATCAAAAAAGTTGCATATTATGAATATAGGCGATAAAGTAAGATTTCTCAACGATATAGGAGGAGGCAAAATCACTGCATTCCGACCTAATGGCATAGTGCTGGTGGAAGACGAAGACGGGTTCGACATCCCCATGCTTGCAAGCGAAGTGGTAGTGGTAGAAAGCAGCGCCACTGAAACAAAGAAAAAACCTGCCCCAAAGGTGGAATATGGAGCAGAGCCTCTGAAAAACGAGGCAAACACGGGAGAGAAAGACTCGGAGCGTATAAACGGCAAACAATATCTGCAAGCAAAATCCTCAATCACAGAGGAAGACGCCCTCGATGAAAATTTAGAAGCGAGAGTCACTCGCCTCGAAATAGCCATACGCCGCCTCGAAATGCGGACAGCAAGGCTCGAGGACGCAAAGTCCGCAAAGGAGAAAGAAAAAGCGGCAGCACGCATCGAACACAAGAAGAGCAAAAATGAAATACTCGAAATAGACCTTCATGCCCACGAACTGCTGGACACCACAGCAGGCATGTCAAAAGGCGACATCAAAGACTATCAGATGCAAGTGTTCCGACAAACGATGCAATCACACCTGCACGAAAAAGGACGCAAGATAGTATTCATCCATGGCAAAGGCGAGGGCGTGCTGCGCAAAGCAATAGCCGACGAACTCAAGCACTCCTTCAAGACTTGCGAATACCAAGACGCATCATTTCAGCAGTATGGCTTTGGCGCAACAATGGTCACAATCCATTGAAAACAGCAACGCTCTTAAAATATAACTTATATTTTATAAAATTAAACTTAAATTTATCAAAATATAATCTATGTTTTATAAAATATAAGTTATATTTTAACAAAACAAACGGCGTAATGGGAATTACGCCGTTTAATATATATTGTCATTAAGAAATAAAAGCGACTATCAAGCGGAATGGCTGACACTGGCATCGCTACATAAGCAGTTCCCTCGGACACCAACCGCATAACTTCATTGACGCTGAAACATAAATCCAGCGTCAACAAACAAGTTATTCAAAATAATACAAGAATGTCGCAATGCCTTCAAGCGCCTGTTTCTTCTGGTTTTCAATCTCCAGTTTGAACTTTATTTGCGCCTTGCAAATGCCACGTATGTTGGAAATATCGTGCAGCGATGCAGTGAGGCGTACACGCTGACCAGACAGCACTGGCTGACCGAACTTCATCTGGTCCATGCCGTAGTTTACAAGCATCTTCACGTTGTTTACCTCAATAATCTCTTGCCAAAGGTAAGGAAGGAGCGACAAAGTGAGGTAACCGTGAGCGATAGTCGACTTGTAGGGGCTTTCCACCTTCGCCTTCTCTGTATCGACATGAATCCATTGGTGGTCAAGCGTTGCGTCAGCAAAAAGATTTATACGCTCCTGAGAAACCTCCAGCCATTCGCTCTGTCCTAAATCTTCGCCCAGATGCGAAGCAAATTCTTCGTATGAGTTTACAATAAGTTTCGCCATAAAAATGCAATGTTCTTGGAAAATCACTGCAAAGATAAAAAAAAGAATTAAAAATCAGTGACCAGAAAGCAATATTTTTGACTTTTTGCCATGAACATAGGATGTTTCAATAGACTTTTGATTTCATTCATGCAGATAAAATTAGCGGATTGATTATAACATATCCACTATTTGCATTGTGCAGAACTTTATTAAACAAATGAAGGGAACCGCAAATGCAGTTCCCTCTGTTTCCATAGGTTCAGCGCGTAAACTTCTCGGTCGTTTCTGAAGAACAAACAGTGCCTCCCGAAAAGCCGCTGCCCAAGTTTTAAGCCTCGGGCTTCTTGCCAGAGAGTTTTTCCTTGATGCGTGCCTTCTTACCTGTGAGTTTGCGCAGATAGTAGAGTTTAGCACGGCGAACCTTACCAATCTTGTTCACCTCGATAGAATCGATGTTTGGAGAGTCAATAGGGAAGATACGCTCAACACCCACTGTGCCAGACATCTTGCGGACAGTGAAACGCTTCTTGTCCTGATGACCTACAATCTTGATTACCACTCCGCGATAGAGCTGGATACGCTCTTTCGAGCCTTCGACAATCTTGTATGCGACTGTCACTGTGTCTCCCGCCTTGAATGAGGGATACTGCTTTGGCTCTGAAGTCTGCATGGCTTCTTGAGCCACTTTAATTAAATCTACTGCCATGATGCTTTGATTTTTAATAATTAAAGAATTGCAGCGAAGCATTCTCTGGTTTCTTATGCTGACAGACAGCGGCTTCGCCAAAAACGCTTGCAAAGGTACGAATAAAATGTGGAAAGCAACAAATATTTCAGCGTTTTTTCTTCAAAAAGAGTATTTTGTTAAGATATAAAAGTGTAAAAGTCTCACAGAGCCCATTAAGAGTTGTTGCATTTCATCAAATGTAAAATCCGATGGAATCTTTAGAAACCCTCTCTCAACTTTTCTTTTGTACTCATATTGTCTTTGCAAACCACTCGTTCATGTTTTGCAAAAATAAATAGTTTTTCTCAAACAGCAAAAGATTCAGTGGAAAATCATTGTCTTATTATAGGAAGAAAGATGAAAAAAGCAACGCACCCCTCGTCTCACGACGGTAGGTGCGTTTATTTATGAAGTCTAATTTCTAACGCCCACAGTCCTCACGGATGGATGGTTGGGCAAATATTATTATTTTGTTTATCATATTTATGAGTTAACGATGATTGCTAATGCGCCGTTTGGCAGATACAGGAGTGCCTTTAATATATATATTGCTTATGGTAAGGCCACTACTAAATGTTACTCCTGTTTCTTTTGCCTTGGCAAACAGTTCTTCTGTTAATGGTATTTGAAGAGGATTAGGCGATTTATAATTATCTCCCCAAGAAAAATAATAATCTTTACATATTACCATATCTCCAGCAAAGCAACTATAGTTAGCACCATATTCCAAATTAGACACATCAACATAAAATGAGAGTGTAACATCAGATGCATACTTGCTGAAAATGTCCTTAGATATAGTATATATTATTGGACTCCATTGGTTTTCTTGTGAACCTTCACCAACTTCTTCTGTAATCTCATCACCATAATCAGGTTTCTCACCTCCACCTCCGTTTCCTCCTGCTTGTGGAATAGTCACAGAAATCTCGATCCTACCTTCCTCATAATATATTGTTGAAGGTTGCCTTATGATGAGTTCATAAATTATAGGCTCTGTTATATACATATTTCCACTAATAGTTACATCCCATTCATACCAACCATCTTTATAGGTTGCACTACTTTTACTTATATAAAGAGTATTATTATTTATTACAATATTATCAATTTCTATATCCAAGCCAAGTTTAGACCGGATTTTAAATGTTCCAGAAACATTGCTGTTTGCATCAATGTTAAGTGTGAGTTCATTTGGTTCCGCAGTAAGTGTTGATGGAACTTTCTTATAATCTGTTCCTGTGCCACTTCCTTCTTCTTTGGGTTCACTTTCAGCACAAGTGTTTGAATATGAACCATCATAATATGGGTACGCATACCATTTGTTATTACTCTTTTCCTCTATCCATTCGCGGAAAGAATGCTCCTGTGTATCATAAGCAGGTGTACGATTACCAAAGGCTTCATGAGCAAACATCGGTACATTTTCCATAGGCCAGCGATAGTTACCTACCAAATTTGTAGTGCCGTCTTCACTATTGGAACGCTTCCATTGTTTTGGTGTACAAATGATATATGGCACATTTTCCGATGTGTTTAATACCTCATTTTGAATCTTTTGGTCTTTGTCCGATTCTTTGTCTTCTCCTTTTTGTACTACCTTGATATAAAATCCACCCATATTATTATGGTGTGCATCCAAAACCCTGCTGTCCTCATCCGTATACTTAGCAAGTTTTGATGCTATAGACCAAGTGGTAGGCACTCTTATTGGAATTGCTTTTGCAGTTTTCTCTGGTTTTGTGGAACTAACATTCACAGGAGTATAATTCCCACTTTTCAATCCTGTCTCTCCAAAGAAAGAATGTATCTCGCCTGTTCCTCCGAGCAACTGGTCAGTTGTTCCATTATAATAATACACATACGATGCAAGTGTACCTCCTGCGGCAAGAGGGGTTACAGTTGCACTTGTTTGTCCACTCACATGAGAAACCTCCAATACCACATCGTTGTAGTCAAGGTCAAATGTACCTCCGAGGTCTTCACATGAGAGAATCCACGGCATGGCTTCTTCATCGACTATGGTCGGGAGTTCACCTCGGAATACAAAAATAAGGTCATTGAAGTCATAATCTTTTGGCCAGTCTTCAAAACATAGGTACATTACATCTTTATCTATTATATTCCCATCGCCGTCTCTTACATCTGTTATAAAAGTTCCTGCATAAACAAAAATTTGGGGATTTCTACTTGTTCTTTCTCCCCATAATGTATTAGGTCTATATACTCGCCCATCAATAGCATTTCCGTCATATTCTTTATTAAAACTCTCTTCTGAATACACTGTATGCATATACTCAGGGTTGTCTATATCATCATTGCTCATATCTTCCCATACATCAAGATAGAAACCGAACTGAGTGCCTTCCGGAAGGTAAATTGTTATTGGGCGGGTTTTTGCATCATCCTCATTTGTCAAAATATCTTTGACATCAGCATTATCATAAATCTGTTGTGTCAGAAGTTCTCCATTGGGACCTTTCCAATAAATGCCAAGAATGTGTGTGGAATTTGTTTGCATATATATGGGGTATATGGTAAACTCACCATTGGAGATGTATGTGAAATTGTCTGTCACAAAATTATAATTAAATTTACCTTCTGGTAAGACACCATATTCTGTACTTTTTACAGTCTGAATATAGGCTCCGTTAAAATCTACTAACTCGGCATCTTCAGGAAGGGTAGTTACTTTTGCTTCATTCAGTCCGTCGCCATCAGCAGTAAAAACGAGCCTTGTCCCAGAAAAAGTCACGGCATCACCCACTTTTGCTTTTTGAGTTGCAATCCCATCACTCACCATAATGTCTGTTGTACCCTCTACCATATCAAAAGTGAGGGTCTGTGTGCCTGACACATCCTCATAATCGCCAACGATTTTGTATGTTCCAAAAGTCTTGGCATATATTTTCACGCGTGATGTCTGTGCGGTGGTCACAGTAACAGAACCCTGTTCAGCAAGATTCCAGTCGTTGCTATGGTCTATTTCACCAAACACATCCTTGAAGCCTTGAATGAATTTGAGCTGTTGCTCCGTGTAGTCATTATCATAGTCGCTACACCCGACAAACGAGAGCGCCACAATAGATGCGGCACAGATGCTCGATAAGAAATTTTTGAGTTTCATTTATAGGAAATTTTATGTTAATTATCTTATAAGTTCTATTGTTTATGATACTATAAATTAAGATATTCGTAATTTAACATAACCGCCGTTATGTATAGTTGTTTGCCATACGATTGGGAATGCGTGTAAATGTAATCCGTGAAATAGCAAAAGAGGAGATCCAAGATAAAAAATGTCCTGTTTTTGGTGTTTTTTAAGAGAAAAAATAGCAAAAATGATAGGATAATAGTGTGTGATGTGATTAAAAATGCTAACTTTGTAGCGTTTTTAATAATAGATGTGTAGAGAAGTTATCGCATATAGCGATGTGTGTAGGACAGATTTCAGTGAAAATCAAGACATTAGGATATTACGAGACATAACGGCGGTTATGTTAAATAGGGGAATGGTCGCTGACCACTCCCCTATTCTCTTGGTATTGTTCGTTTTTCTGAGTTAAAAGTAGAATTTTGTTGCTGCCCGTAGCATTTCGTTGTGTTTTTTTCCGTAACTTTGCAACGAACATATATGTACACCGTTTATCGCCAGACCGATACACCGCTTATCGATGAAGCGATACACCGTTCATCGATGTTGCGATACACGGTGTTTAGTTTATGACGATTATAACTATAATATATTTATGATTACAGCAGAACAACTGAAGGATATAAAGGACAGGACGGAGGCGTTGCATCGCTATTTGCAGATTGACAGCAAGTTGATTGAGGTTGAGGAGGAGGAGTTGAGGACTCAGGCGCCGGGCTTTTGGGACGACCAGAAGGCAGCGGAGGCGCAGATGAAGAAGGTGAAGACGCTGAAGAAGTGGATTGACGGATATAATGCGGTGAAGGCGGCTACTGACGACACGGAGGTGGCTTTCGACTTCCACAAGGAGGAGATGACGACGGAAGAGGAGGTTGACCAGTATTATGCTGCGGCGTTGCAGTTGATTGAAGACCTCGAAATGAAGAATATGCTGCAAGGTGAGGCGGACAACATGGATTGTGTGCTGAAAATCAATGCTGGTGCTGGCGGAACGGAGGCGCAGGACTGGGCGCAGATGCTGATGAGAATGTATCAGAGGTATGCGGAACAGCACGGTTACAAGGTGACAATAAGCAACTTCCAAGACGGTGAGGATGCGGGAATAAAGACGGTGACAATGGAAATCACGGGCGATATGGCATACGGATATTTGAAGGGCGAGAGCGGTGTGCATCGCTTGGTGAGGGTGAGTCCGTACAATGCGCAGGGAAAGCGTATGACATCGTTTGCCAGTGTGTTTGCCACTCCGCTTGTGGACGATACTATCAACGTGGAGATTGAGCAGGCTCGCATTTCGTGGGATACGTTCAGGTCGAGTGGTGCTGGTGGACAGAATGTGAACAAGGTGGAATCGGGTGTGCGTCTGCGTTATCAATATAAAGACCCTTACACAGGGGAGGAGGAGGAAATCCTTATCGAGAATACCGAAACGCGCGACCAGCCGAAGAATAAGGAGAATGCTTTGCGACTGCTTCGTTCTATGCTCTACGACAAGGAGTTGCAGCACCGCATGGCAGAACAGGCGAAGGTGGAGGCAGGGAAGAAGAAGATTGAGTGGGGCAGCCAGATACGTTCATACGTCTTTGACGACCGCCGTGTGAAAGACCACCGCACGAACTATCAGACAAGCGATGTGGGTGGCGTGATGGACGGCAAACTGGATGGCTTTATCAAGGCGTATCTGATGGAGTTTGCAGGAGGAGAAGAATAAAAAAATAACAATGGCGCATCAAGAGATAGAACGGAAATTCCTTGTGACGGGCGAATATAAGTCGCTGGCATACAGCAAGACCCACATTGAGCAGGGGTATTTTGCTACTGAGCCGGGGAAGACTGTGAGGGTGCGTATACGTGACGATAAGGCATATCTCACTATCAAGGGACCATCGCGCAAGGGCGGTTTCTCTCGCTATGAGTTTGAGATAGAAATATCTATGGAGGATGCCCGTGAAATGATGAACCTCTGCATGCCGGGGCGTGTGAACAAAGACCGCTACCTCATCAAGAACGGCAAACACATCATCGAAGTGGATGAGTTCTTCGGTGAAAACGAAGGGCTTGTAATGGCGGAGATAGAGTTGAGCAGCGAAGATGAGGAGTACATAAAGCCCGACTTCCTTGGGAAAGAAGTGACTGGGAACTATCATTATTACAATAAATATATGCTTCGTCGACCATACAAGATGTGGAAAGATGAGGTTGATTTCGAGAAATGAAATGAGCGATAATATGTCGATAAAGAGTTTATACATCTTTGAATACGTCTTTGCTGCGGTTGTCGCTGTGGCAATCTTTGTACTTAGTGTCATTCCCGTGCCAGAAGACACGTCGCTAAGCGATGTGCCGCTGATTGACAAGTGGGCGCACATGCTTATGTATGCAGGGCTGACGTTTGCCATGTGGGTTGACCACGTTGCCATTCTCAAACGTCCTTTGACGGTCGGTTTTCTGCTGCTTATGTTTGTTGCTCCGTCCCTCCTTGGCGGACTTCTGGAGTTGGTTCAAGCCTATTGCACCACACATCGTTCAGGCGATTGGCTCGACTTTGCGGCAGACGCTATTGGCTCATTCGTGATGACGCTTGTGTGCATATACCTTAATAAATTATGGAAAGAGAAAATTTTGCGTCAAAAGTAGGCGCTATACTTGCTGCGGCTGGCTCGGCTGTCGGGCTTGGCAACGTGTGGCGATTTCCCATAGAGACAGGGCAAAATGGCGGTGCTGCATTCATTATTATATATATAATATGTATCATCGTGCTTGGCTTGCCAATAATGATTAGCGAGTTTCTCATCGGCAGGTACACACACTCCAACACCGCAGGAGCATATCGCATCTTGTCAGACGGCTCGCCGTGGAAATGGGTGGGTCGTCTTGGTGTATTTACGGGGTGGTTCATCCTTTGCTATTACAGCGTTGTGGGAGGGTGGACGATGCACTATACTTTCCTTTCTGCTGACAACGTATTCTCGGGAGTGCCAGCCAAAGAGTTTGGCGACATCTTCGACGGTTTTGCAAGCAATCCGTGGAAACCTCTCTTTTGGCTTTATCTGTTTATCGGCATCATACACTTCGTCATCACGAAAGGCGTGCAGTCGGGCATAGAGAAAAGTGCTAAACTGATGATGCCAACTCTTTTCATCATAACCGTGGTTCTTACTGTCTGCTCCGTCTCCCTTCCCGGCGCATCCAAAGGTTTAGAGTTTCTGCTCAAGCCCGACTGGAGCAAGGTGGATAGTGGAGTGATATTGCAGGCGATGGGACAAGCATTCTTCTCCCTCAGTCTTGGCATGGGATGCCTATGCACTTACGCCAGTTATTTTGACAAGAAGACGCCATTAGGCAAAACGGCAGTAAACGTCAGCCTCATCGACACCTTCATCGCAATCATGGCAGGCTTCATCATCTTCCCTTCCGTATTCAATATCGGCATGAATCCCAATGAGGTAGGTGTTGGAGCGAGCCTCACTTTCATATCACTGCCTAACGTCTTTCAGCACGCTTTTGGCGACGGGAGCATCCTTGCTATCCTCTTCTCCACATTGTTTTATTTCCTGCTTTTCGTAGCGGCATTGACAAGCGCTATCTCTCTGCATGAGGTGGCCACGGCATACGTCACCGAGGAGTTCAAACTCTCTCGCAAGAAAGGCGCTGCGATTGTCACGCTCACCATCCTTGTGCTTGGCACATTGTGTTCCCTTTCCTTTGGACCTCTGAGTGATGTGAAAGTGTTTGACCGCAATTTCTTCTCCATGTTCGATGATTTCTCGGGCATGGTGCTTCTCCCCCTTGGCGGCATGCTCATCAGCATCTTCTCTGGCTGGGTGCTTGACCGCCAACTCTACCGCAACGAGATAAGCAATGGCGGCGACCTCCGAACTCCTTATTTCAAACTGCTCATCTTCTCCCTCCGCTACATAGCACCCATTGCCATAGGGCTTGTGTTCCTCGGACAGTTGGGAGTGTTTGAGTTGATTGGCATGCAATAAACAGTTTTGTATTTCGTTATGAATTAAGGGAATAGTCTCTCTTTGCGAGCATTTGAAGAAAATCTTATACATATTATATATTTATATAGCATTGCTGACATTAGCGTCGTGTTCAACAAAAAAGAATACGGCAATTACTCGCAATGTGCAGGGCTTTAAGGCACGATACAACACCTATTTCAATGGCAATGAGGCATTTAAGGAAGGACGGCTGTTGCAGGAAAACGGCAATAAGGATAATTATACCGAGGTCATTCCGCTTTATATCACAGGCAACAAGGCTACAACGAGTCTTGGGGCAAGCAATTTCAGCACAGCTGTTGAAAAGTGCCAAAAGACCATAAAGACTCACAGCATTACGAAGCGTCCAGAGTGGAAGAAGAACCGCCCGAAGAAACCGAAGGACAAGATTTGGCTTAGCCAGAAGGAGTATAACCCGTTCCTGTGGCGGGCATGGTTTCTGATGGGCGAGGCGCAGTTCCGCAAGGGCGAGTATATGGAAGCGGCATCAACATTTGCCTATATCCAGAGACTATATTTCTCAAAGCCAAACATTGTGGCAAAGGCACGATTGCTGGAGGCTCGATGCTATGCCGAAATGGAGTGGCTGTATGAGGCAGAAGACCTGCTGAACCGTGCCGCAAGAGATAGTTTCCCCACAAACCTTGAACCGCTGAAAGCGTCTGTTATGGCCGACATGCAGTTGCGGCAGAAGCAATACCCCGAAGCCATTCTGAGCATAGAAAAGGCGTTGAAAGGGGAACATCGCAGTCTGCCACGCACAAGGATGTACATGCTGCTTGGACAACTATACCATAAGATAGGACACGACCCCGAGGCATACAGATACTTCAAGAAAGTCATAAGGAGAAATCCCCCATACGAATTGGAGTTCAATGCTCGCATACAGATGACGGAAGCAATGTCAAAAGGGCGCTCTAAGCAGATGATACGGCGACTTACGGCAATGTCGAAAAATCCGAAGAACAAAGACTTTCTCGACCAAGTATATTATGCTATCGGCAACATCCATTTAGCCAATGGAGACACAACACGCGCGATATGGGCATATAAAGACGGAGTGGAGAAAAGCACGAGAAACGGCATCGAGAAAGGCGTGGTGATGCTGCACTTGGGGCAGTTGTATTGGGATACAGAGAAGTTTGTCGATGCTCAGCAGTGCTATTCGCAGGTGATAGGATTGCTCGACAAAGACCACGAAGAGTACAAAGAAGCGGACGAGAGAGGCAAGATACTCGACGAACTGCTGCCATACGCATCGGCTGTAGAACTACAAGACAGTCTGCAAATGATGGCTCGTCTCGACTCCGTGACACGCATGGAGAAGATAAAGAAGACTATTGAAGCGCTGAAGAAGAAAGAGAGAGAGGAACAGAGGCAGGAAATGAATGCCCGTCGCAACACGGGGCAGAACGCCACGAATGCTACTGCCAACAGCACTCAGTCGACTGCCAATCGACGCACGGGGCAGTCAGCCCTGTGGTACTTCTACAACCCTACGGCGGTGAGCGCAGGTAAGGCGGAGTTTGAGAAGAAATGGGGCAAACGTACCTTAGCCGACGACTGGCAGCGGAGCAACAAGACGGTGCTGAACGACTTCAACGAGGAGGAACTGTCGGACAGCCTGCAAGCCATCCAAGACAGCATTGCCGCCGTGGAGGACAGCATCTATCAAGCGAATAAAGGTAAGAAAACATCGAAGGCAGAGAAAGATTCTATCAAGGCAGAGGAGTATGCCAACGACCCCTACCGACCGGAGTTCTATCTGAAAGACATACCTTTCACTGAGGAACAGATGGACGAATCCAACGCCTTGCTTGTGGAGGGACTCTATGGTTCTGCCGTGATATACAAAGACCGCATGGAGAATTTGCCTCTGGCAGAACGCACCTTCAAGCGAATACTGACCTACTTCCCCGACTTTGAGCAGACGGACGAAGTATATTATAATATGTATCAGTTGTATTCGAGGATGGAACGGCGCGACGATGCAGAGGTGTACAGGCAGAAACTCATTGCCGAATATCCAAGCAACGAGCATGGCAAACTGATAGCCGACCCTAACTTTGAGTTCAAGGCACGATATGGGAAACATATAGAGGATTCTATCTATGTGAATGCATACAACGCCTTCCAAGCCAACGACTTCCACACGGTAATAGCCAATAGCCAATACACCGAGAAGGAATATCCTAATGGCGACAACAGGGCGAGGTTCATGTTCCTCGAAGCGATAAGCCGACTGGAATTGGGCGACAGAGAGCATTTCATGCGTGACCTGCGAGCCATAGTGGAGAAATACCCACAGGCAAGCGTCAGCGAACTGGCAGGACTGTACGTGAAGGGACTGAAAGAAGGGCGCTTGCTGCAAGGCGGCAAGTTCGAGATGGGCAGCATTTGGGAACGCAGGCGAGGATATGGCGAGGAAGAGGATTCGCTGATGAACGACTCGACTTTCAGCATGGAGAAAAACTGCGACTTTGTCTTCGCCATAGCATACGAGCGTGACTCCGTCGACGAGAACCAACTGCTATACGAAATGGCGAGGTATAACTTCACGGCATTCACAGTACGCAACTTCGACCTTACCATAGAGAAAGGCGACGGCATAGACATGCTGCAAGTACGCACTTTCCTCAACTATGATGAGGCATACATCTACATGCACCGTCTGCTTAACAACCCCGACATGGCGTATAAACTCGAAGGCATCAAGTGCTTCATTATTAGCGAAGAGAACCTCGCCAAACTGATGAAAGGTCTGAGTTTCGCCGACTACTTCGACTTCTACGACGAACACTTCGACCGCATTGGCGCTCTTCGCATTGATGCCGACGAACCGACAACTCTTGACGAGCCGACGGAACTGCCCGAACCATCGGAGGCGGACGACCTTGATGATGGCGAATGGGAGGAAGAAGACAACTATATCTTTTGACGTTGAAAACGGTCTGCCATACACCTATGCTATCGGTGTGAGTCACACCGCCGTCGAGGTCTGAGTCACATCGCTGCCGAGGTGTGACTCAGACCGTTTTAGATGATTATAGCGTAAAATAAAACCTCCAACCGGTGATGGGCTGGAGGCTTATAGAGTGTGGGGGCTTATTACTTAATCAATACTTTCTGGCCATTCAAGATGTATATCCCTTTGCTGGCAGCGGAGGAGGCGCTGATTTTCTCTCCCTGCAAGGTGTAAAGCCCTGCGGAGTTGGGGGCGAGGGTCACGCTTCCAATGGCGTCTGGCTCTTCATCATCGTCGTCATCATCATCGTCGCCATCGTCTGGTATCTCAGGCATTTCGGGAATGGTGAGATAGGTGAGGGTGAAGTTGTCGAAGAGGCTCCAGTCGTTGCCGACCGCAACGGACTTTTTCACTCCTATCTTGAGTTTGCCATCGTCACCCACCTCGCAGAGGAGTGAGTTCTGGTAGAGGTTGGCACGCAAATAGAGAGCCGCTTGTTCCAGATTGTTTGGGATGTAGCCGTAGGGCGACTGGTTTACGCCTACTGCTCCCTTCTTGCCTGCATCTTCGAAGATTGACACTAACGAGACGATGCTGTCGTTGGCATACAGTTTTGCATTGAGCGCTTCCTTGTCCGCCGTTCTGTTCTCTGCTGCATCTTTATATCCGCCATTGCGGTAGAAACCTTGGCATGCCAGTTCATATTGTCCAGCAGGAAGGTTGGTGATAGTCTGATAGAAGTCGTATGTTTTGTTGAACATCTCTGCTTCGCTGTAATCTACCCCTGTAAAAGAAGTTCCTTCCCATCCGTTTTTTGCGTTGCCGTCGAATGAGGGGTTGACGATGCGGTCAGTATAGTCCGTTTTGTGAACGTAGGGAAAGGATGCGCTCTCGGCGCATACCTCCCCGTTTTCGTTCAGATAGACTCTGATGGCTTTGTTCTTCTTTATGGTGTAGTCGCTAAGAACAGACGGCTCTGCCTGACCTGCCACAGATATGCTGACAGTGACCTTTGTCTTGGCAGAGGCTGTGATGTATGCCGATGTCTCGTCGATGAGTTGGGCAACCACGTCGCTACCTGTCACGAGCATGGTGATTGGCTGAACGCCCGAGTTGTTCTGATGCACCTCGATGTCGACAGTTGATTTGCTGTCGGCGATGGTGGTTGGCTGATAGAACACTGGCGCTTGGCCGTTGTACTGAATGTCGCTGATAGTGGCGTTGTTGCTTTCCCCTTTGAAATTGCTGACGATGAAGTATGCGCAGCCATTGTCGGGGGCAATCACTCCGTTCCATCCCGTAGGTAGTTTGTCTTTGAGAGGCACGAGTTGTTCAGCCATAGCCTTTGTTTCTTCGGCATTGATATTGCTGTAATACACAAGGTTGCGTGCATCGACCACCGCACCGTTCTTGACTGAACGTGAAGTGGATTTGCCGTACATCGGATAGAGTTTTGAGGTGTAGATGGAGTTGTTAGCGCCACGGTCACCAAACGCCATCTTCTTGCCGTTGCCAGAAGATACGACTCCGAGGGCATTGTCGATGTTCACCCATTCGCTGTTGAAGGTGGTGAGCGTTGAGCCATTGGTCTGCTTAGAAGTAATTTCTCCGCTCTTATTATAATATAATGTACGTTTAAGTTTCGTTAGGTCGTCGGTAGAGATAGCGAGGAGACCGCCCTTCTCGGAGGTGATGGTAACGGCAGAATTGGCTGTCACATAGTCGAGATAGACGAGGGCGTTGCTTGGGGTGGAGTATATGGCGAAGCGGTTGTTGAGTGAAGCGTCGTTGGTGTTGAGTTCGCCGTTCATCACGTATGCGTTGCCGTCGAGTTTGAAGATGCCGTGAACCACTGGGGTGGCGTTGGTGCTTTTGCCCGAGACCTCATACCATCCTATGAGGTTACCCGTGTTGTTGGCACGGTATGGCACAACGATTTTGTTCTTGTCGGGCGAGTTGGCAGCGAAGTAGCCTGTGTAGGATTTCAGTCCGTTGCTCCACGAGAAGCAAGTGAAGCGGTCATCGGTAGCCGCACGCACAATGTTTTGGCACGGAATGGTTCTTGCCTTGCCATATTTAGCGTTGAAGTCATCCCATTTGGTTGGCGTCATATCAGCAGTAGAAATGACATCGTGCATGAGGTAGGTCATCATAACGCGGTGAGCCTCCACACCCATGCGGCGTGCGCCAACGTCGGCACGGAGCAGCCAAGAGCCGTCGGTAGTGGTCTTCTGTCTTGCTTGTATGTATTTGTATGCCATGTTCTCCAGCATCAGCGCATTGGCATCGCCGAGGAAGCAGGCGAGTGTGGAGTAACTGGTGATTTGGTCGTAGAGGAAGAGGCTCCAGTCGTTGCCATTAGGCATAGCCAACTCTCCGTCGGCAAGTGCGAGCCAGTTGAGTATGCTGTCCTGCACCGCTTGGCAGTTGTGCATAAGGGCGTTTGTCTTCCATTTCTCCTCGCCGTAAAGCCCTGTCTGGAACATCTTTAACGCCAGAGCCGCCTCGCCCAATTCCTGCTGAACGACGTTCTGGTAGGAGGTGTGGAAGAGGTTGTGGTTCTGCAAAGAGTAGTCATCATAGAGGTTTGCCCCTTTGTAAAGGTCTGCCACAGTTTTTTTGTCGTACCACTCATCTATGATGGTAGTGTTATTTGCATCAGATGTATGAGAGTAACTGTTGATGGCAAACTCACGCAGACGCTCAAACCATTTCGGAGCGAGTTCATCGTTAGGGAAAAGTCCGAGAGTGGCAGCGAGGATGTCTGCCTCCCATCCGTTCTCCTCCGCCTTCGTGTCACCCGAATAGCCAGTAGGGATGGAGCGCCCCAACTCGTAGTTGCACTCTGCTTTCAAAAGGTTGTATATGTAGCCTTTCTGTGCATCGCTGAGTTTGTCCCACTGGAAATATGCGGAGTATGCCACCGACATTGCCCAAAGGGAACTCTCCCACACGGCATCGGACGTGGAGGTCGACCCCCAATAGTTGTTGCCCGAGCATACTTTCAGTTTGTTTGCTTTGTGGGTGGAATATGCGAAGATAAGAGACTTCATGGCAATCTCCTCTATCCTCTCCCATGTTACACCGTCGGGGAGCGTCACTCCTGCTGGCTTGGCGTATTTCACGAGGAAGGCACACACCATACTGAGGTCAGCATTGGGGCGTACTCCCTGCTCGTTGTTGCCCATTGTGTTCTCGCCCTTGAAGCATCCGCACGCCTCGTCTTTAGAATTAGGGGCAACGCACTCTTGGAAATCGTTTACCATATACTTAGAGAAGTTGGCAAGCATCTGCAAGAGGTCTGCCTTCATCTGCGCTTCGGGAACGAAGTCAGCGGTTATCACTCCCTCTGTGTAAGAGGTCACATCGTCTTCCGTGTCTGGTGCAGGAGACGAAAAAGCCCCTTTGGCATTGGCTGTGAGCGCCAACGCCAAAAGGGTATAGGTTAGTAACTTTTTCATAAAGAAATGATGTTATTTGAGTTTTGCAAGTGTTTCCTTAATGCGTCTCATCGCCTCCACGATGTTCTCGTCAGATGTGGCGTAACTCATGCGGAAGCATTCGGGAGAACCGAAGGCATCGCCTCCTACGGTTGCCACGTGGCCAACCTCGAGAAGATACATGGCGAAGTCTGATGAGTTGTTGATGACATGCTCTCCGTCTGTCTTGCCGAAGTAACTTGAGCATTTGGGGAAGAGGTAGAAAGCACCCTGCGGGTCGTTCACTTCCAGTCCAGGTATTTCCTTAGCCAACTTCACGATGAGGTTCTTACGACGCTCGAAAGCAAGACGCATATCCTCCACGCACTGCTGGTCGCCAGAGAATGCAGCCTCTGCCGCCTTCTGCGATACGGAGCATGGACCTGAGGTGTACTGCCCTTGCAGTTTGTTGCATCCCTTCACAATCCATTCGGGAGCAGCGATGAAGCCAATGCGCCATCCAGTCATTGCGTATGCCTTGCTCACACCGTTGATTACCACCACGCGGTCTTTGATGTCGTCGAATGATGCGATGGATGCGTGCTGACCAACATAGTTGATATGCTCATATATCTCATCTGCAAGAACGATGACACGCTCATGCTTGAGCAGCACGTTCTTCAGCCCTTCCAGTTCCTCCTTGCTGTACACCGAACCTGTTGGGTTGCTTGGAGAGCAGAGGATGATGGCACGTGTCTTTGGCGTGATGGCAGCCTCCAACTGCTCGGGCGTAATCTTAAAGTCCTGCTCGATAGGCGCGTCGATATATACTGGCGTACCTTCGGCAAGCAGCACCATTTCGGGGTAAGAAACCCAGTAAGGAGCAGGGATAATCACTTCGTCACCAGCGTTGACGAGCGCCATTATAGCGTTGCAGACCGACTGCTTAGCGCCGTTTGAACAGAGGATTTGAGAAGGCTTGTAATCCAGCCCGTTCTCGTTCTTCAGTTTGTTCACGATGGCGTTCTTCAGTTCTGGATAGCCAGGCACAGGGCTGTATCGGCTCCAGTTGTCCTCCACCGCCTTGATGGCTGCCGCCTTGATGTGGTCGGGAGTGTTGAAGTCGGGTTCTCCGACACTGAGGTTAATGACATCTATGCCCTGAGCCTTCAACTCAGAACTCTTCTGACTCATTGCGAGAGTGGCAGAAGGAGACAGACGATTAAGTCTTTCTGATAATTGTTCCATATTCATAGATATTGTTTTATTTGTTGAAATGCAGTGTGTGTCCCATGCGCTCCTTCTTGGTGCGCAGATAGCGCAGGTTGTATTGGTTCGGAGTGATTTCTATCGGCACATTCTCCACAATCTCCAACCCGTACCCTTCAAGCCCTACACGCTTCACGGGGTTGTTGGTCAGCAGCCGTATCTTGTTCACTCCAATCTCTCTCAGTATCTGCGCCCCCACGCCATAGTCGCGCAGGTCGGGGTCGAAGCCGAGGTGTATGTTAGCGTCCACCGTGTCAAGCCCTTCCTCCTGCAGTTTGTATGCGGCAATCTTATTCATCAGCCCTATGCCACGCCCTTCTTGTATGAGGTATATGATAGCGCCTTTGCCCTCCTTCTCGATGAGTTCCATCGACTTGTGCAACTGCTCTCCGCAGTCGCAACGCTGGCTGCCGAAGATGTCGCCTGTGGCACAACTGGAATGCATCCTCACCAGCACTGGCTCATTGGTCTTCCACTCGCCCTTGATGAGCGCCACATGCTCCAGCCCGTTGCTCTTCTGGCGGAACGGGATGATGCGGAAATGCCCGTAAGCCGTAGGCATGTCCGCCTCAACGCCCTTTTCCACAAGGCTTTCACGTTGCAGTCGGTAAGCGATGAGGTCTTTTATTTGTATGAGTTTTATGCCAAACTCCTCCGCCTTCTGAATGAGTTCGGGCATGCGAGCCATAGTGCCATCGGGATTGAGTATCTCGATGAGTGCGGCAGCAGGTCTGAGTCCTGCCAGACGAGCGAGGTCGACAGCCGCCTCTGTATGACCTGCACGACGCAAAACGCCATTGTCTTGGGCATAAAGAGGGTTGATGTGTCCGGGGCGGCCGAAGTCACTTGACTTGGCTTCGGGATTGGCAAGCCACTGTATCGTTGCCGCACGGTCGTGAGCGCTCACGCCTGTTGTGCAGCCCTCCAACTTGTCGACAGTGACCGTGAACGGAGTGCCGAGAATTGAAGTGTTGGACTCCACCTGATGTGGCAGTTCAAGTTCTTTGGCACGAGATATTGTGACGGGAGCGCACAGCACTCCTCTACCCTCACGAAGCATGAAGTTCACCTTATCGGGGGTAATCTTCTCTGCCGCAATGATGAAGTCGCCCTCGTTCTCACGGTCTTCATCGTCAACGACAATGACGAACTTTCCCTCTCGAAAGTCGTCGATAGACTCCTCTATCTTACTGAACTGAAAGGATTTTGTCATATATGTAATTCTTTATTGTATCTGATGTTTGTATGATTGCCTTCAAGTCTTTCTTTCGACGGCGGTAGAAGCGGAACGAGTGCGTGTCCATGACGGGATAATCGTTCAGCAAATGCAAAATCTGCCTATCTCTGCTGTTAGACAGACACTCTACGGTGTATTCTAACAGCAGATTTACATTCTCAGCATCCACATCCTCGTTCTTCGAGAGCCAATAGCGGAAGATGTATCCGACATATCCGAACATCGACGAATGAGGGAGAGCATCTAAATATGCCTGCGACTGCTCTGACAACTGCCCAAGCACTTCTGCCATTTCCACATAGTTAGGGTCGTAGATGATGACTTCTTTCTTTGATATGTACCTCTTCTGACGTATGCCCAGCAACTTTCTCCACAAACTGACATACGCATCCATATTGAACACCGCAGAGTCATTGTTAGACTTAACAGTGAAGAACACGCCGAGCGGTGCAAGCATCAGTGTGCTGAACCACATGCCCAACACCACAGGAATGCTGCCTTCACGCCCTACTTTTGTTCCAAACGTATTGATTATGTAATACACAATGAAAACTATCACTGCCACCACAACAGGGAAGCCCAACCCTCCCTTGCGGATGATAGCGCCAAGCGGAGCGCCGATAAAGAAGAACAGCAAACAGGCGAGCGACATGGTGATTTTCTCCCAATAGCGTATCCAATGAACACGTATATCCCTGTTGCCGCTTTCCATCAGAGCCGATTTATATTCTGCATCCATTGCTTGAAAGGTCGCTCGCTGCATAGCGCTTGCAAACACTCGCTGCTTGCCCTGCGGTTCAAGCGAGCCAAGCAGAGAGTCTATGCTTATCTCTGATTTGGGCGCATCGGCAGACATCAACGCATGGTAAGCCTTTTCCTCCTTATCCAACTGCTTGCGCGTGGCGTCGCTCATGTTGGCGATTGCCAACGAATCATAGTCTGAAAGCCGAGCCTTATGAGGAATATTGAGAGTGTTTTGCTCCATTTCCTTTGTATATACAAGGCTAAGGCTGTCATAATACGCCTCCATAGAATCTATGTCATGCGTCAACTTATTCATATTCTTCGTGAAAGCCGACCCTGTCACGCTCTCATTATCCGCCATATTAAAGTTCGAATCGAAATCAATGATAAAATGCTTCTCCACAAACGTTTCACGCCTATATGGCACATTCTTCGCCTGCAATGCGTCGCTCTGCAAATTCTCAAACTGCTCGCCCTGATACAGATGCAGAACCAGATGAGTCTTGTCTGCGCTCGTCTCCATTTTCGCCGAGTCCGACAAGATGATATGGGCTTTGTTCACGCCGTCCTGCATATTGTAAATGATGACGTCGTAGAGCATGCCCGTCTCCTTGTTCTTCTTGTTCACATAGATATTTATATTCTCAATGCCGTCGTAGAACGCACCCTCCGGTATGTCCAACTCGGGTGACTTCTGCCTCATTGAATACAGCAACTGCATAAGGTTCTCTTGAGCCTCCGGCACTATCTTATTCTGGAAGTGGAAAGATGCCAAGGCAAACAGCAGGTTGAGTATGATGAGTGGCCGCAACGTGCGCAGCAATGATATGCCCGACGCCTTTATCGCCAGCAACTCCAGCCGCTCGCCCATGTTGCCGAAGGATATGAGCGATGCCAGCAATATGGCAAGTGGCAATGCCATAGGCACAAGCGTTTCGCCAGCATAGAAAAAGAACTTCGCATACACATCGAAACTCAGCCCTTTGCCCACCAATTCATTGATATATTTCCAAAGGAACTGCATCATAACGACGAATTGACTGATGCAGAACGTGCCTGCAAACAGTGTGAGGAAATTCTTCAAAATGAAGATGTCAAGTCGCTTGATGAGTCTCATTCCCTTGCTGAACTATCAGTTTGTCACATATACGGTGCAAAGATACGAAAAAAAACCTAAAAAATATCCACCCCCAATGTGGCATTATTCATTTTTTACTTAACTTTGTACCCCAAACGACAAAAGGGAACATAAGATGTTTGCCACAAAACTTGATGTACACACCCACACCATAGTATCGGGCCACGCTTTCTGCACGCTGAACGAAATGATTGCGGAGGCGCAGAAGCACTCTCTTACGCTATTCGGCGTGTCCGAACACGGGCCTTCTATCCCAGGCACTTGCGACCCTCTGTATTTTCGCAACCTGCACGTCGTGCCACGTCAATATGGCGATATGCGATTGCTGCTCGGGGCGGAACTGAACATAATAGACTACGAAGGGAACATCGACATCACCGACCCATTCATTCTGGGCGGCATGGACCATGTGATAGCAGGGCTGCACTCTCTCTGCTACACCGACGGCAACCGACAGCAGAACACCTCGGCGCTGCTGGGAGCCATTGAAAACCCAAACGTACACATCATTTCCCACCCATGTGACGGCACAGCCTCAACATTTGACATCGAGGCTGTTGTGCTTGCATCGAAACGCACAGGAACACTGCTTGAACTCAACAACAGTTCCCTCAATCCAGCACGTCACAAAACGCTTGCCACTTCCCTATTCACAGAAATGCTGCACCTATGCAAGCGCCACGACGTGCCTATTATTCTTGGCAGCGACGCCCACCACACATCTGCCGTCTGCAACTATCACTATGCCATGTCATTGCTCGAAGAGACTGCTTTTCCCGACGAACTAATAATAAATGACAAACCTAACGATTTTCTTTCTCTCATAGGAAAATGATTTCTGCGTGAGAAAAGCAGAGTGTCTGCGTGAAAAAATAACGTTATTAAATGGAAAAGCAGAGTTACTGCCCCGAGAAACAAAATTCGGCAGGAATGTGTGTTCCCTTTTTCTCTTTTTCTGTCGTTTTTAACAACGGCTGACCGCTGAAACGCCCTGCCGTTCACGATTACAATAGTCAGCCGTG
>JAFLUT010000035.1 GCA_022508665.1 Prevotellaceae bacterium | reverse complement strand
ACTTTACCAGCACTTTCTTGCCGTTCACGATGTAGATGCCCTTAGTTGGGTTCTGTACACGCTGACCTGCGATGTTGTAGAATACTCCGTCTTGTGCAGCAGGAACGTCTACGTCCTTGATTGCAGTAGCGCCATCGCCGAAGCCGAGACCGATGAACTTGATGTCAGCCTCACCCTCTTCAACGCTGACAGGGAGATATATAGTACCTGCTTCCAGTTTGAGTGTCTCTTCAAGTTCGTAGAAACCTACTACATCGTTGAGGTTTGCAAGTACATAGATGCTTGCGTCTTCGTCTTCTGCCACTGGTGCGATTTTCAAGAGGTTACCCTCAACTTCTGATGCGTCAGTTGCTATCTCAAACTCGTGCTTGCCTTCGCCCTTGATGATTACAGGAGTGCCAGCAGGTACAGAATTAACGTTTTCAAGGATAGCCACGCTTTCGTCACCATTAGTTATAGTCTTTACAACAAATGCTTCGTCCTCGTTGAACTGAATAGCAACAGGAGTTACGTATGTTGCATAGTCTGCGTCAGTTACATTCTTGTACAGACCCGAGATAGTCCAGATGTAGTTGCCGTCATCAGTTTTCTTGTTTCCGTAGCATGGAGAACCAGCATCATTGCCATTATCGCTATTTGTACCCAAAAGACCGCCATTGCTTTTTCTTGCAATGCTGTACTTGCCGTCTGCCAAAGCAGTAACAGTCCAAGCTTCTGGAGTAGACTTCACGCCAAGAGTCCAAGTGTTGGTGCCTGTTCCTACCATATTGATATATTCCTCATTGCCATTAGAGATAGCGTAAGTTCCGTTACCTTGACCAACGAAATAAACAACACTACCTTCGTTCTCAACTGTTATCTGGTCACTATCTTTTGTGCCGTCCATTTTGAGTTGGAATGAACCGCTCTTTGTCTCAAGAGTAAGAATGTAAGGGCTTCCTTCAATGTTTGCCTTAGGTGCTTCAAATTCAGCGACAGCAGCATTGATAGCCTCAGTAGCAGCCTTCACAGCCTCAGCCGATTCTGCTGCGTCGTATGCAGCCTGAGCAATTGCTATAGCGTCGATGAGAGGCTTCACATCAGATGCAGGGAACTCGAACAGGTCATCGCCTGCAGGATACTTGTCAGCCTCAGCCTGTGCAGCGGCAATAGCCTTTTCAAGCACGAAGAGGTGTGCATCCATGCCATACAACAGTTGAACATTGTCGAGGTAGAAGTCTGCACGACGCTGACCTGCTGCATTGAGAGTGATTACAACCTTAGAACCTTCTGCTTGAGTTGCTTCAAGTGTAAATGGCAAGATAAGTGTACTCCAATCTGTATCATTGAAGTATGTATTGTTATTGCCACCTAAAAATCCTACTGCTGGTTCAGACGTTACAGATACGATACTTTCTGTTTCGTTATTCAAGGCAATAGTGACATGTGTATCATCATTGTCTTTGCCGCTGTCATGAGCATAAGCCTGCTTGTAATCAACAGCAAGGGCATAATCTCCTACTGGCATTTTTGCAAGTGCGTTAGAAGTAAGAGTTATCACGGTTACTGCTTCTTCATTCCAACCTTGACGGAGGAAGAGAGAATAATCGCCTTCACTTGGGTTAGAAGTACCAAACTGTGATGTACTTGCAGTTTCAGAATTAGCCTTACGAACCTCTGCGTTGCTATAACTACTTGCTCCAACACGAAGACCTGCAACAGTCCAACCATAAAGTGATGGGATTGCTTCCTTAACGATAATCTCTTGTTCCAGTGGAGTATCTGCTGCACTCAACTCGAAACTTGGGTTAGCCAATTGTGGCACTTCTACTTCTATATATACAATAGAAATAACTTCTGCTACATACCAGTTACCAGATGCCTCTTTGTTCTTGATACCATATTTGAGCGTACCGTCTGTTACTTTAGCGATTAAAGTAGGTGTTGCATATTCGATATTAGTATCACTTCCTTTGTCAACGACATTAAGGCTTTCTTCTTGGTCATTAGCGAAGCCGAATGAGTGGTTTTCTCCTGTAGGACATCCACATCCGTCACGCCCATTTGTACAGTTTGCTGCTAACTTAAGAGTAACTGCATAAAGACCATTGTTCAGTCCTGTTATAGTCTGAGTGAGTACATCACCTGCTGGAGCAGCTCCTAAATCTTTATTTCTGAACAGTTCTACTCCAGTACCAAATGTACCTTGGTTGCCGGCAGTACCATAGTCCCATGCATCAGGAGCAAGGCTTATGATGTCGTCGCCAACCTTATATGTTGCTCTTGTGTATTTTTCGAGAGCCGCTAAATACTCAGCATAGTCAGTCTGATAAGAATTATAGTTATCTGGCGAAACAGCAGCCCATACATCTTGAGCGTCATCATCTGTTGAAAGATAGAGGCGAGTGTCTTTCTTAGAAGGAACAACAGAAAGATTGCCTTGTCCTGCAGAGGGATTGCTAATTGTGAATTGGTTGTTTTCCAGTTTTGTAATAACCCAATTATTTGCGTTGTCTCCTCCTGCATTGTCCGCCCAAATATCGTCTTCCTTACCTGCGAAAACTCCTTGCCACGTATTTTTTTTACTTCCCTCCTCTGCGTAACAACCAAGAGACCATGTGGAATCATTTTTTTTGACCCTCATCTGCCAACCTTTGACTACATCAACAGATGCACGAGTACCCCAGTCGTTTGCGCCAAGCAAGAAAGCACCAGCCTCAACATTGTAAAGGTACTGGGTTGTGCTGCCGTCCTCTGCAAGTGCTGTAGTTGTAGGAACTGGTTTTTCCGGCTTCTCAATTTGCGCATTGGCATGAAATCCCAATGCACTGGCGGCTACCGCCGCCACGAAAAGTAACTTTCTTTTCATTGTGAATAAATAATTTAAGTTAATAAAATGGTTTGTCAGTAGTTTTTTATGCTTTCTACACCCTGCAATGCAGGTCTCCAAATGCTTTTGTAGGCAAATGTAAGCAAAAAGTCTTTATCTACCCCCCCCGTGAGTTAATTTTAGTTAAAATAATTAAAAAAGTTGATTTTGCTCTGAAAAAACTGAAATAATTGGCAATGTCGGTAGCAGACCACTCTCCACTAAGCGGTCAAACGGTGCATCGCCAAAGGATGCTCGCAGAAAGACATGTGCTTGAATGTTTGGGCGGTGAGAAGGAATGGCGAGGGCAGGGATAGGAAAGTGAAGGGTATGGATGTCTGCCTTTGTCTGCACTCCATTCCAATGGGTAGTTTTGTTAAAATATAAGTTATGTTTTATAAAATATAAGTTTAATTTATCAAAATATAGGTTTAATTTTATAAAACATAACTTATATTTTAAGAACGCACACGGCTGAGGGGGAAAATATTAATGGCTAAGGGGGGAAGGTGTTGGCGGTTAGGAAGGGGAAGTGTTGGCGGTTGGGAAGGGGGAGTGTTGGCGGTTAGTATGCGACTTTGCAGACGATGCCCAACTGGCGGATGCGGTCGGCTATGGCGTCGAGTTCGGAGGGTGTGGCTTTGCAGAGTCCGTGGGCAGGGGTCTCACGGTCTATGGTGTATATCATCACTTCACGTGGGCGGATGTCGGCTACAGTGTTGAGCCACGGAGCGATGAAGGCTTCGGTGGTGTTGTCGGCTGACTTGCCTTCGTGTTCGCCTTTCATGAACATGGTTTGGATGATGCAGCGATTGCCAAACTCTTTGAGGCGTGCGATGATTTTGCTGACGTCGTAGGTGGCGGTGGGGCGGTCGATGAGACGGATGTAGTCGGGGGAAATGGTGTCGAGTTTGCAGATGTTGTTGTCGACCTTGCAGAGGGCATCGAACACGGGTTGACGCAGTATCTGTGTGGCGTTTGTCAGCACGCTCACTTTGGCGTTGGGGAAGTAGCGGTTGCGCAGGGCGAGGGTGTCGTCGATGATTTCGGGAAAGTGGGGGTGCAGGGTGGGTTCGCCGTTGCCAGCGAAGGTGAATACGTCGGGCGCAGGGCCTTCTTGCTGCATCTTTATGAGTTGGGTTTCCAACGCCTTGCGCACCTCTTCGCGTGTGGGCATTTTCTGCTGTGGGATGAAGTCTCGGTTAAATCCGCACTCGCAGTAGATGCAGTCGAAGGAACAGCATTTGCCGTCGGCGGGCAGGAGGTTGATGCCCAGCGACACGCCGAGGCGGCGGCTATGCACGGGGCCGAATATGGGGGAGGGATATATAACTGTCATAGAGGCGATTGGTTATGATGAAAAAGAGGATTGCGCTGACAAATCCGCATATGGAGTCGATGAGGTAGTGCGCTTGGATGTAAACGGTTGCGCAGCACAGCAGGAGGTAGAGCGGCATCATGAGCCAGAACAGCCAGCGGTTGCGTGTCTGCCATGCGAGCATCATCGTGACGGTACTCATGCCTACGTGGCTGCTTGGGAATGCGGCTGTGGGGCGTTCTCCCACGTCTTGTGCGCCTTGCACCAGTTGGCTGAACACTCCTTTTATTTCGGGGGTGAGCATGTCTGTGTGGGTCTGAAAGTAGTAGCCTACGGCTGGGAAATCGCCTGTGTCGGCAACTTCTGTGCTTACTGCCATGAAGTAGTATTGCGGCCCTGCGACTGGGAGGAACTCATATATTATATAGTATAGGAAGAATGATGCGAGGAAGATGAAGCCTGCGCGGTCGGCGGAGTTGTATCGGCAGAGGAGGTAGAAGAGGATTGTGGCCATCATCATGTAGTAGTAGGCATAGTAGCCGAGGTTGAATGCTTCGCTCCAAAAGGTGCTGGGCATCAGTGTGTTGAACACGAGCGCCGGCTGACAGCCGAAGAGCGAGTGGTCGAGGCTGGCGAAGATGTGGTCGAGGTACGGAAACTGGCTGCAAAAGTCGTAGGTCTCCGGATACCATGATATTAGCCCCAAGAGAGGGGGGAGGAAACGGAGGATGCGCAACGCACGGCATGGGTAGAGACTGTATGTGATGTATGCAATGGCCATGACGGCGAGCATCGTCACTCGTGTGTTAATCATTCCCACGGGGTCGGTCAGCCCTTTCCAGTGTATGGCGATAAGCACTGTGGTGAAAAGCATATATAGCAGCGTGAGGACTTCTACGCTCCACAGCCCATGCTCACGCTGCCGTCTGATGTAGTCTTTCAGTGTCATCTTGTCATTACAGCCATTTGTTTTCTTTGTACCATGCCATGCACTCTTTCACGCCTCTTTCCAACTGCCACTGTGGCTCGAAGCCGAGGTCGGTTTTCAGCGATGAAATGTCGCACTGCCAGTTGCGCTGACGCATGATGCGGTATTTGTCGCCATTCAAAGTGCTTGGCTTGCCCGTGAGGTGTGAGATGCCTTCGGCAATTGCTGATATGAAGCGGAGAAACCACAGGGGGGCTTTGATGTGAAGCACGCTCTTTACGCCTAACTCCTTCTGTATCAAGTCGCTGAACGCACGGCTCGGGTAGTTGCATCCGTCGCTGACGAGGTAGGTTTTCTTGTCGGCTACGTCTGCTTTGCCTATGGCGGAGAATATGGCATCTACGAGGTCGCGGACATACACGAAGGTAAGCACCTGCTTTTTGTATCCTACGGCAAAGTCAACGTGCTGCTTGATGCTCTTCGCCATTATGAAGTAGTCTTTCTCTCTGGGACCATACACGCCTGTGGGGCGGAAAATGGTGCATGAGCAGGGCATGTCTTTCAGAAACAGTTCGCTTTTCAGTTTGCTCTCGCCGTATGCCGTGTTGGGATGCGGTTCGTCGGTGGGCAGCATGTCGTTGTATGTTCCGTCGGGGTTCTGCTCCTCACGTATCGCTCCCAGCACGCTGAGGCTGCTGACATAGAGGAACTGCGTGGGCATCATGTCGAGTGCGCCGAGGGTGTTGACGAGGTTCTTTGTGCATTGGTAGTTGTGCAGGTCGAAGTCTTTGCGTTTCAGACACTTGGTCGCTCCTGCGGCGTGGATGATGACATCCCACTTCCCTACCCTCTTCTTGTATGCGCTGAGTTGCTTGGTCAGTTTCTCGGTGTTGGTCATGTCGAGGAAGGCAAACTGCAATCTTTCTTGTTGCAGCCACCGTCTGCTCGAACTTTCACGCATTCCTGCCCATGTCTCCCAGTCTCTTTTCAATGCCTCTTCGCAGAGGAAACTGCCGATAAATCCACTTGCGCCTGTTATTAGTATCTTCATAAGAATGACGAATTTAGGCTACAAAGGTAAGGAAAAAAGATGAAATATCGGCATACCCAGCAGTAGGAAATGCTGTTGTATGCCGATGTTTCATCTTTGCGTATGCTGAATGTTTGTGCTTAGCGTCTGCCGCCTCCACGAGAACCTCCTGCGCTGCTGCGAGTTGCTCCTGCGCCGCCACGCCCTGCACTGCTGCTTCCTGCATTGGTGCGTGTGGCATTCATGCCGGCACCGCTCCTTGTGCGAGAGGGATTTGATGCGGAAGGTGCATAGCCGCCGGCTCTCGAAGAACTCTGTATGTTGCTTTGGCTGCGTCCGCCAACCATAGCCTCACCTCTGCCGCTGTTGCTGCCGCCATTTGGTGCAGGAGGGGTTGCGTTGCCCCTGCCGCTGTTGCCTCTTGGTGCTGAAGGAGCGGCGTTGTTGGGTCTGTTAGGTGCTGGCGGTGGGGCGGCGTTGCCTCTGCCACCACGTGGTGCCATGCCTCCGAAGAAGTGTCCGCCGGCGTATCCGTTGCCGAATGGTCGAGGTGCGGCGTAGTGGAAATGGTTTATTCCGAAGCGGTCGTGGTCGTATATTCCGAAGTGCCACCTGTGGTTGGAGAAGATGATTGGGCGGTGGAAGTAACTGTATCCGACCAAACGGTTCCAAATGGTGATGCCCAAAAGGTTGCGGAGGGCTATGTCGCGTGCGTTGCACACCAACATGTAGTCGTCGTAATAGTAGCCTAAGGCTATTTCGTCGAGGTAGGTGTTTACGCCGTATATGTAGTCGTAGTTGATGCGGTATATCTCGTCGATGAGGAATGGGTCTCTGATACCGAGGGTGTATGCCATGCGGTCGGTCAAGAAGCGTGCGTTGCTGCGTATCGCCGTGATGCTCATGCTTTGAGCGTTCATTGTCAGTGTTCCACACAGGATGACTACTGCTGTCAGGAGGTTTCTTAAAGTCTTCATATCGGTATTGTTTTTAGAGGTTATACATTCTTTCTTTTTGTTTACGATGCAAAGTTACGGCAAAAGAAATCCTCTTGCAATAAGTGTTTTCCTATTTGCAAGAGGATTTTCCCTATTTTCAGAAGGATGCTCCCCGTGGGCTGTGCCTTTCTTGTGCGTTAGGCGGCATGCATGGAAGGGGGCTATACATATATATATAATATGTGGCTATACACATTTATTATATATAGACATCAGTTGCTTTGCTAGCACTGTGGGGTGGAATGTCTGCATGGCGCGCTGCCTTCCGCCTTCGCTCTGCACCTGTCTGAATGCGTCGTCGGTAAGCAGTTTTATCATTTGGTTGCAGATGTCCTCAGGGCTGTTGGGGTCGGCTTTCATGGCGTAGGGTCCGCCTATTTCGGGCAGACAACTGACGTTGCTTGTCACTACGGGGCATCCGCACAGTTGCGCTTCGACGATTGGCAGTCCGAAGCCTTCGTAGAATGAGGGGTATGCCATTAGTTGGGCGTTGGTGTAGAGCCTTTGGAGTTCTGCGTTGTCAATCGTTTCCGTCCACTCGAACAGATGCTCCATGTTGTGCGTGGCGATGTATTCCCTTACGGTCTTTTTGTATGCGCCTCCTCCGCCTACAACTTTGAGCGGTATCTGCAAGTCCTTTGGCATGAGTTCCATTGCTTTGACGATGCCGAGAAGGTTTTTGCGAGAGTTTACCGAGCCTACGTATAGCATGTAGGGCGATGTGTGGCTACGCTCTATCGGAGTGTAGTAGCGTGGATTGACGGGCTGATAGACGATGTCCACCTTATGCTCTGGCACGCCGTAGAACTTTATCACGTCCTTTTTTGTGCCTTCGCTAATGGCTATGATGCGGTCGGCGTGGTTGCAGGCGTAGCGCCATTTGATGTCGTAAATCTGTCGGTCGTGCCAATGGTACATGTCGGTGAACGTGCGGAACGCTACGTCGTGAATGGTAACTACAGTAGGGATGCCCGAGTGAAACAGCCCCACTGGCATTTCGTTGCTCAGCCCGTGGAAGAGTTCAATGCCGTCGTGCTTCACGTCGCTCGCCATTCCGAATGTACGCCATGCGCTGCCCCTCAGCAGTCCGTGGGGCTGCACGGTGTGGCAGCCTTTGAGTTGCAGATACGGCAGTGTCACGTCGTTCTGCTTTACCTTCGGAGTGTAGAGATAGTACTCGTTCTCGGGGAAGTTGGCGGTCAGAATGTCGATAGTGGTGCGGCTGTGGTTGCCCAGTCCTGTGAAGTTGTTGTACAGCCTCTTGGCGTCAAATCCTATCTTCATGCTCTCATTTCTTCCCGTACAGCACTGGGTTGGTGCTTGGGTCGTTATACATCTTCATCTGCTTGTACACTTTCATGTACTTTCGCCCTGCCTCTATGTCGGCTATCAGTTGGTCGATGGCTGCCGACAGGTCTTTTCGCTGCTCTTGCAGCACGTTCTGTTTTTGCTGGCACGTGGCACGATGCTCTGCCGATGCGTCTGTGCGTGCCACCTGCTCTTCCATGTGGTAGATTTTCAGGGCGAGTATCGACAGGCGGTCAACTGCCCACGCAGGGCTTTCGGTGTTGATAGTCGCTTCCGCCAGCGGCTGCACGTCTTTGTACTTGTCGAGGAAATAAGAGTCCACCATTTCCACCAAGTCCGTCCTGTCCTGATTGCTCTTGTCTATACGCCTTTTCAGCGCCAGAGCATCCACAGGGTCAATCTGCGGGTCGCGTATCAAGTCTTCCAGATGCCACTGTACTGTGTCTATCCAGTTTTTCAGATACAGAAAGTACTCTATGCTCCCTTGGGCGTGAGGATTGTCAATAGCATGGTCGATGTCGTCATGTACGTGATAATCCTTTATTGCTTGCTCGAAAATGGGAAATGCTTGTTGAGTAAATGTCATAGAAATGGTTTTTATGTTAAAAATCGACCACAAATGTACATATTTCCATGGAAATGGGCAACTAAATGAACTAAAATGACTATCTTTGCCCCGACAAAGTCGCAATAAGGACAATTATCCAGTCCAAAAGCGTAGCGAACTCGCTGTCCGTCAGGAGTTTCTGCGGCGGCTGACAAACCATAGCCTCAACCTTCCCCAAGCGCACTGCCGATTGATTTCGTAGTTCGGTGCCCAAGTTGGAAGCAAGGGGCTTTTTCTTTTTTGCCTATAAAAGAGTTGGCCATTGATGCAAATAGTTGGCATTTTGTTTGGCAGAGCGTTTTTTTTGATGTAACTTTGCAGGCAAATAATACTGATGTGGATAGATTTGGGCTGCTTGCAACCACAGTAAAAAATGCTAAAACGACAATGACGATGCCAAATGGAGGCGATAAATCCTTGTCGGTGCATATTTCCCAATTTCTTTCCCCATACATTTAATTAGTTACAAGAACACACAAAAACAATTGAACTATGGGCTATTTGTTTACTTCAGAATCAGTGTCGGAAGGACATCCCGACAAAGTGGCTGACCAAATCAGCGATGCGGTGCTTGACAATCTGCTGGCGTATGACCCGGAGTCGAAGGTGGCGTGCGAAACGCTCGTGACGACGGGGCAGGTCGTAGTGGCAGGAGAGGTGAAAAGCGAGGCTTACATTGACTTGCAGGAGGTGGCAAGGGAGACTATCAACAAAATTGGCTACACGAAGTCGGCATACAAATTCGACGGCGAGAGTTGCGGAGTGCTGAACGCCATACATGAGCAGAGCGGCGACATCAACCGTGGCGTGGAGCGTGAAGAGCCTGAACTGCAGGGGGCTGGCGACCAAGGCATCATGTTTGGCTATGCTACAAACGAGACGGAGAACTACATGCCGCTGTCGCTCGATCTCTCGCACCGCATTCTGCGCACGCTGGCGGACATACGCAGGGAGGGAAAGGTGATGACATACGTGAGGAACAGCAAGGAGGTGACGTATCTGAGGCCAGATGCGAAGAGCCAAGTGACGGTGGAATATGGCGACGACAATAGGCCTGTGCGCATACACACCATAGTGGTCAGCACGCAGCATGATGAGTTCATATTGCCTAATCGTGAGACGGGGCTGTCGCAGGACGAGGCGGACAGGGCTATGTGCGAGCGGATAAAGGAGGACGTGAAGAACATTCTCATTCCTCGGGTGGTGGCGGAAATTGGCGACCCGAAAATAAGCAGCCTCTTCAATGGCGAGATAACGTATCACGTGAACCCGACGGGCAAGTTTGTCATTGGCGGACCTCACGGAGACACGGGGCTGACGGGAAGGAAAATCATTGTGGATACCTACGGAGGCAAGGGTGCGCATGGTGGCGGCGCTTTCTCGGGCAAAGACCCAAGCAAGGTTGACCGCTCGGCAGCGTATGCGGCTCGCCATATAGCCAAAAACCTTGTGGCGGCAGGGGTGGCTGACGAGATGCTGGTGCAGCTCGGATATGCCATAGGAGTGGCTGAGCCTGTCAGCATATATGTGAATACGTATGGCACAGGTAAGGTGGCTATGAGCGACGGGGAGATTGAGCAGAAGATAAAGGCTATCTTCCGTCTGACCCCTAAGGCAATTGAGGAGCGCTTCGACTTGCGAAAGCCTATCTATCAAGAGACGGCATCTTACGGGCATTTCGGAAGAAAGCCGGAGAAGGTGGTGAAGCGTTTCAGAAACCGATACCAAGGCGACAAGGAGGTGGAGGTGACGCTGTTCCCATGGGAGGAAACGGAGGAGTATAGGCAGCAGATAAAGGAGGCTTTCGGGCTGTGAGGAATGCAATAGGCTTGATAGGAACGCAGCAATAGGCTTGTGAGAAACGCAGCGACAGGCGAAAGACAATGAAGATGAATAGCGGCAGCATAGATACGGCGGTATTTGCCGACTCTAATGTAATAACGCAGACGGAGTATTACCAAAGCGGTGTTACTCTGCCCAATCGCACTGTGGCGATGAGGGAACAGGACTACGTGCTTAGCAATGACAACTACATGGTGGGCGGTGTCGCTGTGCTGTTCTTCGTCTTTGTGCTTGTGCTGTTCTTTCAGAGCGCCTCTTATCCGTATCGTCTGAAAGAGTTCTTCTCGAAGAAAAGGCTGTATGCGGAGGATAAGGGCAGTGAAGGAGGAGGCGGAGCAATAGGTACTTTTCTGCTGACGAGCATTAGCGTGCTGTCTCTGACGCTAATTTTCTTTAGCGACATGGCGAGTCTGCACGGTTTTGACACTGCTGTCGGCGTGCCGTACTGGATTGTCGCCACAGGATATGTTGCGTGCATGCTTGTGATATACGTTAAGTCTATTCTTTACGGCATCGTCAATTGGGTCTTTTCCAGCCGTGAGGAACGCACAAGGTGGATGAGCGGATACTTCTTCGTGACGTCGCTCACGGCGTTGCCGCTATATCCTGCGATGTTGTTCTATCTTTTTTGTCCTGATAGTCGCAATATGGTAACTGCATGTGTCATTTTCGTTGCTTTATTATATGAATTACTGATACTCTACAAACTTTTTGTCAATTTCAAGACGAAAGAATACGGCTATCTGCCACTTTTTTTGTACTTTTGCAGCGTCGAACTGATGCCTGCCGTAGTGATATGGCACTCGTTTGACTGGATTAACAATTTTTTTATAGTCAAAAATCTAATATATTGATGGCAACAAAGATTTTAGTGTCTCAGCCAAAACCGCAGACAGAAAAATCCCCATATTTTGAGGTTGCAAAGAGATATGATTTGGAGTTAGTGTTTCGACCCTTCATAAAAGTTGAGCCGATGTCTGCGAAAGATTTCCGACAACAGAAGGTATCGATACCGGGACACACGGCAGTCGTCTTTACGTCTCGGCATGCCATAGACCATTTTTTTGATTTGTGTGGGAAATTGCGTGTTAGCATCCCCGATGACATGAAATACTTCTGCGTTTCGGAGCAGGTGTCTCTGTATATACAGAAATATGTGCAGTACCGCAAGCGTAAGAACTTCTTCCCAGAGAGCGGACAGATTGCTGACCTTATACCTATAATGGTCAAGCACAAGACTGAGAAATACTTCGTGCCTCAGTCGTCGGTGCATAACGACGACCTGAAGAACATGCTGGACGACGCAGGGCTGGAACACAGCGAGGCGGTGATGTATTACACCGTGCCAAATGACTTTGCGCCAGACGAGGCTTTCGACTATAACATGCTCGTATTCTTTTCTCCCGAGGGTATCAATTCGCTGACAAAGAATTTCCCTAACTTTGAGCAGGGAGACATAAAGGTGGCTTGTTTGGGAACGAAGACAATCATGGCTGCCGAAAAGGCGGGAATACGTGTGGATTATAAGCCTACGCCAGAACTCCGCTCCGTGCCGGCAATCATCGAGGCATACGCAAAGACACTTTAAGATAAGAGGGCTTGAACGCCACCCAATGGACTACAAGTTGACAAAAGCAGAGCGACTGAACAGCAAGCTCACAATAGATAAACTTTTCGCAGGAGGAAATGCTTCAACAGTGGTATTTCCTCTGCGAATTGTTTATATGAAAATGGAGTTGAGGGGGAAGGATGAGGCAGAGGATAGAGAGACGGATGAGGAGGAGAAAGCGGTAGGTGAGGCAATGGCTACGAGGAATGCTGAGCCGCCTGTGTCAATACTTGTATCTGTTCCGAAGAAACGTTTTCGCCACGCTACCGACCGCAACCGCATGAAGCGATTAGTGAGGGAGGCGTACCGACTGAATAAGCACATCCTGTGGAAGGCTCTTGACGGCAAAGGCTATAAAATAGCGGTTGCTTTTGTCTGTATTACTGACCAACTGCCGACGTTTCGCTCTGTAAACAAAAGCATGGTAAAGGCTCTTATTCATATTTCTGAAAGGCTTAAATGAATTATGGGGAAGCAATCTTTCATATCGGCATGCCTTTCTTTTGTGCGTAAATTTCTGGTTGTCCTGCTGTTGCTGCCCATAGAGTTTTACAGAAAGTGCATATCTCCTATGCTTCCTCCTTCGTGCCGATATACGCCAACTTGCTCGGCTTACGCTGTTGAGGCTATTAAACTGCATGGACCATTAAAAGGAGTTTACCTTGCATGCAAGCGCATACTGCGTTGTCATCCGTGGGGCGGACATGGATATGACCCTGTTCCTGAGAAATTCCATTGGTAGAACCTATTTGTCATGTCGTCTGCCAATGTTTGACTTCCATACATGGATAAACAACTAATGGCCGAAGGATTGTTGCTGTCCTTCGGCCATTAGTATAACATAGAGACTTTACGTCAAGTCCTTACTTCATGTCGTCCTTTCTTCCTTGAAATGGACGGTTGCCATTATCTGATTTCCCAAATCTACGAGCAGTCCGCTCATCATCTCGGCGTGGACGTCGCTCGTCTCGAAACTCTCTGCGACCAGACGAATTTCTCTGGTCCTCTTCGCCGCTGAAAAAGGCTTTGCGAGCCTCCTGCCGAGAAGCCCTGTCGGCGGCAGGCATTTCGGTGCGGTCGTCACGCTCGTATCTTCTCTGAGGTCTGTCTTCCCACTTGCGGTCTCTGCCCTCTTCCCTCCTCGGTCGCCTGTTGTCCTCTCTTCTCGGTTTTCTGTCATCCCACATGTCTTCACGGTTGCCACGCCGCCTTGGCCGCTTGTCATCCCTTCCGTCTTGTCTTTCAGCACGCACTTTTCTGTCTCCCCATTTACCGAGGTGGCGGTTTATTATCTCTGCTTCTTCCTCATCCTGAGCCTCATACATCTTGTATGGACGCTGCTCTCTATTGAACGGTCTCGACTTGAAATAATGCTCTTCATCGTCAGTACGCCTTTCTCCGCCCCATTCGCCGTCTTCGTTCTTCCTGTGAGGCTTGAACCTAAGGTTACGCATGCGGTCTTCCTCCGACTTTATGTCCAGTCCTTCTTCACGGCGCTCTTTCAGCCGCCCTTCGAAAATCTGATACTTGCGGAACTCGCACTCAAGAGAGCCGTTGAAAAGGGCAAACTTTGTCGATGGACGGAAACCAATCTTGGCGAACAACTCCTCATGGTGGGAGATTATCCACGCATCGTTGCCAACGAAGCAGCGCTTCAAGTTCTTGCCAATCGTTTCATACAGTTCATAAATGTCATCCGTTGTGATGCGGTCGCCGTATGGAGGATTGGTAATCATTATTGCCTTTTCCTTAGGCTGCTCAAACTCGTAGAAATCACGCTGCTCGACACTTACAATGTCTTTCACGCCAGCGTTTATCACATTGCCAGTCGCTATCTGTACAGTCTGTCGGTTGATGTCATAACCGTATATCTTATGCTCGAACTCCCGTTCTTGGCTGTCATCGTTGTATATCCTGTCGAAGAGGTCTGCGTCAAAATCCTTCCATTTCTCGAAAGCATACTCCTTGCGGAACACACCCGGATAGACGTTTTGGGCAATGAGTGCAGCCTCTATCAATATCGTTCCCGAGCCGCAGAAGGGGTCGATAAGGTCGCACTCACCGTTCCACCCTGTCAGCATGATAAGCCCTGCCGCAAGCACCTCATTTATAGGGGCAGGAACAGATGCTGTCTTGTACCCACGCTGATGTAGGCTCTCGCCCGACGAGTCGAGCGAAATGGTAACGTCATTCTCTGCTATATGTATATTTATCTGAATGTCTGGGTTGCTGATGCCCACGTTGGGGCGTTTGCCTCCTGTCTTCTCTCTCCAATAGTCAGCAATGGCATCTTTCACACGATATGCCACAAACTTTGAATGGCGGAAACTTTCGCTGAAGATGACGGAATCGACCAAGAAGGTATTGTTCACATCCATATACTGCGACCAGTCCATCTTCTTCACCGCTTCATACACCTCGTCCGCATCGGTAGCCTTGAATTCCTTTATTGGTTTCAGCACTTTCACAGCCGTGCGAGTGCAGAAATTTGCCTTGTAAAGCATCTCCTTGTCGCCTGTGAACGCCACCATTCTGCGGCCAATCTCCACATTGTTTGCTCCGAGGCTGATAAGTTCTTTTGCCAGAACTTCTTCAAGACCTTGGAACGTCTTTGCTATTATCTTAAATTCTTCCATATTCTTTACCTTTTCTGCGTTATGCTCGCCCCAGCAGGCACATCCTGTGTCACCCAGACGTTGCCGCCTATAGTAGCTCCTTTGCCAATGGTTATCCTGCCAAGTATCGACGCATTGGAATACACCACAACATCGTCCTCCAATATCGGGTGGCGAGGAATGCCTTTGATAGGGTTGCCGTCATTGTCTAATGGGAAACTCTTTGCTCCGAGGGTCACACCTTGATACAGTTTCACGTTATTGCCTATGATGCACGTCTCGCCTATCACCACGCCTGTGCCGTGGTCTATCGTGAAATACTCCCCGATAGTAGCCCCGGGATGAATGTCTATGCCTGTCTCTGAATGAGCCATTTCCGTCAGCATGCGAGGAATGAGTGGCACGTCAAGTTTCCACAGTTCGTGGGCAAATCTGTACACCGTCAGTTCCTTTATCACAGGATAACAACTGATGATTTCCCCATAGTTCTTAGCCGCAGGGTCGCCATTGAACGCAGCGACAACGTCGGTTGTCAGCACACGCCTCAACTCTGGCAGCCTCTCGATGAACTTTGCCGCACGGTCTTCAGCCATTCTCAGCATCTCCGCATTGATAGTCATCTTATTATATGCCGCAAACGCTGCCAGCCCCTCCTCAAATCCCGAGAAGGCAAGCCCTGCCTGTATCTGAGTTACCAAATGAGAATACAGATGCTCTATATCAACACCTAACCTGTACTCCAGCGTTGTGGCATTGATGCACGACCTTCCGTAATATCCGGGGAAGATAATGCTCCTTCCCAACTCCACAATCTGTTGCAGCACCTCATTCGACGGCAGCGGCACAGAGCCATTCCGCTCATGATACAACGCCTTGTAAGAGTTGGGGTGAGCCAACTCTTCCGTTACCCGAGTAAATATATTTTCAAAAGCCTTTACGCTCATCTACCTCTGTTGTTTCCCCGCTTCCGTATGTTAAAATGGATATACGAACCTCTAAATTTTTCGCAAAGGTAACACTTATATTTCACAAAAACCTGCTTTCGCCTACAAAAAGTAGATATTGCAGAGAAAGTTAGTTGCCGTCGGGCTTCACTATATCAATAAATGGTGCATCGTTCCAATGGAAGAGTTTCCAATCATCAGGGTGGGCCGGGTCGTATGAAGTGTAGTCTTTACGCAGATATTTCACCACAGGCAGATTTATTGACTTCATGCCCTCCACTATCATCTTTGCTATCTCGTATGCGCCATAAGGATTGAAGTGAGTGTTATCCTCGAAAGCAGTTGATTGACCCGGATATGTTCCCGCTGGATAATGAACAAGGGCGTGCTTGCTGTCTTCTATTCCTAATGTTTCATAGAATGTACGTGTCATGTCGTGCAGTTCTATGAGTTGAACGCCAAGGTCTTTCGCCACCCAGCGCATAGCATCGGGATAGTTGGCGTGTGTCTCCTGTATCTTTCCGTCTTTACCAAAGGAACGCCGTTGAGTGGGGGTGACAAAGATAGGTGTGACTCCCTTGGCACGAGCCTCATCCACAAACTGTTTCAGAGCGTAGGCGTAGTTGTAAAAAGCGCCACTTCCCGGACGTTTTTCTTTTTGATCGTTGTGACCGAACTCCATGAAGATGTAGTCGCCTTCTTTCATCAAGGAGACAATCTTTTTCAGTCTGCCAGCACCAATGAAGGATGTTGCTGTCTCACCACTCTCTGCATAGTTAGCCACAGCCACACTGTCTGTGAACCAGCGAGTTATCATCTGTCCCCATGATGCCCACGGTTCGTAGTCTTGGTCAACAACTGTGGAATTGCCGCACAACCAAAGCGTAGGCACATCATTAGCAGGTTCTATGGCAATGGATGAAACGGTTGGTGCGTCACCATTTATCTCAATAGTCAGTTTGTCATCCCAGTTCATTTTGGTCTCCTCACGCTTCTTTATGCGTACACGGTCGGTTTTGCCGTCGGGCATATTTATGATAGTATTACGTTTATTCACAATGAAGGAATATGTCTTAAACTCTCCTTTCTTAGTCTCTGCGTTCTGCACAAACAGTCGGCGAGACTCTGCACGGACAGTCGTGTTCCCTTTGGCTTTCTTTGAGCCGAGAGTAACTGTGATCTTATAATTCCCGTCAGGCACAGCAATGGAGAAATAGAAAATACCTTCAGAAAGTTTATATGTGTCGTTTTGCGATTTACGTGCCTCATCTATGACATTCTGAAAATCATAACCGTAGCCTTTTTCGGGGGTGAACACATCAGTTGTCTTCACTTGGATAGCCTCTTTGTCACGTCCGTCAAAGGAATACACCTGTGCAATGAGAGATTGTGGCAGCATTGCCGCAACGGCGCATATAATTATTGAAAGATAATTCTTCATACACACATATATATTATATATAGGTCATTTCTTAGGTTTAATAGAGTTGTCGAGTGAAGGCTTCAACTCATCGGGCGAGTCATTCGTGAACATATTCACATCTCCTGCCACTTTTGTAAATAGGTCAGAAATTTGCTGCGGCTCTATCGTCCACTTCGGCTTGAACTTGTCAGACTGCATATATGTGAGGATAGCCTCTCGCATTTGGCGAGCGACGATACGCTTGTCAAGGTTGTTGGTAATGTCCATCGTAGTCATCACCAGTTTACCCTTGCCCACATTAGCCTCAAAGAGCATGCCTATCTTACGAGAAACGAACCATGTGTCTATGCTTTGTACGAGTGGCTGGAATTCTGTTGGGAAATCCGTGAACTGCATTACCTGCGCACGATTGACGAGTTCCCACCACTGCATATCCGAGTGATAATCAGTTGGGAAGAGGTCAAAGATTGGGTGCGTATATTCTACGAAAATACCTGTTGTGTGAGGTGGACGCATCTTAAACCACGATGTGTTCCAAAAGACAGGAGTGAACTGCTGCACAACCTCCTTGCCATAGGTCACTTTACCTGCTGCGCATACCAGCACTTTGCCACCTTTCTTCAACGTTTTCAGCGCCTTAGCATCTAACGAGTCGGTTACGTATATGCCCTTGGGTATCCATGCCGTTTCTTTTTCAGATTTTGTTGGATATACCCAGAAATCCCAATGGTTGTATGCTTCTGTACCGGGGATTGATACGGAAAGCGTCAGTTTCGTAGGTTCTGTTATATCTGACAAAGGCACGGAGATTTTCCCAAGGTCAATGTTTCCGCCCACATGAAGGTCACGAGCAGGGAGAGTGCCATGTGCGTATGGAAGTTCTAAATTCAGGAGCATTATATCCCCTTGCCTTTTGGGCGCTTTGCGGATTTCCCACTTCGGAGCAACATTCTTTATTTCCTTGTCAGAATACTGGCTCAGTTCAATGTCCGCCTCAAAAGTCTCATCGTTTTGATAGGTGAACTTGGCTATTTTGGCAAGTGGAACAATAGGCGAGCAGAACTCACGGAATTCATTTGCCGAGATATAAGGCTTGCTGTCAAAGAAAACATCCGTAACACCGACCAAAGCCGTACCTTGCCCCGAGTAATCGTTGAGCGAAAGCAACTGAAAACCAGCATATTTAGGAGTGCGCAGAGTGCGTTCAATCTCTGCCTTATAACACAGCGCCTGCAACTTTCCCGACGCCATAAAGAAGTCTGTTGCACGCTCTTTCATGCCGTTGTCGGTCAGCAAATCACGGAAAATCTCAAAGTTTTTGGCCTTGTTCACGCCTGTATATTTAGGGATTTCGTCAAAGTTGGGGAACACACACCACTGCCCTGTCTCATGGCTTACGAAAGGCATAGTGATTGGTGTGTTAGGCATGTCTTTTCCGTTATACATCGAGATGTTCTTCTCAAAGTTCACAACAGATTCAGGCGCTCTCCTTGTCCACTCGTTCAGTCCACGAGCGCCAGCCTTCACGGCATATTCGCTACCCGGCTGCCATGCCCATCCGCCTCCTACGCTAAATCCGCAGTATAGGTGGCGAGGGTCGTACTCCTTCATCTTCGCTACATGTTCAGTTGACCACGGCACCCAGTTGCCAGCAGGCTCATTTCCAAAGGCATAGAACGTGAAAGACGGGTGGTTGCCGTATTCATCGGCAATGGCAACGCTCTCATCCATAAGATACTTGTCAATCGGTTCGCCTCGCCCTAAACGGACACCATGATTGGGCCATGACGGGCCTTCGGGCTGCAAATAAAATCCTGTCATGTCTGCCGCAAAGAATGCTGCTTCGGGAGGGCAATAAGAGTGGAAACGCATGTGGTTCAGTCCGTAAGACTTGCACTGCTTGAAGAGTTTTACCCATGTGTCAACATCCATTGGAGGGTAACCTGTATTGGGGAAATCGCAGTTTTCCACCGTGCCTCGGAGCAGTACCTCACGACCATTCACATAGAACATCTTATCCCTTATCTCTATCTTGCGCATGCCGAACACCGTTTCTTTCTTATTCACATGCCCGTCCTGCGTCTTTACATCGACTTCAAGTTTGTAGAGTTGTGGATTGAACTCATCCCACAGCAACATATCATCGCCCATATTAAGGGTAACGTCAGTCTCTGTCAAGTCCTTGTCATTCAGAGTTACAGACACTGGCTCGCTCTTCACAACATGCTGTTTGTCAGTATTGAATGCGGTAGCCACAAGAGTAATGGTCGCCTTTTGCTTCGGCTTATAGTCCTGCATCCCGATGCGTACACGTGCAGTCTTATTGTCTACATCGGGATATACAGATACATAATCAATGGCATTGAATGGGCGCAATTCTATCTTGCCCACAATGCCGTTCCAGTCACCCTGCGTCTGGTCAGATACAGAGTGGGAGTCCTGCCCCACCTTCACCGTCTCGGGGTCGTTGTCAACACAGATAGCGATAGTATTTTCGCCCGGCTTCAAATACCCATAAAGATAATATACATGAGGTACAGAGAGTGACTTCTGCATGCCACGGCTAACCGCCTTCTCTCCATTCACCCACACTTCTGTCGTGATGTGAGGACGTTCTAAATAGAGGGTGTACATAGGCACAGCCTCGTCATTCGGCAACACAACAGTTTTTCTGTACCATGCCTTGCCCACATAGTGCTTGTCGGGGGTAAGGAAAAACTGCAACTTCATGTCTTTCCCCGGATTGCGGTATTTCTTCATATACGGATTAAAGAAATAACTGGAGTCATACAGTGACCCGACCCACTTTGTATCTACTGAAATATCATCGCCTTTCAATCGCTGCGGCATAGAGGCAGGCAGAGTTATCTCATCCGATAGTTTGTAGTCCGCATTATACCAGCCCTGCTCGACACCCTTTCCTTCACGGTCTATCTCAAACTGCCATGAGCCACTAAGGTCTATTGCTTTTTCATTTGATACTAAAGGATGCTCCGCCGTCTTTTGGGCAAAGACATTTGAGGTCATGTTACACACTGCCAATGCAAGGCAGAGTTTAATGCTGTTAAAAAGTGAATGTTTCATATTAGGTCAGTTAGTAAATATATTTCTCTTTTATAATAGTTCGGGAATTTGATACAGTTTAGTGCTGTTAGAGCCTTTTATCAATATCGTATATCCTTGCGGCTTTTCTGTGGCAATCCGCTGTTTCACGGCTTCCACGTCTGGGAACAACTCATAATCTGCCGAGTGGTCAGTCTTTGCAAACTCTTTGCCGACAAGCCATATTTTTTCAAAGTTATATTTGTGTAGAAAGTCAACCACCTTTTGATGCTCCTCCATGCTCGCCTCGCCCAGTTCGCCCATGTCGCCGAGGATGCACATCTTGTGGTCGGCTTTCATCAGGTGGAAATTATTAAGCGCAGCCTCCATGCTTGTGGGGTTGGCGTTGTATGCATCGACCACAAGGCGATTGCTCTCCGTTATGGTCAGTTGGCTACGGTTGTTCGAGGGGGTGTAGTCTGTTAAAGCGTCACAGATGTCGGTGGCAGGTACGGCGAAAAGTGTGCCGATGCATGCGGCGGCAAGGGCATTGTCGAGGTTATAACTGCCTATGAGTTTAGTCTGCACTTCCATTGGTGAGAATGGAGAGGGTTGAGGCGACCAACTGAACTTCAGCATAGGATTGCACTCCACCAGTTCGCCCTTCACCAGCAGACCTTCCGCATCCTTCTGCCCATACCGTATGAGACGAAGCCCTGCACTAATGCCACGCAGATGCGGATTGTCGTTGTTGATGAACGCTGTGCCGTTGTCTGTCCGCAGGAAGTCATACAGTTCTCCTTTCGTGCGGATAACGCCTGCAAATGACCCGAAGCCGAGCAGATGCGCCTTGCCCACATTGGTTATGATGCCGTAGTCAGGCATAGCAATCTCGGCAAGCGTCTTGATTTCTCCCGGGTGGTTCGCACCCATCTCTATTACGGCTATCTGATGCTCCTTGTTCAGTTGCAACAGCGTTTTAGGCACTCCGATGTGGTTGTTCAGATTGCCTTGTGTGTAGAGAATGTTATACTTCTTTTTCAGCACAGCGGCGATAAGTTCCTTAGTCGTTGTCTTGCCATTCGTGCCAGTAATGCCAATGACGGTTGTGCCGAGTTGGCATCGGTGATATTTCGCCAACTGCTGAAAGGTCGTCAGCACATCATCCACAAGCATCATCCTCTCGTTTCCCTCCTCTGCGTATTCCTTTTCGTCTATGACAGCGTATGCCGCACCTTTCCCTATAGCCTCCTTTGCGTATGCGTTGCCGTCAAAGTTGCCGCCCTTCAATGCGAAGAATATCGACCCCTCTGGCACATTGCGGCTGTCGGTCGTCACTATTGGGTGCTGAAGAAATATGTCGTATAGTTTTTTTATTTCCATAGGAAGAATAGGTATGATAGGTGAAATATAGGTGATAGAAAATTATATTGGTGAATGTGCTATTTCATTGCGTTGATAAGATAACTCTCCAATTCGTTGCTTGCCAATCTCAGGTGGAACTCGCCCCCTTGCGCCACGCTAATGGCTCCCGTCTCTTCGCTCACGATGATTGCAAGCGCATCGCTCTGCGACGTTATGCCGAGGGCGGCACGGTGTCGCAAGCCCAACTCCTTGGGTATGTTCAGATTGTGGCTGACAGGCAGGATGCAGCCAGCCGCCAGTATTCGGTTGTGGCTGATAATCATCGCCCCGTCGTGCAGAGGAGAATTTTTGAAAAATATGTTCTTTATTAGTTCTGTGCTGATGTTAGCGTCTATCGTTTCCCCCGAGGTCACAATGTCCGTCAGCGACATTTCACGCTCTATCACTATGAGCGCCCCAGTCATATTTTTGCTCATGTAGTTGCAGGCAAGCACAATGCGCATTATCTGCTGGTCGGCATGCTCAGTATCCTTTGCCTCCTGTTTACGCTGAAAGAGCCGTGCAAGCCTTTTCAGTCGGTTTTGCGAACCTATCGTGAGGAAGAACCGTCGTATCTCATCCTGAAACAATATGATAAGCGCTATTACTCCCACGCTGATGAGTTTGTCGAAGATGCTGCCCAGCAACTTCATTTCCAATATCTGCGACACGATAATCCACGTGACGGTAAACATCAGCAGACCATAGAAGATATTTAGCGAGCCAGACGTTTTCATCAGTTGCCAGATGTAGTAGAGCATCAAGGCGACGAGTACAATGTCAATGGCATCTTTTAGTCCGAAGTCAAACACTTGTCTAAATTTTTCTAATTAAATATATTTAACAATCCAACGTTTTTCTCACAATCTTCACTGTCTCCACCCCCTCCTTCACATCATGCACACGGAGGATGTTCGCCCCCTTCAGCAGTGCAATGGTGTTCAGCGCCGTCGTTCCGTTCAGAGCATCCTGCGGAGTGCTTCCCAACAGCCTGTACACCATGCTTTTGCGTGAAAAGCCCACCAGTATAGGCAGTTCCAGCACCTTCAGAAACTCCTGTTTGCCCAGCAACTCATAGTTCTGGTCGAGAGTCTTCGCAAAGCCATATCCCGGGTCGATGATGATGTCCTTCTGCCCGAGGTCACGCAGCCTCTGCACCTTCTCCGCAAAATATAGCGTCACTTCCTTCAGCACATCATCATACCGTGCCTCCTGCTGCATAGTCTGAGGCGACCCTTTCATGTGCATAAGAATATATGGTACGCCCAACTTTGCTACTGTGGCAAACATGTCCTTGTCCAACTCCCCCCCCGAAATGTCGTTCACTATATCCGCCCCCATTTCCTCAATAGCCGCCTTCGCCACATCTGCCCTGAACGTGTCCACGCTCACTGCAATTTCGGGTGCTTCCTCACGCACAATCCTCATCCCAATCCTCAGTCTCTCCCTCTCCTCACTGGCAGATACCTCCGCTGCTCCCGGCCGTGATGAATATGCCCCAATGTCTATCATCTGCCCCCCCTCGCTCACTATCTGCCTCACTCTCAGCCGTATATCCTCCTCGCTCTGCACCCTGCTCTCGGCATAGAACGAGTCGGGGGTGACATTGACAATGCCCATTACCTGCGGTTCCGACAAGTCAATCAACCTGCCGCCCACATTTATGCTATATGGCAAAATACCTTTCACGGTTGCAAAGTTACGAAAATAATTGTTACATAACAATGAAAATGGCAAATGTTCATCGCCAAGATGCCTCCCCAATCTCTGATGACGACCATTAACAGAATTTCCATTCCGCTATCAAGTGCTACAATACACATGAATTTTCGCCCGCCTCTTTTACCTATTTCCTGTTCAAAACAACAACGGCTGACCTCTGAAACTCCCTGCTGTTCACGATTACAATAGTCAGCCGTGACAGATTATAATAGTCAGCCAATGCAGAT
>JAFLUT010000034.1 GCA_022508665.1 Prevotellaceae bacterium | reverse complement strand
AATAGTCGGCTAATGCAGATTATCTATGCCGGCGGTTGCCTGCTAGTTCGCTCAGTCGTTGTCCACTTTTCGGGGCAACGGCTGTCTATTTTTTACCCCAACCGCCGTCATTTTTTGGGGGTAGCCGTTGTCTGCTTTTGCCCCCAACCGCTATCATCTTCCGGGGGTTACCGCTACCGACTTCCAAGTTCCATCATCATTTTTTTTGCGAAAGTTTCTTTTTGTTAGAAAAAATGAAGTGTATTTTCGTCGAACTCACGTTGTCTGTTGTCTCAACCTGCATACAAAAACGAGTACAATCAAAGATATGAAATTCAGAGAATTAACCGAGGTCTTGCAAAGTCTTTGCCAAACGAGGGAGGGAAATGCCAACTTTTTGCCAACTTTTTTGTTTGGAGAAATAAGGTGGATAGGTTAACTTTGCAATAAGATACTAACCCTAAATCTATAAAGAGGAATGAGGAAACACATAAAACGAGCAGGATTTCTTGCGGTAATGCTGTCTGCCATACTGCTGAGCGGTTGCAACACGCAAAAAAAGGAGAAGAGCGGACTGCAAGGGGCATGGGCATTGCAAAAGATTACGCCTCCCGACGACAGCACACACGAGTATCATGTGGCGCTGTACCGCATATATGACGAGGACGGAATGCTGTATGAGTATCAGTTACTGCCTTCGGAGGAGGCAGGGGATGTGTTGATTTCGGGAGACATGAAGAGTTACACCTGCATAGACAAGGGAGGTGGAGATTTCCTGTATTTAGAGGGGAACAAGCAATGTATGCTGGAGATGCCTAACGACACGACGATGGTGACACAGCAGTTTGGCATGCTATACACATGGACACACGCCAACACGCTGTCGGACAGCCGACTGGAGGAAATAAAGCAGATTGTGTCGAAAGACCAAGTAAGTGCGGGCAGCGGGACAGAACGCCACATTCTGCCACAGGAGGAGACGAACCACACGCATATATACATTATTATAATAATAGCGGTGGTGCTGATTGTAAGTTACGTCTTGGTGACAAAGAAACTGAAACGTCGTGTTCAGCAGAAAATGAGGCAGTTGGACGAGGAACGTACACGGCTGAAGGAGGAGAGCGAGGAGAGGTTGCTGCCAATAGGAAAAACGGAACTGAGTGAGGCAGAGAAGGAGTTTATGCAGTCGGTGTATTACATTTCGTTGCAGCATCGCCTCACCACTGGCAGACGCATGAAGGATGCGGAATGGAAGGAAATGGAGGTGCGGCTGAACGAAGTGTATCCGAACTTTGCAGGCACTCTCCGAGGGCTGTGCAAGATGTCGGAGACGGAGTGGCAGGTGTGCATGCTGATAAAGTTGCGTGTGGCTCCAACGGAGATTGCGAAGGTGATGAATAAGGATATAAGCAGCATTAGCAGCATCAGGAAACGGCTATTTCAGAAATTGTTTGACAAAAAAGGTAAGCCGAAGGAACTGGACGACTATATCCTCTCATTGTGAGGCAGTTAGCCCTTCGTTGCCAAGTGTTTGCAAGTTGGCATGCCAAGTGGCAGGGAGAATGCCAAGTATTTGCCAACAAAAATGTTTGGAGAGGGGGAAAGGAAATCCATAACTTTGCAGCATGATATTAGAGACGCGTCAAAGAATATCAATTAACATTATTAACCTATTAAAAACAAAGTCGTATGAAAAAGACAAATCTTAAGAAGGCAATGATGACAGTCCTCGTGGCAGTCATGGCAATGGTGAACGCTACTCCGCTGATGGCTCAGCAGAAAGTGGCTGACGATTACCTCGTAGGCACATGGGTAATGGAATCCATGAAATGGGAAGGCAGTGACAAAAATCTGTGCAACAGCAACTATTCACAAGTCAAGGTATATCGCGCAAACGGCGAATATGCCTGTGCGGAAATAGTCAAGGCGAATGATGGTTCTGCTCGTGTGCTTCCGCATGAGTACGGCACTTACACACTCAAAAACGGAAGGTACTCTGAAATGGGTCGTCCGGAAGTGGAGGATGATGCCTTTGTGGTTGTGGACAAAAACACTACTAAGGGTCGCTGGATGAATCGTCATGATGTATGGAAGAGAACGTCCCTTCCAGACAAACTTGTAGATTACATAGTGGCACAATGCAAGGCAAAGCAGGAGGGCGACCCGAAGGACATTCAGCAGATGATTAAGACTCACATTCTCAACAAGTAAGCCTCGTTGCCACACACGTTAAAAATGAGTGCTGGCAAAGGTCAAAAATCACACACCGTTCATCGCCATTTCGATACACCGTGTAGCGCAAATGCGGTGAACGGTGTATCGAAAGGTCGATAAACGGCTATCACTCACACGGATATATTCTGACACGGAAAATATGTACGCAAGTTAGTAAAGGTTTTATTTAACCGTTTAAGGATATCCACCAATCAGCCACGTTGTGAAACGTGGCTGATTTTTGTTAAGATAGTTCTCTGCAAATATACAAATGTATTATCTGTATTTAATGTGCATTCTTTTTAGCGGACAATAATATTTTTCATAGAATTGTACTGGATTTATTAAAATGTTGTATATTTGCATTCACATCATCCATGCCGTGCCGACATTTTATTGCAAATGGCGGAGTGGTGGAGAGGTGGAATACATATTGAGAAGTGTTTGCTAACGCTTTGTTTTTGGTCGTTGGAACCTGAGAAATTCAAACGTAGAAATCAAAAACAGTGCAGAGGTGGATACTACGGGTAGGTATATATCAACCGTTCCCGTTGGTGTGTATAGAGGGTGTTTCATTTTGCCCTCATGCACACCTTTGGGAGACATTTATATACCAACGGCGTGGGTGTCACGTTCTGCTTTGTCCTTTTTCTACAGGTTTTCTCAGGACCTCAACGACGGACAAGCAGAGGCCAGATACCCCGCTTTTCTTGTGTAACAATGTTTCTATGTCTTATTGTCTGCTTGGGGTATTTAGCAGACCCGGTAATAATTAAAATTATATATGAACAACACAAAAGTTGATTATCAAATTGTTGTCATGCGTTTCTTGGCACTCATTCTTATTTTATTTCATCATTCTACAACAGTCTTTTGGGGTTGGCCACCATCAGATTTAGCCTCTATGGGAGCTCCGTGGAGTATAATATTTCTATCTGGATTAGCCAAACTATATGGTTTGGGAACATTTACCTTTATTAGTGGTTTTTTACTTGCCAATAGTAAACAAAAACAGTTATCTTGGAGTTTTATTGGACATAAAGCAAAGAAAATTTTATTGCCGTGTGTAATTGCCGCTGTTGTTTATTACTTTTTCTTTTCAAATTTTTCTGGCAAGCGAGGTCCTATAAATGGTACTCATCTTTGGTATTTACCAATGATTTTTATATTTTATCTATTATTGCCTATTGTGCATAGCCAGAGCCTCAAAAAAATTATACTCTATTCATTGTTTTTTGTTGCTATAAACACAATACTTAGTAAATTAACCGATTACCGTACTTTTGATGAATGTGGTCGTTATTTTTGTTATTTTATGTCTGGTGCAATGATGAATAAACTTCTAAAAAGCGTAAAAGTCGATTTATATTATGTATTAACAATAACCTTTCTAACCATACTTTTTTATGGAAATATTCTTAGCATTCCTACCCCTATATGTGCAACGATAATAATAGCATGTTTTTATTATATATTACAATATTTCTTCTCTTCAAAACTTTATGCGTCATTTGTAAATCAACATACAAAGTTGTATTGTGGCATTAAAAACTTTGTTGTTAGTATATCTGCCCAGTCGTTTTTCATATATATCCTTCATCAATTCATTATCAATTTGCTTATACAATATATGCCACGAGACATTCCTTTCTTTCGCCTTGTCTTATCCACCTCATGCTTTGTTTTGTCATTATTTGTCCCTCTATGTTTGCTATTTCTGTGGCGTTTAATAAAGAAATCTATCAAGTAACAAATTTCCCAACTCATTGTGCCACCATATATGCTCTGGCAGCCTCAATGTAGGTGTCTTTATCCTGCGAAATGTCGGCACCAGACATTTCGATGGGGATGTCGGGGGCGATGCCAAACTCTGTTTGTTGCATATCCTTGTCGTAGTAAACAACGGCGCTGTAGCGGACTGACCAGCCGTTGGGCAATTCGCTGTTGAATGGCATGCCCGAGCCTCCGCCTGTGTGGTCGCCCATAACGGTGACGTTAGGGCATTGCTTCATGCACTTGACGAAATCGTTTGCTGCGGAGAAGACTGCACGATTGGTGAGGACAACAACTGGTTTCTGCCAACGCACTCCTTCAATGGCAGGGTCGAGGTATTCGGCTTCGGGCGAAGAGAAAGAGTCGTGTCCTTTGTCTGTCTTGTGGGAGACGTAGCCAATGAGGCATTTCTCATTAGTGAAATGCGATGCAAGGGTGCGTGCGGACGTGATTTGCCCACCGCCATTTTCTCTTACGTCGATAATAAGCCCATTGCAGGTGGCGAGAGCGTTCAGCATATAACTCACATTGCCACTGCCGATGCCGTTTGCGAAAGATTCGCAGCGGACGTAAGCGATGTTGTCATCGAGTATTACATATTTCAATCCAGAAGCAATGTGATAGTTTCGTCCAAGATAGAGTTTAACGATGCTGTCGTTATAGTTCTGCGGATAGTCTTCGTAGAAACTCCAATTACGCCCATAGTCGAAGGGGGCTGCAAGGTTCACATGGCCATCTCGCAGTTCGGCAAGCATATTGCACAGCACCTCGAAAAGTTGCAAATTGGTCATCTTTTCGTTTACCTGTTGAGCATAGCGAGCATGCACTTCGTTCCAATCTACACCCAGTTCCTGCTGTTTGTAGGAGAAGAAGCAGTAATGCTCGTCCATCAGTTTCCACAGTGCCTCGAAGTTGCCTCGGTTGGTGTTGTCGTAAGTGTCTTCTTTCACGCATGAAACGACGGATATGAGAGAAAAGAGAAGGCAAAAAATGGCTGTTATGCTATTGAGAATGGTGAGTTTCATCGGCGGTAAAGGTATTTGTTGAAGCCAATCATGAAGTCGTGCGAATAACTGTGGTACTTCAAATGATTGAATGTTGATTGGTTGAATTGCGCCACATATCCCACACGGAGCGTATATCTCTTTATGGGGATGTCGACCGTGAGGCGATGACGCATAGAGGGCATATTGCCGATGTAGGCAAAGACTACATTATGGTCGTAGTGTCCGAGTGAGAATGCCTCGTAGTAGCCCTGCCCATAGTTAGGAGAGAAGGCGATGCCGAGCAATGGCACAGACATCTGATAACGCCACAGACAATGATGCCCTGCTATACGCATATCGTATGTGACCATAGCACTGGCATCTATCATAATGTCGGCCTTTGCCTGTGCAGGATTGTTGCCGCTACGGTTAATATAGACAGCGCCCAAATATCCCGATGCGACAGCGCCTGCGGCAAAGTTCCAGCGTGAGGAGGAGCGCTCAACAGGATTGACGATGTTACCATTACAGAAGTTGTAGAACCACCCTTGAGAATAGCGGATGCCTCCTGCGTATTCGTTGAGATTGCCTGCGTGGTTGCTGTTGATTGCCCCGTTTATGTCAATGAAGGATTGGTTTGACACTCTCCCACCCCACAATTTTGTCATGCGCATGGTTTCTCGCTGTATGCGGATGTCGGTGCCTGTGTAGTTGTATGGGGAAAGATAGGTGTCGAGGATATTGGAAGAACCCACACCAACCATGGAGGAGTGCAGCACTTCCTTGTTGTCCGCCGTTTCCTTTGTGTCTTGCCCATACAAAGAAAGGCTTGCCAATAGCATTAGTGCCATTGCCAAACCTTTACACATTATTATATTATATAGCGTTTTCATCAGATAACCTCAACTAATCAGAAGAGTTTCAACTGACCTGTTATCTCGTCGCGTATGTCTGCGTCGCTCTTGCCTTCGTCGGGGTCTACGACCTCTTCCGTTTCCTCTGCTATATCCTCTTCCTCCTCTGTCTCTGGCTCGGGGAAACGTGTTGGTTCGAGTTCCGTGACGGTGTCGAGGGCGTAGGTGGTCAGTCGCTTGCCCTTTGCCTTGAAACCTTTTACGGCGATGTATTCCTCGGCATCCACTTCGAGAGGGCCACGGAAAGCATCGGGTTCGTAGAAGGTGAGTTGCAAGCGTGGGAATGGGGTGTCGGTCAGCAGGATGAGTTTGCTTTCCGCATTCTCGCCAAGGAAACTCTGCTTCTTCTTCGACTCCTCAAAGACAAAGCGCTTGATGTATGGCTGGTTCTGATTGTCGGCATCCCACAGTACGGCTGTCCACACTTTCTTTGCCTTGAACTTCTCGATACGCAAGATGTTCTGCTCGTAGTGGTTGTTGGCGTCGAAGTTGGTGAGGTAGTATTCGCCTGTAGGAAGGATGACGAGGATTTGGTCGTTGTTGTGGAACTCGCCAAGGTATTCGCCATGCTCGTCGTAGTTGATGCGCTGCACATCTGAATCCCACCACACTTTGCGACCGCCGAGGGTGCTGCCGCCGTGTGCTTTCAGTTGGATACGGAAAATCTCGTGCTTGGTCAACTGGTTGCCTCGTGCGCTCCTGCCCTTGATGTCTATCTCGCTGAAGTCTTTCTCAAACACTAACTTCTTCAGTTTCTCTTGCGGTTTGAGAGTGACCTTGATGATTTCCGCCTCGCCGTTGCTGTTGGCAGAGAACCATGTGACTTTCGACTTCGGAGTACCCATCGTGAGGTCGTATTCGCGGTCGCGAGTGACACTCGGCACGTTAAATCGCTTTATGTATGTGATGCCAGTCTTGCCATCTTTGTATGTGGCATTGTAGATGGTGCGTGTGTCGTTCTTCTTGAACACCGCCACATGGATGATTTCCACCTTGCGCTTCTCCGCCTTGCTGCGTTCCGTCTCGCCGACAAAGACCTTCTCAGCCACTTTGATGACCTTGTATGTGCCGTCTTTATAAAAGATGATGATGTCGTCGATGTCCGAACAATTACAGACAAACTCGTCCTTCTTCAGCCCTGTGCCGACGAAGCCTTCCGCACGATTGATGTATAGTTTTTGGTTTGCCTCAGCCACAGTCGCTGCTTGGATGGTGTCGAAGTTGCGGATTTCCGTGAGGCGTGGATGGTCAGCACCGTATTTCTTTTTGAGGAAACGGAACCATTCCGCCGTCACTTCCACAAGGTTTGCAAGGTCGCGCTCTATCTGCTCCAAATCCGCTTTGAGACGAGCGATGAGTTCGTCAGCCCTATCTTTGTTGAACTTGAGGATGCGAGCCATCTTAATCTCCATCAGTCGGAGGATGTCATCCTTAGTCACTTCACGCACAAACTGCGGATAGAACGGCGTCAGTCGCTCATCCACATACTCGCAGGCAGCATCCATCGTCTTGGCATTCTCAAACTCCTTGCCCTTATAGATGCGCTCCTCAATGAAGATTTTTTCGAGAGAAGAGAAGTGCAGTTGCTCCAGCAGTTCGCCACGGCGTATCTCCAACTCCCTCTTGATGAGGTGCTTGGTGTAGTCAACGCTCTTGCGAAGCACATCGCTGACGGTGAGGAACTTAGGCGTGCGGCCGTCAATGACACAGCAGTTGGGCGAGATGCTGATTTCGCAGTCGGTGAAAGCATAAAGGGCATCTATTGTCTTGTCGCTTGATGCTCCCGGCATCAGATGTATAACAATCTCCACACCTGCCGCCGTGAGGTCTTCCACCTTGCGAGCCTTTATCTTTCCTTTCTCTATGGCTTTGAGGATAGAGTCAATGAACTGGCTTGGCTTCGACGGAGAACCAGTAGTCTTGCCGAAAGGTATCTCCGTAATGGCGAGCGTTTTGCTGTCCCGCTTCTCTATCTTGGCACGAACACGCACCGAGCCTCCACGCTGACCGTCGTTGTATTTCGACACGTCGATAGAGCCACCCGTCTGAAAATCGGGATAGATTTGGAAAGGCTCATCGTAGAGATAGTTGATGGCGGCATCACAAAGTTCATTGAAGTTATGAGGCAAAATCTTTGAACTCAATCCCACGGCAATGCCTTCCACTCCTTGAGCGAGGAGGAGCGGAAACTTTACTGGCAGTGAGATAGGCTCTTTGTTGCGTCCGTCGTAAGAGAGTTTCCACTCGGTTGTCTTGGGGTTAAACAAAATATCGAGCGCAAACTTCGACAGACGTGCTTCAATATAACGACCAGCGGCGGCATCGTCGCCCGTGAGGATATTGCCCCAGTTACCTTGACAGTCGATAAGCAGGTTCTTCTGCCCCATCTGCACAAGGGCATCCTTGATTGAGGCATCGCCGTGAGGGTGGAACTGCATGGTATGTCCCACGATGTTCGCCACCTTGTTGTACCGCCCATCATCCATTCGTTTCATCGAGTGCAGGATGCGCCGTTGCACAGGCTTTAAGCCATCCATGATGTGCGGCACAGCACGTTCAAGGATAACGTATGAGGCATAGTCCAAAAACCAGTTTTGGTACATGCCGCTCAAATGGTGCGTGATGCTGTCCTTCACCGCCGTCGGGTCATAGTCGCTCTTGGGCGGCAGACCTTTCTCCTGCTCTACAGCCTCATCGAGAGTTTCGTCGTTATATTCTTCGCTCATTATTATGTTGTCGTTACTTTGTCAGTTCCAATGTGTCGAGTGCAATCATCAACTCCTCATCAGTTGGGATGCAGCACACGGTCACTTTTGAATCGTCAGCAGAGAGGATGGCTTCGGTTGCACGGCAAGCACGGTTCTTCTCGTCATCCATTTTAACGCCCATAAACTCAAGACCTTTGGTTGCTCCGTCACGCACTTCCCACTGGTTCTCGCCAGCACCGCCAGTGAAGAGGATAATGTCCACACCTCCCATAGCGGCAGCATACTGACCGATGTACTTCTTGATGCGGTAGCAATACATCTCCTTTGCCAAACGAGCCTTGTCGTTGCCAGCGGCAATGCCTGCGAGGATGTCGCGGAAGTCTGATGAGCCTTCGCTGATACCTGCCAAACCAGATTTCTTGTTAAGCATATTGCTCATTTCATGCACATCAAGTCCTTCTTTCTCCATGATGAATGTCACCGCACCTGCGTCGATGTCGCCAGAACGAGTACCCATGATAAGACCTTCAAGAGGAGTAAGACCCATAGATGTATCTACGCACTTGCCATCTTTCACAGCCGCAATAGATGCACCGTTACCGATGTGGCAAGTGATGATTTTCTTGCCCTCTGGCTTCACACCGAGGAACTCACACACACGCTGACTCACATAGCGGTGACTCGTGCCGTGGAAACCGTAACGCCTTACACCATATTTCTCATACTGCTCGTATGGCAGGGCATACATGTAAGCATAGTCGGGCATTGTCTGATGGAAAGCAGTATCGAACACACCCACCTGTGGAATGTTTGGCAAGAGTGCTGTAACAGCGTTCACACCCTTAATATTTGCAGGGTTGTGCAGCGGAGCAAGGTCATTGCAAGCAGCAAACGCCTCCATCACTTCGGGAGTGAGAAGCACAGACTTATTGAATTTCTCACCTCCATGCACCATACGATGACCCACTGCGTCCAACTCATCAAGATGCTTCAGCACAGCATATTCACCCGTAGTCAGCACCTCGAAAATCAATTGCACACCTGCCGTATGCTCTGCTATCTCACGGTCAATCTGTACCTTCTGTCCGTTTGCCTTAACCTTAATGAATGAGTCGGGAAGACCAATCTTCTCAATGCCGCCACTGGCGATAACGCTCTGGTCTTCCATATCATAGAGCGCATATTTTATCGAACTGCTGCCGCAGTTAAGCACAAGTATCTTCTTCATTGTTATATATCCTTTAATTATATTTCTACTTAGTTCTTTGCGTCCATCGCCTGACACGCAGTGATTGCCACCATCTTATAAATGTCATCCACCGAGCATCCACGACTCAAGTCGTTCACTGGTCGTGCAATACCCTGAAGGATAGGGCCAATGGCATCAGCATTGCCCAATCTCTGCACCAGTTTATAAGCGATGTTGCCCACCTCCAAACATGGAGCAATCAGCACATTCGCATTGCCCGCAATTTCGCTTCCGGGCGCTTTCTTCTGACCCACCGACGGAACAAGAGCCGCATCAGCCTGCAATTCTCCGTCAATCTTCAGTGCAGGGTCGAGTTCCTTTGCCAAACGAGTAGCCTCAACCACCTTGTCAACCACCTCATGCTTAGCACTGCCCTTAGTAGAGAACGACATCATAGCCACACGAGGGTCGGCAAATCCTGCCACGCTCTTCGCTGTCTGTGCCGTACATACTGCTATCTGTGCCAACTGGTTAGCATCTGGCATCGGAGTAACAGCCACATCTCCCATAACCAGCACGCCCTCCTCACCATACTGCGGAGTCTGCGTGATGAGCAGCATCGCACCACTAACGCAAGTGATGCCCGGAGCGCACTTGATAATCTGCAACGCAGGACGGAGCGTATCGCCAGTAGTTGACAATGCACCCGAAATCTGTCCGTCAGCATCACCGCTCTTGATGATGAGGCATCCGAAATACAGAGGGTCAAGCACCTGCTCACGAGCCTTCTCAATCGTCATACCCTTCTTCTGCCGCAACTGGAACAACAACTGAGCATACTCTTCAGTCTTGTCCGATGTGGCAGGGTCAATGATAGTAGCCTTCCCAATGTTTTTCAGCCCCAACTTATCAGCCAGAGCGAAAATCTCCTCAGGATTGCCAATAAGGATAATATCTGCTATGTCGTCAGCAAGTGACTTGTCGGCGGCAGTAAGAGTGCGCTCCTCCAACGATTCGGGAAGCACGATGCGCTGCTTGTTCGATTTAGCGCGCGCAATAATACTTTCAATTAAAGCCATTATATTTTATGTTTTTAGTAATTATTTATCATCATAATGTCCGTAGGCAGACAGCACATCCACATACACCTCCGTCTCAAAAATCCTATACACCAAACGATGCTTCTTCGTTATCTTCCGCGACCAACGATTTCCAGGCTCACCTTTCAGAGGCTCGGGATGCCCTGTGCCAGTCTTGGGGTGTAGTTTCAGTTCCTCTATGAACTTATTGACCTTCTTATAAGCCGACGGTTCAGAGCGTTGCAAGCGTATCAAATCTTGTGTGGCATCAGGAGAAAAGATTATATCATACATCAGCCAACCCTTTTCAGAAACTCATCCAACGATTCCCCCGGCAGCATCTTATGCCCCTCACCATTCTCAATCTGCTTCTCCGCCCTCTCAAGTTTCGCAAAAAACTCCTCCTTGCTCATCAGCGTAGGGTCTTCCTTCTCCTTAACCAACTTTCGCAGATACTTCACGGCACGGCTCATCAGCCCTTCATCCTCGGCTATGATACTCATGCTGCGAAAAATCTCCGCATTCATTTGTGCAGTCGTCATATATAGTCCTCCCAATAATTATATCGTACAAAGATAAGGCTTTTCGCTGACTTTGCAAAAATAAGACACGGAAAACACGAATACTTTCCCATCTACGGCAATAAAAAGCATCCTTTTGCCACCAAGGAAGCCTTTCTGGACGGGAAGAAGTTCATAATGTGAGGTCGATGAATTTCCAGCGATTTGCAATAGTGGTCGTTTAACGCCACACTCACCGACCAACCAACAGCATTTACCCCTCTCGTTAGCGGACTTTTTCGACCTATCACAAACGTCCACAAAGACACTCCGCTAACGACCAATGAAACGGTCTGACCCACACCGCATATACCGGTCTGGGGCAGACCGCATATAGTGGTCTGCCTCAGACCGTTTTTGAGTGCAACTTTAATTGGCTTTTACGGGACATGGCATAAGGATGTAATAATGAACGGTTGTGAGTTCATCGGACTAACTCTATGGGGCTATCCGTTTGCGTGGCTGAATGTGGGCATTAAAAGAAAATCGCAGCATCAAACAAAGATTTTTAGCCAAAACCTTGGGAGTTTAGGAAATTAGAGGTATTTTTGCATTTATTTACATCTTCAACAGAAGAAAGGAAACAACAAATCATTTTTAATAATTTAATTCATTAACAATTTTATGTGGTTATGTAACTCTTCAATCGGAAGGAAAGTGATTATGTCTGTGACAGGACTGGCGCTTATTCTCTTCCTTACGTTTCATGGGTGCATGAACGTAGTGGCACTTTTCAGTGCTGAGGCGTACAACCAGATTTGCGAATTGCTCGGCTCTAACTGGTATGCTATCGTGGCTACTTGCGGTTTGGCTGCCCTCATGGCAATTCACGTCATCTACGCCTTTATCCTTACTTTCCAAAACCGCAAGGCTCGTGGCAACAACAAGTATGCCATCACCGACAAGCCAAAGGCTGTGGAATGGGCAAGTCAGAACATGCTGGTGCTGGGCATCATCGTGTGCCTCGGTCTGCTGCTTCACCTGCACGACTTCTGGTGCAACATGATGTGGGCAGAGTTGGCTGGCACGGAAGGTGCATACGCGCCTACTGACGGTTTCGGCTGGATTAAGTACACTTTCTCCAACCCTGTGTTCACGGTGCTTTACCTGATTTGGATTGTGGCCATTTGGTTCCACCTCACTCACGGCTTCTGGTCGGCTATGCAGACTATCGGCTGGAGCGGTCACACTTGGTTCTGCCGTTGGAAGTGCATCGGCTACGTTTGGTCAACAGTCGTTATGGCAATGTTTGCTATCGTGGCTATCGCATTCTCTCTCTGCCCTGACTGTCTTGGTGGCATGGACGGCAAGGTTGTTCCTTTCTGGATGTAAAATCATTAAAAATTGAATAAACATTATGGCAATCAATATAGATTCTAAGATACCTGAGGGACCAGTTGCTGAGAAATGGTCGAACTATAAGGCTCACCAGCGTCTTGTGAACCCTAAGAACAAACTCAAACTCGATGTCATCGTAGTTGGTACAGGTTTGGCAGGTGCATCGGCAGCCGCTTCGCTTGGCGAAATGGGCTTCAACGTGCTGAACTTCTGCATTCAGGACTCTCCACGCCGTGCACACTCTATCGCTGCACAGGGTGGTATCAATGCGGCTAAGAACTATCAGAATGACGGTGACTCCATATATCGCCTTTTCTACGACACTGTGAAGGGTGGTGACTACCGCGCTCGCGAGGCAAACGTGTATCGTCTTGCTGAGGTCAGCAATTCCATCATCGACCAGTGTGTGGCACAGGGCGTACCTTTCGCTCGCGAGTATGGCGGCACATTGGCAAACCGCTCTTTCGGTGGTGCTCAGGTGTCTCGTACATTCTACGCTAAGGGTCAGACTGGTCAGCAGTTGCTTCTCGGTGCATACTCAGCACTTTCAGCACAGGTGAACGCTGGCAAGGTAAAACTCTATACACGTTATGAAATGCTTGATGTTGTCGTTATCGACGGACGAGCAAGAGGTATCATCGCAAAGAACCTTGTAACAGGTAAGCTGGAGCGTTTCACTGCCAATGCAGTGGTTATCGCTACTGGTGGTTACGGCAACACTTACTTCCTCTCTACCAATGCGATGGGATGTAACGTGACAGCAGCGATGTCATGCTACCGCAAGGGTGCTTATTTCGCAAACCCATGTTACGTTCAGATTCACCCAACTTGTATCCCTGTTCATGGCGACAAGCAGTCTAAACTCACGCTGATGTCTGAGTCTCTGCGTAACGACGGCCGTATTTGGGTTCCAAAGAAACTGGAAGATGCAAAGGCATTGCAGGCAGGCACAAAGGAGGGATATGAAATCCCAGAGGAAGACCGCGACTACTACCTCGAGCGTCGCTACCCAGCATTCGGCAACCTCGTTCCTCGTGATGTGGCTTCTCGTGCTGCAAAAGAGCGTTGCGACAAGGGCTTCGGTGTGAACAACACAGGTCTCGCTGTATATCTCGACTTCTCAGAGTCTATCCAGCGTCTCGGCATCGACGTAATCCGTCAGCGTTACGGTAACCTCTTCGATATGTATGAGGAAATCACCGACGTTAATCCTGGCGAAAAACGTAAGACAGTAAATGGCGTTGATTATTACAACCCAATGATGATATTCCCTGCTATCCACTACACAATGGGTGGTATTTGGGTTGACTACGAACTTCAGACATCTATCCCAGGTCTCTTCGCTATCGGCGAGTGCAACTTCTCCGACCACGGTGCTAACCGCCTCGGTGCTTCCGCACTCATGCAGGGTCTCGCAGACGGTTATTTCGTTCTGCCATACACTATTCAGAACTATCTTGCAGACCAAGCAATCTGGCCTCGCATCTCCACCGATGCACCTGAATTTGCTGCTGTTGAGAAGGCAACTGAAGACCGCATCCAGAAACTGATGAACATCAAGGGTAAGCGTTCTGTGGATTCTCTCCACAAGGAACTCGGTCACATCTGCTGGGAATACATAGGCATGGGTCGCACGAAGGAAGGTCTCGAAAAGGGTATCAAACTCATTGACGAACTTCGCAAAGAGTTCGACACCAACCTCTTCATTCCGGGCGAGCGTGACGGTCTCAATGTCGAACTCGACAAGGCTATCCACCTCGACGACTTCATCACAATGGGTAAACTCATCGCATACGACGCACTCTCTCGCGAGGAGTCTTGCGGTGGACACTTCCGTGAGGAGCATCAGACAGAGGAAGGCGAAGCAAAGCGCGACGACGAAAACTTCTTCTACGTTGGCTGCTGGAAGTACGAAGGCAACGATGCCACTGCTCCGTCGCTCATCAAAGAGCCTCTTGAGTATGAAGCAATTAAGGTACAAACACGTAACTATAAGAACTAATCACCATGGCTGAAAAAGTATTAACATCATTCACAGTAAAATACTGGAAGCAGAACGGTCCTAAGGACACTAATGCTCATTTTGAAGAGAAGGTAATGAAGGACATCCCTGGTGATACTTCGTTCCTCGAAATGCTCGACATCCTGAACGAACAGTTGATAGCAGAAGGCAAAGAGCCTTTCGTGTTTGACCACGACTGCCGCGAGGGCATCTGCGGTATGTGTTCGCTCTACATCAACGGTACGCCTCACGGCAAGACCGAGCGTGGCGCAACCACTTGCCAACTCTATATGCGTAAGTTCAACGACGGCGATGTAATCACCATCGAGCCTTGGCGCTCAGCAGGTTTCCCTGTCATCAAGGACTGCATGGTTGACCGCACAGCATTCGACAAAATCATACAGGCTGGTGGCTACACCACTGTACGCACAGGCGCTCCACAGGATGCCAACGCTATCCTCATCCCTAAGCCAGATGCTGACGAGGCGATGGACTGCGCTTCTTGCATCGGTTGTGGTGCGTGCGTGGCTGCCTGCAAGAACGGTTCGGCAATGCTCTTCGTTTCTTCAAAGGTTAGCCAACTCGCCCTCCTTCCACAAGGTCGCGTAGAGGCTGCACGCCGTGCCAAGGCAATGGTTGCTAAGATGGACGAACTCGGTTTCGGCAACTGCACCAACACCCGTGCCTGCGAAGCCGTTTGCCCTAAGTGCGAAACTATCGCCAACATCGCTCGCCTCAACCGCGAGTTCATCAAGGCAAAACTCGCTGACTAATACTCGGTACTCCACACCCTAACCAAATTTGGTTAGGGTGTGTTTTATTTATATATTATATAATATGTGGAAGTTCTGAGAAAAGAGGATACACTATCGTGTATCTATGTTTCTTGGCATACAATCAGAACATATCACTGTTATTCGGAAACGCTATAAGATGTGTATTTCTTAGCAAAAGAACAAGTAGAAGATACACTTTTGCTATACAAACACATCTTTGTCGGGAAAAATCATTACCTTTGCACGTCAAACTTGGCTAAATTATGACAAAGAAATATGACTTTCTCATCATCGGCTCGGGTGTGGCTGGTATGAGTTATGCTTTGAAAGTTGCAGAAGCGAAGAAGGGCAAAATTGCTATTGTCTGCAAGACAACCCTCGAGGAGGCTAACACGGCTAAGGCTCAAGGAGGCATTGCCTCGGTGACAAACCTGCTGGTGGATAATTTTGAGAAACACATTGAAGACACCATGATTGCAGGCGACTGGATAAGCGACCCTGAGGCTGTAAGGCAGGTGGTGACTGGTGGTCCAGAGGGAATTAAAGACCTGCTGAAATGGGGGGTTAATTTCGACCGCAAGGAAAACGGTGAATTTGACCTGCACCGTGAGGGAGGACACTCGGAGTTCCGCATTCTACACCATGCAGACGACACGGGGGCGGAGATACAGAGAGGACTGGTGGAGGCTGTGCGTAGCAATCCAAACATTGACATATTTGAAAATCATTTTGCTGTGGAGATTATCACGCAGCATCATCTTGGCATAAGGGTGACACGTCGCACGCCAGACATCGAGTGTTTCGGTGCGTATGTGCTGAACCCAACGACTGGGAAAGTCGATACTTATCTGTCGAAAGTTACTTTAATGGCGACAGGAGGCACAGGAGCCATATATGCCACAACGTCTAACCCTAACATCGCCACAGGCGACGGCATAGCAATGGTGTACCGTGCTAAGGGAAAGGTGCAGGACATGGAGTTTGTGCAGTTTCACCCAACTGTTCTGTTCAACCCTGCGGAGACGCATCCTGCATATCTCATCACGGAGGCGATGCGTGGGTATGGTGGCATTTTGCGACTGCCAAATGGCGAGGAGTTCATGCAGAAGTATGACGAGAGATTGAGCCTCGCCCCTCGTGATATTGTGGCTCGTGCTATTGATAACGAAATGAAAATCCATGCGTTAGACCATGTATGCCTTGATGTCACTCATAAGGATGCGGAGGAGACGAAGCACCATTTCCCTAATATATACGCAAAATGTCTGTCTATCGGCATCGACATAACGAAAGAGTATATCCCTGTGGCACCGAGCGCTCACTATATGTGTGGCGGTATCAAGGTAGATTTGGACGGTCAGTCAAGCATTCATCGTCTGTATGCTGTGGGGGAATGTTCATGCACTGGTCTGCACGGCGGCAATCGTTTGGCTTCTAACTCGCTGATAGAGGCTGTGGTGTACGCCAATGCGGCAGCAAAGCATTCGCTCGAGGTCATTGACCAATATGAGTTCAACGAAAATGTACCGGAGTGGAACGATGAGGGAACAATGACGAATGAGGAGAAAGTGCTTATTGCTCAAGATGTTAAGGAGGTGGGGCAAATCATGTCAACATACGTTGGCATCGTGCGTTCCGACCTGCGTCTGCACCGTGCGTGGGAGCGGCTCGACCTGCTCTATGAGGAAACAGAGCATCTGTTCAAGCGTGTGAAACCCACTCGTGACATCTGCGAACTCCGCAATATGATAAATGTGGGCTACCTTATCACTCGGCAAGCATTGGAGCGAAAAGAAAGCCGAGGACTGCACTACACGGTGGACTACGAATGGCATGCTTTGGATAAGAAAGACAAGTAAATTCAATAGTTTAGAACATACATAACAAAGACTGAAAATCACATGAAAAAGTTATTATTCACTTTGGTCATGCTTGTGTCATCATTCGGCTCTGTCGTGGCGCAAGACATACAAGACTTGTTCATGACCGTACCAATGGACTCTACCGTCCGCAAGGGAACTCTTAGCAACGGCATGACTTACTACCTCCGCCACAACGAGTGGCCAGAGAAACGTGCATTCTTCTACATCGCTCAGAAAGTAGGCTCAATCCAAGAGGATGACAATCAGCGAGGATTGGCTCACTTCCTTGAACACATGTGTTTCAATGGCACAACACATTTCGAGGGCGATAAATTGAAGAAGTATCTCGAAAGCATCGGCGTGAAGTTCGGCGAAAATCTGAATGCTTACACATCTTTCGACGAGACTGTATATAATATAGATAATGTGAACGTAGAGATTGAGGGTGCTATTGACTCATGTCTGCTCATCCTTCACGATTGGAGCCACGACCTCTTGCTGGAAGACAAGGAGATAGACAAGGAACGTGGTGTCATCAATGAGGAATGGCGTATGCGTTCTTCTGCCATGATGCGTATGTACGAGAAAGCATTGCCCGAACTCTATCCCGGAAGCAAGTATGGCGAGCGTCTTCCTATCGGCACAATGGACATAGTGATGAACTTCCCATACGAGGCATTGCGCAGTTACTACCACAAGTGGTATCGCCCCGACCTCCAGAGTATCGTGATTGTCGGCGACATCAATTTGGAAGATGTTGAAAGGAAAATAGAGGAAATCTTTGCAGACATAGAGCCAGCAGGTGAAGATGCTGCACCATTCGAGTATTTTCCTGTGCCAGACAACAAAGAACCTATCGTATCTATCAACAAGGACAAGGAACAGGCACAGAATGTGGCATATATAATGTGGAAAACCGATGCTTTCCCACGAGAAATGAAGAACACAATGCCTTATTATATGGTGAATGTACTTACTGGTGCCATAGGTTCGATGTTCGGCGAGCGTATAAGCGACATTCTTCATAAAGAAAATGCTCCGTTCCTCAGTGCAAGTTTCGACTATGACGATTTCCTCGTATCTAAGACAAAGGCATCGCTCAGCGGTGCAGTGGTATGCCGAGATGGAGAATACAAGCAGGGTATACAAGGGCTTTACCGAGAAATTCTGCGTGCTAAGAAGTACGGATTTACGGTAAGCGAATTTGAGAGATTCAAGTCTGAATTCCTTTCTCAGATAGAGAATGCTTACCAGCAGCGAGACAAGGTAAGAAGCAAAAGTTATGTGAATGAGTGCGTTAGAAACTTCATTGACAACGAGCCTATGCCCGGCATTGAGTGGGAACATAGCATTCTGAACCAAATGATACCTACGTTTGAGGTTAAAATGGTAAATCAACTGCTTGAAGAAATGCCTGACTCTAACCTTGTGGTGGCTCTCTTCGCAACCGACAAGGAAGGCAATGTATTGCCAACGAAGGAAGAGGTTTTGAGTTGGCTGGCAGAAGTGGACAAAGAGGATATTGAGCCTCTGAAAGAAGAAGTTAGCGATGAGCCACTCATTGCAAACATGCCTAAGCCGGGCAAGGTGAAGAAGATTACCGACGACAAGTTCGGTGCTAAACTCATCACTTTGAGCAATGGTGTGAAGGTGCATGTAAAAAAGACTGACTTCACTCCAAACCGCATCAGCATGAGCGGTCACAGTTGGGGTGGTACATCGCTTTACAGCAACGACGAATACTCGCAGACGGGCAATATCGGCTGGGTATCTGTTGGCGGACTTGGTAATTTCAGTGCTACTGACCTCGACAAGAAACTGGCTGGTATTCAAGCGAATGCAAATACAAGCGTCGGTACAAATAGCGAGAATGTCTCTGGCTCATGCGTGAAGAAAGACTTTGAAACTATGCTTCAGTTGACATACCTTAAATTCACTGCTCCACGCAAGGATGTAGAAGCGTTCAATTCGGCTATCCAACGCAGAAAAGCAAACTTGAAGAACCAAGAACTTCAACCAACAACGGCCCTGCAAGACACTATCGCTAAGGTGGTATATAACAATAATATACGTGCCGTGCGCACTAAGCCAGAAGATCTCGACAAGATTGACTATGACCGCATCATCGAACTCTACAAAGAGCGTTTTGCCGATGGCGACGACTTTGAGTTCTTCATCGTCGGTGACTGCGACGCAGACACCATTGCTCCGTTACTTGCCAAGTATCTCGGCGCTCTTCCAACAAAGAAAGGTTCAGAGAAATACAATATCATTGACTTGAAGGCTGCTGACGGAGAAATCACCAATGTGTTTGAGAAGCATCAGGAGACACCTAATGCAATCGTTCTTTTCCTTTATCATGCTCCTGTAAAGGTAAATCTCAAGAATATACTCACAGTCAACATCCTTGACCAAATCATGAGTTTGACATATACCGAGACTGTTCGTGAAGATGAAGGCGGTGCATACGGAGTGCCTGTAAATGGCGGTTTGAGCCGTTACCCACAAGAGGAGGCAACAATACAAATCCAACTTCCTACTGCCCCAGAGAAACGTGCTAAGATGACAGAAATCGTTTATCAGGGTATAGAGAATATGGTAAACAATGGTCCGAAGGAGGAGGACTTGCAGAAGACAAAAGAATATATGCTTCGCAAGCACGCTGAAAACCTTAAAAGCAACGGCTATTGGATGAACCAAATGGAAACATACGCCCTCTATGGAGAGGACAACGTGGCCCCTTACGAAGACACACTCAACAGCATCACGACTGCCGACATTCAAGAGATGGCAAAGACAATCTTTAAGAGCGGCAACCGCATTGAGGTGGGCATGACAAGTCCTATAGAATAAGAATAATAGAGGGGATAGGTCAACAACATCTATCCCCTCTATTATTTTTATATCTCTATTACCTTTATTAATACCCATAAAACTAACTAAAAGTGAACAAGCAATACCCCATACTGACATTGTTGAAAAGCAAACTCTTGGCAACAACCTTACTGGTAATGTTACCTGTTTTACATGTACAAGGACAAGACCCACTCCCTACTCGTTCAAAAATTGATACTGCACCAACCATTGACTCTGAAAACAACGATTTCATCAAGGTTTTTGATGCGTCTCAAACAGATGTGACAGTTGGGTTATTATGGGAGGAACACATTAAAACAGAACTCGACAAAATTGCCAGAGAGGCTGACAGCGCAAGGTACAACGTTGGCATCAGTGTATGGGATTTGACTGCCGATTCACTTTTGTGGGACTACGACAGTTACAAAATCATGCGCCCTGCATCAACGCAGAAAGTTCTCACTGCCATTTCCGCCCTTAGCATACTCGGTTCACAGTACGAATTTAAGACCAGAGGCTATTACACAGGAAGCATTTCGCCCGAAGGTGTACTTAATGGCGATGTCTATGTAGTTGGAGGTTTCGACCCCATGTATTCTTTCTCCGACTTGCGAGAATTGGCACACCAAATAAGTTCGCTTGGCATAAAGGCTATAAACGGCAAAATTTATGGCGATACCAGTATGAAAAGCAAGGACCTTTACGGCAATGGCTGGTGTTGGGACGATGTGCCAAGCAATAATCAGCCTTATCTCTGCCCCCTTATGATAGAACGTGGGAAATCTGCCAGACAGTTTACAACCTACTCACATGACACTTCTTTTCATCCTGCTGAACATTTCATACAAATACTCAGCGAAGAACTATATGCCATACACATTGTATCGGCAAACAATCCGGCGTCACCAATAGAATATGAACAGAAAGAGTATGGGTATAACGGCACCGCCTTCTACACTAAAACTCGCACTATCGACCAAGTAATGCAAAGGATGTTGAAACACTCTGACAACCTGCATGCCGAAGCCATATTTTACTTGCTTGCCAACGCTGCAGCAGGCAAATACTGCACTTGGAAAGATGGGGTAAAGCAAATAGAAAATGTGCTTCGCAATGCCAATACCTCCACTTCCTGCGTTGATGTGGCTGACGGCAGTGGCGTATCGCTTTACAACTATATCACAGCCGACGCCCAAGTGGCGATGCTACGCTATGCATACAAGGATAGCAACATATACAGATACTTCTACCCTGCCCTACCTATCGCAGGAGTTGACGGCACATTGGCAAACCGCATGAAATCGGGCAATGCCTACCGCAATGTACATGCCAAGACAGGCACAGTCAAAGGTGTTATTACTCTCTGCGGATATGTAACAGCAAAAAATGGACACCAGTTGGCGTTTTCTATACTAACCAATGGCGCCCTTTCTTCACAAGCCGCACGAAATTTCCAAGACAGAATTTGTCAGGAATTAGCACGATAAGTTAAGCAAATCCTTACCTATGTCACGGCGGAAATACTTACCCTCAAAATTTATCTTATCTGCTTCGGTAAATGATTTTACAAGAGCCTCGTTTTGTGTGTCTCCGTAAGAACTTACGGCTATCACACGACCGCCAGCAGTAACGATTTCATCGTCCTTTTCCGCTGTTCCTGCATGGAAAACAACTGAGCCTTCCACCTTATCAATACCTGTGATTGGGAAACCTTTTTTATACTCTTGCGGATAACCGCCACTTACCATCATCACACATACAGCAGAGCGTGGGTCAAACTCTAATGTGCGAGTGTTGAGGTTACCTTCTGCTACACCCTCCAACAAATCTACCAAGTCACTCTTGATACGTAACATCACAGTTTCCGTTTCTGGGTCACCCATACGTACATTATATTCTATCACAACAGGGTCGCCAGCCTTGGCGTATGCGTAGTCACGGTCAACCTTGATGAGACCAAAGAAAATAAAGCCTTTATAGTCGATTTCATCGGCAGAAAGTCCTTCTACTGTTGGTTTTACAATACGTTCCTCAACCTTCTTCATCCACTCCGCATCAGCAAATGGAACAGGTGATACACTGCCCATGCCTCCTGTGTTCAGCCCTGTATCTCCTTCGCCTATACGCTTGTAGTCCTTCGCCTCGGGCAGTATCTTATAGTTTTTGCCGTCAGTAAGAACAAACACTGAACATTCAATGCCCGAAAGGAACTCTTCAACCACCACCGTGGCACTCGCATCGCCAAACATGCCGTCAAGCATACCTCTGAACTCCGCTTTCGCCTCTTCAAGAGTAGGCAGGATGAGTACTCCCTTGCCTGCACAAAGACCGTCCGCTTTCAAAACGTATGGAGGTTGCAAAGTCTCTAAAAAGGCGATTCCATCGGCTATATTAGCACTTGTAAACGAGCGATAAGCCGCCGTTGGAATGCCATGACGCTGCATGAAACTCTTGGCAAAATCTTTGCTGCCCTCAAGCACAGCCCCTGCCTTGCTTGGACCAATCACAGGCACATCCTTCAACTGCTCATCCTGCTTAAAGAAGTCATACACGCCCTTCACAAGCGGGTCTTCGGGTCCAACAACCACCATGTCAACGCCGTGCGAAAGCACAAAATCCTTGATTCCAACGAAATCATCAGCCTTCAGAGGCACATTTTCGCCAACATTGGCAGTGCCGGCATTTCCCGGTGCAATGTACAGTTTCTCGATCTTCTGGCTCTGCGCAATCTTCCAAGCCAAGGCGTGCTCACGGCCGCCGCTACCAAGCAAAAGCAATTTCATGTCATTAAGTTTTTTTGATTTCGCCACAAAGGTACGAAAAAAACCGTACCAAAACAAACCGCACGTGCTTTTTCAGTAACTATATGCACCTCGCAGATAACTCTCCTTAATGATGTGCCATATATGCCATGTGACATTATAATTTGTCCGATGAAGGGCGAAAACGATAACTTTTATAGCAAATCACGTAGCGTTTTAGTGATTTCACGATATATCAAAAAGAAAAGAATGCCACATGTACGCTGCATATCAGCCAAAAATCATAACTTTGCATACACTACATTATAATATATTGTTCAGATTTACTAAATTATCTTCATTTGGACTCACTAAATCAGTTTTTCATAGAATACGGCTACTGGGGCATGGCAATGGCGTCTTTCCTCGCAGGTACATTCGTGCCGTTCAGTTCAGAAGCGGTAATGGGAGCATTGTTGGTTACAACTGATATGAACCCCATGCTCACAATAATAAGCGGTACATTAGGCAATGTCATGGGGTCGATGTTTAACTATTATATTGGCCGCATCGGCAGTGTTGAGCAAATTTCTCGTTGGATGCACGTGAAGGAGAAACGTTTGGTACGCACTCGCAACTATGTAGAGAAAAAAGGGTCGTGGATAGCGGCTTTCTCATTTCTTCCTATCTTCGGAACAGCCATTTCTATTTCACTCGGCATTCTGCGTGCCAACGTGTGGGGTGTGATGTTTTGGTCGTTTGTAGGCAAATTTCTTCGCTATGTTGTTGTAGCCTCATCAGCCATAGCCCTAAGGTAACGTCAGTTCGATGAAAAGACATTTATGGTCATAGAAGTTTATCGAGTTCACAGTAAGCAGTTTAGCGCTACCCAAACTGCCCTTTTACTGTCCAGAACGACAACGGCGCACCGCTGAAATGCCCTGCCGTTCACGATTACAATAGTCAGCCGT
>JAFLUT010000033.1 GCA_022508665.1 Prevotellaceae bacterium | reverse complement strand
CCTATATTTTGTAAAATTAAACTTAAATTTTATAAAACATAACTTATATTTTAAGGGCGCATACGGCTGAGTAGGGGTAATGTTACTGTATAGATATTGCTCCATGCGCTATTTTATACCTATGTATGTATAGGGTTTGTAGCCATATTGTTATGAGGTTCAGACCTATATCTTTGTGCGGCTGATACCTGCATCCTTGTGCGGTTGATACCTGCGTCTTTGTGCGGTTGATACCCTGCGTCTTTGTATGGTTGTTACCCAGTATCCTTGTAGGTTGTTTCGCTGAATGTTGAGGGGTTGTGCAGGGGGCAAATGTGCGGACAAAAGAAAAATTCTTGCTTATGGCGTGCGATATTCAGCAAATATTTGTACTTTTGTAGCCAAATAGACGGAAATGAAAGAATTTGTGATTTCGGAGGCAAAGGTCGAGACGGCTGTCATAGTGGGTCTTGTTACGCCTCAGCAGAATGAGAGAAAGACTAACGAATATCTGAATGAGTTGGAGTTCCTTGCGGAGACGGCAGGGGCGAAGGTCATTCGTCGCTATACTCAGAAGGTGAATGGAGCAAGCAGCGTGACTTATATAGGTAGCGGAAAACTGGAGGAGATTGCGGCGTTCATCAAGGAGAAGCAGGACGAGGTGGATGCCTATTGGGAGGAGCAGATAGCGTTGGGCAGACCATATCAGACGAGCATTGTGACAGGCACGAAGAAGGTGCGGAATGGCGAGGAGGAAAATGTGCCGCAGCCAGTGGGCATGGTGATTTTCGACGATGAACTGACGGCAAAGCAGATAAGGAATATCGAACAGGCATTGCAGGTGAAAATCCTTGACAGAACAAGCCTTATCCTCGACATTTTCGCCATGAGGGCGCAGACTGCAGCAGCAAAAACGCAGGTGGAGTTGGCACAATATAGATATATGCTACCACGACTTACTCGCCTGTGGACACACCTTGAACGTCAGCGCGGAGGTAGCGTGGGATTGCGTGGTCCGGGAGAAACGCAGTTGGAGATGGACCAGCGAATTATCCGACACCGAATATCCTTGCTGAAGCAGCGACTGGTGGAGATTGACCAGCAGAAGACGACACAGAGGAAGAACAGGGGCAGACTGATAAGAGTGGCACTGGTGGGATATACGAATGTGGGGAAATCGACATTGATGAACCTGCTGTCTAAAAGCGATATATTCGCAGAAAACAAACTGTTTGCCACGCTCGACACGACTGTGCGGAAGGTCATCATCGATAATTTGCCGTTCCTCCTGTCAGACACCGTCGGGTTCATACGCAAGTTGCCGACCGACCTTGTGGAGTCGTTCAAAAGCACCCTTGACGAGGTGAGGGAGGCAGACCTGCTGATACACGTTGTGGACATCAGCCACCCCGACTTCGAGGAGCAGATACAGGTGGTGGAGAAAACATTGGGCGACCTCGGCTGTGCCGACAAGCCTCAGATGATAGTGTTCAACAAAATTGATGCCTACACATGGGTGGAGAAGGAGGCGGACGACCTCACGCCACGCACCAAAGAGAACATCCCGCTGGACGAACTTATGCACACATGGATGGCGAAACTGAACCCTGAGAATGGGCAAGCGACGGAGGATAACAGGCTCGGCTGCTTCTTCATCTCGGCTGCGAAACGCACTAACATTGAGGAGTTTAGAGAGTTGCTCTACAAGAGAGTGAGGGAAATGCATGTGCAGAAATATCCTTACAATGATTTCTTGTATGCTAACTATGACGAAAACGGTGAAATAAAATGAGAGAACTTGACGTAAACGAGATTGTTCAGTTAGAGGAACGCGGATGTTGGGCAGAGGACTGGTCGGACATCTTTGTAGATGAGGGTTTTTCGCCCTCACAGATGAGCAATGTGATGCTCTATGGGCATGTGGAGATAGGGAGTTTGAGCGGGTCGATAGAGGTAGAGGACGGGTTCAGAAGGCGTTGCTGTGTGAGGAACGCCACGTTGCGGAATGTCACCATTGGCGATGACTGCCTTGTGGAGAATGTGCGTGGATATGTGTCTAATTATCAGATAGGTGACAGATGCTACATTGCCAATGTCGGTGTAATCACGAGTCAGGAGGGCAGCACTTTTGGCAATGGAAATACCATCTCGGTGCTTAACGAGGGAGGCGACGGAAACGTGGTGATTTTCGATGGACTGACGGCACAGATTGCTTGGCTGATGATAAATGTGCCAGAGGCGAGAAAGTTGGCAAAAAGGGAGATGGAGAATGATATGGCAAGCATAGGTGCGGGGGCAAGAATTGTGGGTGTGAAGGAGATGAGCAACGTGTGTATTGGCGAGGGGTGCGAGGTGCAGGGAAGCAGCCGACTGAGCAACAGCACAATCTTGAGTTCTGACGATGCTGGCACGTTGATTGGGGCTGACGTAATCATTGAAAACAGCATTGTTGCCGCGGGTGCAAGCGTGATGGACGGGGCGAAGATTGACAACTGTTTTGTGGGCGAGTCGGTGCATATCGGCAGAGGATTTTCGGCAGAAGCGAGCCTGTTTTTTGCCAACAGTTACATGGATAATGGCGAGGCTTGTGCTGCGTTCTGCGGGCCTTTCTCCACGAGTCACCACAAAAGCACGCTGCTCATCGGCGGGGCATTCTCTTTCTACAATGCCGGGTCGGGAACGAACCAGAGTAACCATGCATACAAAATGGGTCCTATCCATTGGGGTACTCTCGACCGTGGCAGCAAGACGGCAAGCGGCAGCCATATCCTGTGGCCCGCACACATCGGCTGTTTCTCTATGGTAATGGGGAAAGTGCAGACGCATCCGACAGTGCATAAACTGCCTTTCAGTTACGTCATTGCCGAGGGGCGAGACACATGGCTTGTGCCCGGCGTGAACATCAGGACAGTAGGCACATGGCGTGACATAAACAAGTGGGAGAAGAGGGATGTGCGTCCTCTCAGCGCAAGGAATGACATTGTCAATTTCGCCTTCCCTAATCCGCACATCATCCAGTCGGTGTTGGAGGGTAGGGAGATATTGCAAAACTTGCAGAGGAAACACTCGGAAGACACTGAGGTGTATGAATACAAGGGATGTAAAATAAAGCAGTTAGCCTTGGTGAAAGGCATCCAATACTATGACGTAATCATTAAACTTTTCCTTTATCATTGTTTCCAGAATAATACCACGGAGACGGACGAGAGCAACGGTGGGAAATGGGTGGACATGATGGGCATGCTTGCGCCCAAGAGCGAGATAGGCCGTGTGATAAAGGACATTGAGAGCGGGGGCATCAGCACTGCCGACGAACTGAAGGGGGTGCTTCAGCAGATACATCGGCACTACAAGCAGAGCGAACAGGCATACGCCAACTTCATCATGCAGAACTGCGGAGGCAATATGTTTATCGACCGTGACCACTGGATGAAAGAGGCGGAGGAGGCTCATCTGAAATGGCTCAGAATGGTGAAGGACGATGCCGAGAAGGAGCATCAAATGGGTGACGTGGACGACGAACTGCTGAGAGAGTTTCTGCGTACAATAAAATAATCTGTATTATAATACTATATATAAATAGGTAATAATATATATAATGAATAATAATGGTGTTTGCCATTAAAAAACACCATTATAAAATATATGACCATTGGCTTATACCTAAGTGGAGAGGTATAAGCCAATGGTCATAAATGATTTTCGTTGTAGAGTTCATTGAATTTGTGTTGACGACATGTCTTTTTGTCTGATGTGGGGTTCCTTCATTCGTATTTTGTGGTCAAAAACAACTATTTTTATTATTTTAACTTAATTTAACTCGCGGGGGGGGTAAATAAAGACTTTTTGCTTACATTTGCCGTTGCAAATATTTGAAGGTACTCACTGTAGGGGTATATAAAGACAACTAAAACAAATAACAAACAACTTTTAATTAACCAAAATTATTCACAACAATGAAAAGAAAATTACTTTTCTTGGCGGCAGTAGTCGCCAGTGCATTGGGATTTAATGCCAATGCACAAAAACTGGTAGCACCAGAAAAGCCAACACCTCAAACTACGGAACTTGTAGATGACGGCAACACAATCCAGTACCTTTACAATGTTAAGGCTGGTGGTTTCTTCCTTGGCGCAAACGACTATGGAACACGTGCGTCTGTTGACGCAGGTAAGGGTTTTCAGTTCAAAGTTACAAAGAACAGCAATGGTTCTACATGGACTTTGAATAACAGAGTGGAAACAAAAAATAATGGTTGGTTTACAGTCTTTGCTGACAACGCAGAAGCCATCTATGTGGATCGTAACAATCAAGCAAATTATGACAATTGGGTTATTACACCATTGGAGGATGACCAGTTTAAGATAAGCAATCAGGCTTTTGAGGGTAATCTTTCTGTCGTTCCTTCAAACTATGACACTCGCCTTTATCTTTCAACAGATGAGGATGCACAAGATGTATGGGCTGCCGTTTCAACAGAAGATTACACAACATATTCAACAGCCTATTCTCAATATGAGACTGAATACGCTGCTTATTTGGAAGCATTCAAGACTCAATATACAGTTGGCGACGATGTTGTAATTCTTGCTCCTACTGCATGGGAAGGCGCAACTGGCGTATACGGTCCAGGCGCAGAGCGCTACAATCAAGGCTCTATTGGAGCAGGTGATGTCCTCACTCAAACATTCACAGGATTGAAGAATGGTGTTTACACTGTAACTCTTAAAGTGGCTGCTTCTTTCACTTCTAATCGTGGTTTTGAATGCCCCACAGGAGAAGGTCTGTCTGTTGCTTTTGCTCAAGATAAAACAGCCGGCATCAGTGTGGTTGACAGAGGAGTTGTTGGAGGCAAAGAATATGATGACGTTACACTGACTGTTGTAGTTACTAATGGCACGCTCAAGTATGGTATTAAGAACATTGCTGCTTCTGGCAACTGGTATGTAGCAAGTGTTACTTCTATTATATATGACGCTGAAATCGTTGTTGTTGATGATGTAGCATACAAGATTAACAGCGAAAACCTCTTCGTTAACGGTTCATTTGATGAAGGCGTCACAGGTTGGAAGGCTTGTTCAAAAGAAGGAAATACTAATAAGCCATATAGTGTAGACGCCGACATCAGTAACTTTACTTATCATTCCACAGGTGGTTTCGATAATGGCGCATACATTACCACAAATGGTGCTGGAGTTAGTTCAGAAAAAACTCTTTGCCAGTCTGTTGAGGTTGAATCGGGTAAGGCATACTATTTCAGCGTCTACACAAGCGGTAAGGCTCCAGATGCAAATAACTTCAAGTACAATGCTCTCTTCAAGATGAGCGATGCTACAACAGAGTATGACCCAGGTGTTATCAAAGAATTTGGATGGCCACAGGGTGCTGGTAAAACAACAGCAGAGTGGTCACAGACTGAATATGTATTTACAGCAGGAACTCCATACGTAGGTGTTCGTATGGGTTGGAATGAATCTACTAACTTTGACGGTTTCGTCCTCTACGAGGTAAGTTATGCAGACCCTGCAACAGAAGACGAGTATAAGGCTCTTAATGCTGCAATCGAGGCTGTAGAAGGAAACACTCTTGGTTTCGAGGTAGGTCAATATGCTCCATATGCTAACGTTGAGGCTATAAATGCTCTTGCCGCTGCTAAGGCAATTGACCAAGACATAGAGAATAATAGAACGACTGTTGTTGCTGCTACAGAAGCATTGACAAAGGCTGAGTGGACAGAGAATACAGAGGCAATGAACGCTATTTACAACGGTGACTTTGCTTTGTCAACACCAAATGCAAACTCTGGTGACAACGCAGCAGATGTTCCGGGTTGGTCTCCAGCAGCAGGTCTCCGTATGGTGATTGAAGATGGATTTAATGGCACATACCCGGGTCTTGCAGGCGCAAGCGCACAAAGAGGTGTATTTGTTCATGCTGGACAAACCTATAAGTATGGTGAAACCGTTGGTTATACGATGCCTCTTGAAGCAAATTCTGTTTATGAGTTGACATTCAAATATACAGGTTGGAATGGTGGCGACAAGAATTTCACAGTATCGGTTAAAGATGCTGAGGGAGGAGACATTTTGCCAACACAAATATGCGGACTTGCAGATAAAGGACCTCAGGTAGAAGACTGCTGGTATACATATACTACAACTTTCGCAACAACTGATGCTGGCAATGTGATACTTAATATGATGCCAATTGGTAACGCAACATTCACCGACATCACCCTCTACAAATATATCGTTAATGCTGAAGTTTCTGAAGCAGGTTGGGCAACATTCGTTACTCCGGTTGCAGTTGATTTCGGCGAGGAAGTTACAGCCTACGTTGTTCAAAATGTTGTTGACGCAGAAGACGATGCCGTTTCCGAGAAGGTTGCAAAACTGGTTAAAGTTACTACTGCTCCTGCAAATACTCCTGTAGTGCTTGAGGCAGAGGAAGGCACATATACATTGACTGCTATTTCTGAGGCTGATGAGGTTGATAATATACTGGAGTATGCGACAGAAGATATGACAGAAGGTTTGTCCAACATCTTCGTCCTCGCAAATCCTGCTGACGGCTTAGGCGTTGGTTTCTATGCCCTCAAGGATGATGTTACTTCACTGCCAGCAGGTACTGTTTACCTCCCACATTCAGCCTTTGGCATTAAGTTCATCGGTTTCGAAGGCTTCGACTATGGCGCTACCGCAATCAAGGGTGTAGACACTCCTGCCGCTGTTGAGGACGGCGTTTACTACAACCTCGCTGGTCAGCGTGTACAGGCTCCAAGCAAGGGCATCTACATTGTTAACGGCCAGAAGGTTCTGGTAAAGTAACTCTGAATAATCAATAATTTTACAAACTTTCTAAAACAGATATTATTATGAAAAAGATATATGAATCACCCACAATGCTCGTCGAGGAAATATGCGTTGAACTGCCTTTGGCGGCAAGCACAGTGGATTTCCCTGTATTCAGCGACTCAGACACTAAGGCGGGTAGCGGCGACATTCTCTCGAAGGATCGCATAGACGGCGGCTTTGACCTCTGGTAAGTCGCACGCAATAAACAACAAGATAGAGGCTTTCGGAAGCCTCTATCTTACCCTCTTTTCATGTTATTTGAAAAGTTAATAAAAAGGTTTGGATAGTCCCTGCAGTGATGCACGGACTATTTTCTATTTGTGCAGCAATTTCTTATAGATAAAGCGGATTATCTTGCCGATGAATGTGTAGCGTATGCCCCAGTCGGTAATGGCTTGGGCAAAGAGTTGTTCTATCTGCAAGTCTTTCTGTGGATGCTCTATCCGTGTGAGGGGTAGAGGTGTTTGTATAGGGGGGCGGTCGTACTCATAGCGTTGAAGCAGGGAGAAGGTGCGAAAGTGTGTGCCGTTCTTCAAGCCGATGTTGCGGACGAGCGTGTGAGAAGGGGTGAGGCAGAGTCCACCTGCTTTGTATATGGCTATTTCCCAACATATATCCCACGGAATGGGGTGTTTGTAGAGGCTTTTGAGACATGGAAAGACACCGCCGTATTGTATGGCTGACAGGTCTTCTTCGGTCATGCCTTGCAGTGCTTCCTCACGGGTGTTGTAGTGGACAAAGTGCCGTTGCCAGCGGTCACGCCATGTCCCCCAGCCCCAGCCCGACATGTGGGGCGTGAAGTAGAACGGAGGCGTGCGGAGGTCGAGGTTCGTGAAGCCTGCCACGTGCATGACTTGGGGGATGTCGCGATAGAGGTCGAACGCCTCGTTCATGTATTGCAGGTAATAGGGAGAGGTGCAGATGTCGTCTTCAAGAACGATGATACGGTCGTGGTTTTCAAACACTTGTGCAATGCCTTCAATGATGTTTCGTTCAAGGTAGATGTTTTCGGGCCGCTCAATTATGGTAATATGTTTCAAAGCCTTTGTCTGCTCGTTCTCCTCTTTCAGACGGTGCAGATACTGCCGCACTTCATTAACTTTTTTCCACGACGCCTCATCTTTTCCTCCATCGGAAAACACATACAGTTCCGTGTCCTTAGCAAGCGTGTTGGCAAGGAGATGCTCAACGGTTTTCCGTGTGTTGTCAGCACGGTTATATACAAAGAGGGCAACGGGGGCGGTCATCTTTTGTTCTTCTTTTTGCAAAAATAAGGTTTTTCTGCATAATAACAAAAATTTTATTTAATTTTGCATCAGATATGGCAGATATGAATTTTGACCCAAACGAACTGAGGGCTAAATATAATCCCGATGGGTCGCTGACACGGCGGATGCAGGAGAGAATGCTGGAAATACTGGGAGTGATTGACGGCATTTGCAGAAAGCACGGCATATCATACTGGTTGTCAGGAGGAAGTATGCTGGGGGCTGTTCGTCATCATGGATTTATTCCGTGGGATGATGACCTCGACATAGAGATGTTGCGGCCAGACTTTGAGCGACTGATGGAAATTCTGCCAAGAGAATTGCCTGAAAATTTAGCATTGCAGTGGCACACAACGGACAAGAACTATTTCTTTCAGTTTGCGAAAGTGAGGGACAGAAACAGCCGTCTGTTTGAGAGGAATGGATATGACAAGGTGTGGAAAGAGCATGGAATATGGATAGATATTTTTCCTTTGGAACGCATTCCGCTGTGGGTTCACAAATTGTCGAATGCGACATTCGGACACACCTATAAAATGATACGTACTGCTGACAATCCAGCAAAGGCGATGGGAAAGGTGAGGGCTTTAGCGATGTTCAACAGGAATGTTATCTTCCCCATTCTCAGAGGGTTATCAGCCATTTTCCCTACCAAATACTATGATTTCGCATTAGGCATTCCCTATTTCCAAAAAAGCGTGAAAGAGGATTATCTGCCCGTGCGATATGTGGCGTATGAGAATACGACTGCACCAATAATGAAAGAGGCGGAGAAATGCCTTGCATATAGATATGGGGACTATATGCAGTTGCCTAAAAATCCGGGGGCGGAGTATCATTCGGAGGATGTGGAGATTTGGTGATTACCCCTGCACTCTTCCGCTATTTACTTTATATTCGTATGAATGCAGACCCTCTGCTCTGAAATCATCGTGATAGCGTTCAAGAACATTGCGATAGACCTCTTCGTACTGCGGAATGAAAAGGTCGTTCTTCCGTTCCATATTCTCTATGATTTCTTTTGCGAGAGACTCCACTTGCGACAAATCCGTCTTCCCTTTTGTGAAACTTGTCCCTTTGATAGAGCCGGGGGAGACATTTAGAATTTGATTGGTTGAACCAGCCTTGAGAAGTTCCACATTCACACTCTCTATAAACACTTTCAGAGCGGCTTTTGTGGCTGCATACACAGAGAAGAACGGGGAGGTCATAAAGCCTGCTATGCTTACCATAACACCACAATAGAAATCTTCCTTAGCCTCTAACTTTGGATAAAAACGATGGATTATTCTTAATGCAGGCAAAGTGTTTACATTGAAAGAATTTACGATTGTTTCCTCGGCTACATCGCGGAACAATGCTAAACGCCCAAACCCTGCTGTAATCATTAAGGTATCGCAATCTAAAAATTGGTCAAACAGCGAGTAGTCAGTAGCCGTCAAATCAAAAGAATGCACCTCAAATTTGCTATTCTGATATTCAGTAGGCACAGGGGCTTTATCTACGATATAAACTTTCTCGCACTCTTCACGTTTTGCAAATTCCGTAGCAATGGTAAGCCCTATGCCATTCGCACCTCCAACAACCAATGCTTTCTTCATGTTTTTTACTTTACTTTTACATCAGGGTTAACCTTCGTCTCATTCTTTGCCTTCATATCGTTGTAGTTCTCCAAAATCTCCTGTTTGATTTTGGTGGAGGAGACTCCAGCACCGTATGGGAAGTAGAAGACGGTGACACCTAAGTCCTTGAGATAGTCGTACTTGCCAGTCCAGTCGTCACCTACGACAAATACATCTATGTTTAGTTTCTTGACCAACTCCGTATGGTCGAGCGAATGCTGAGGAATGACCACATCGGGGTATTTCAACGCTTTAAGAATAGAGATACGTTCCTCAAAAGGAATGATGGGCGGACGCTTGTAACTGCACACCAGTTCGTCGGTGCTGACCCCAACGATGAGCGTGTCGCCCAATCCGCGAGCATACTCTATCATCTTGAGGTGGTTGCTGTGGAACATATCAAAAGTTCCCGATGTGTAAACTACTACTCTATTGTTGTACATCACACGATATTTTAGGTTTCCGATTGCAAAGGTAATGCTTTTTTCTTAAATCGCCCCGATAGCCACGGCACTTTTTCCACATGGGGAACCAACAGGAAGCACACACCAAACAGAATGAGTATCAGAATGGTATAATCGTCCCAATGGTCACGCAATGTTCTCACATTTGCAGAACGTATCATCTTGTATAGCATCATCAGCGGATAGTGAGCCACGAAGAAGACCATTGAATGCTCTCCGATGTAGTTGATTACTGGTATGCGTGGCATTTTCACACTCAGCAAAATGCCCGACAATCCGCACAAAGCGAGGGTGATGGCTATGACGGTTGTGACGGGATTACCCTTCCATATATTATCCACCATTGTGTATTCTCCATCACTAAAAGCATTGATGCAGATGAACACCGCAAGAATAATGCCCGACACACCAAGTGTCACGTTTTTGCCCATCTTCTCAATGGCGAAATGCCACACACGACCTATGTAAAAGAGGTATATGCCGATGAATACATTGTCAAAGCCCATCCACATAGGGTTGTCCAAAGTCCACATCCAGTAACTGACGAAAGGCAAGAGGAATATGAACCAATGTATCTTGAAGTTCCGTGTCTTTCCTCCAATCCTTATCCTAAACAGAGGAGGTATTTTAGTGATGAGGTGTGCGACGGCATACGCCATAAAGAACGAGAAAAGAAACCAGCACGGAATGTTACCATAGAACTGGCTCGACTCCCATAAATGGCTCAACCTCACCTGCTTAGACAGTGCATTGTTAGGGTCGAAAATAAAGATTACGAAGAAGAAATAGATGATATTCCCGATGATGCCCCAAGCAAGATATGGAACAAGAAGGCGTTTCGCCTTGTCCGTCAAGAACTCTTTGGTATTGCCCGAAACGGTCTTGTTGAAATAGCCCGCCTTAAAGAAAAAGAAAGACATAAAGAAATAAGACCAGTGCATGATGGGCATCCACCAATCAGTCTTGCCAAAGCCACAAGCGTTGGTGATGTGAAGCATAATCATGCGGACGATGCAAATGCCGCACAAAAGGTCGAATGCGTGATTTCGCTGTTTCATTTTCTTCCGAACAGATATTCTTTTAATATGGGGCTTACACGAAGCACATTGCTGACAAGCAGACAGAAAGCAATCACCACGAGTGCCACTCCTACTGCCAAAACAATGTCAACGGCAAAGTTTGGCTGGTTCTCATTCAGCCACTTTCCCACCTGCGGCATTTTGGGCAAGAGAATGAAATGGAGCAGGTAGATGTCAAGAGTGCGAGTGCCTATGTATTGCAATCCCCGTCCTATGTGCGTGTCCTTTGCGAAGTATTGCTGATAGTGTCGAAACGCCATGACAACCACACACATAAGCGAATACATGGCGAGTGTTTTTGGCAGATTTGCCCATTCCATCTTCATCAGATGCCATCTGAAAATGTCGGCACAGCAAAGGAAAGCAAGCACCGCTACCACAGGGAAAAACCAGCGGGTATCGAACAGCCTCTGAGACTGCCCCCAATAACGATGAACGATGTTTCCCATCAAGAAGAAATGCAGAAACTTCAATGTCTCGTAAAACGAACTGTACATCATAAAGTCAGTCTTATACCACTTGCCCAATGTCTGAGGCAGATAGAGCGAGAGGTATGCACCGACACTCGCAACCCACATCACCCACAGGGCGACATTCTCCACCTTCTTTCCGAACCGACTGAACAATGCCGACACCACATAATAAACAAGGAACATCTGCAACAGCACCCAAGTGAACCAATAACCTCCCTTTGTGGGGCTGTACATAACCTTTACAAATCCCTCCACAAACGGCAGTTTCCCTTTCAGAACCAAGAAGATGCACAGGAACACCAACGCTGGAAGCACCTGCACCTTCACCTTCTTCCATGTGAGCGAAGCGAAACTCTGAAGAGTCCACTTCCATCTTTCCTTATATGCAAAAAAACCGCTCACAAAAAAGAAAAGCGGCATACGAAACAGCACAAGAAACGGCAACGAGGCAGAATCCTTCTCCGACTCGCAAAAGCCGAACTGAGCCACATGGTATGCCACGACCAATATCATCGTGAACCCACGCATGGCATCCAGCCATTCCATTCTCTGCCTACTCTCTGCCATACAATTTCTCCACCAGTTTATCGCTTTTCCCACTAATGAATTTCCTCGCAAACATTCGCCCGCTCGCCATAAGTGCCTCATAATCCATCTCGTCCATCACCTTAATGACAGGTTCATAAACAATGTAATGCAACGGAGTGAGTGCCGCCAACCCGGGATATTTTCCCTCAACAAGCATACACTTCTCCGCCCATTTCGGAGAGTTAAAAGCAATGGTCTGAACGACCGTCTCCGCCTGACCGAAAGAATCCACAAAATACTTCCATATTTCTGGCTTTTGTATATACATATTATATATATAGCACGCCAAATTCTGGCTGATGCACCACCATGCCGATCCTTTGTATAGCCTCCACACCTCTCCATCTACCATGAAATGCAGTTTCTTCCGTACCCCAAAAAGATATTTCAGTTTTCTACACATAATGCTCAATCGCTGATTGCCCTTGTTGCCCAACGCCCCGATGCGGAAGAAAGGGCGAGAGGTCTGGTACAGTCTCCGTTGCTGGCCGCCAATGTCCTCCATGTCCATGCAGATACCACAGAGAATTTCCCTATCTCCTTGTGCTTCAAGCCACGACGTTATTCTCTCGTTGCTCCACAGAGGATAATCCATGCCCGACAGAAAGAATATCTTGTCGAACTCCACAGGATATTCCATCGCCGTCTTGATGAGTGTCATTTGATAGTCCACCTCCAAAATCGTTCCCCACCGTACATCAATTCTGTCCGCCAGAAAATGCACATTCTCACGGTTAATGGCAGACATGAACGGCTGTATATCTGTCTTTCTGTCTATATGCACGAAGAAATGAGCATCGGAGTGTAGAGACTCAATAAGGCGTTTCAACTGAGGCGCATCGGTATGGGCAGATATGAGATAGGCTATGTTCATGCGACAACTTTGAATTGAGGTTTCTTAAATCTTCCACTCAGCCACGGCACTTTCTCCACATAAGGCACAAGCCATGTACAGAGGCAGAACACGAAGACAATCAGCACGATAAAGTCGTCCCAGTGACCGTAAATGCTATGTCCGAAAGAGATATGAGTGAAGCGATAGAACTGTAATATGGGGTAGTGGGCAACGAAATAGACCATCGAGTGCTGACCTATGTAGCCAATGACAGGCACTCTCCGCAAAGGCAGTTTGAGCAGTAGTCCCGACAGGCCTATGAGTATGATTACGGTATTGAAAAAGGCTGCCCAAATATTGCCAGTGAAACGGTTGGTACTCATCACATATTCACCATGCCACAGCACATTCAGCACAATGAATGCCACTATCAATGCGGATGAAACACCTAAGGTGACATTCCTCCCCATTCTCTCTATCGCCCAGCGCCACGTGCGTCCAAGGTTGAAGAAAAATACTCCCATAAACACGTTGTTGAGGCTCATCGGCAGTGGGTTGTCAAGAGTCCACATCCAGTAACTGATTAGTGGACAGGCAATCACCAATACCGTCTGCAACACGGATATTGGTTTTACGACATGGATTTTCTTGATGAAATGCACCAAAATGTATGTGGCGAAGAACGAAAACAGGAACCACACAGGCTCATTGCCCCAAAAGGAACTCGTCCGCCACAGATGCTCCCACGCCATCGGCTCTACGGGATGGTGGAAGCGGTCAATCTCGAAGGGGAGAAAGATAGAATAGATTATAAAGCCAATCGTTCCCCATGCCAAATATGGCACAAGCAACCTCTTTGCCTTATCCTTTATATATGCCCATGTGTTGCCCGAAACAGTCTTGTTGAAATAGCCAGCTTTGAAGAAAAAGAAGCACATGAAGAAGAACGACCACGCCATGACTTGCCCCCACCAGCCGTCGCCTTTGTGGCCACAGAACGTGATAGTGTGCAGACAAATCATGCGGATGATGCAGATGCCGCACAGGAAATCGAAAGTGTGGTTGCGTTCCATTGTTTGCTAATGTCCTTATCCATTACTTTTTGCCATTCTCTCGCTCGGCGTTCCTATTCTTTATGGTCTTCGCCTTGTCGGGCTTCTGCTTTGTGATTTTCTCTGGCTTTTGCTTTGCCAACGGACGAGCGCTAGGATTCCAATCTTCTGTAATCTCCCAGTTGGCTTTCAGTGGGAGAGGTGCTGGATAGTAATATACGGGTTCGGGTTGTAGCATGGTTTCGTAGTCACCTGTGTCCCACACACCATTGTCGTTAATGTCGCAGAACATCCTCATGTAATATGTGCCGGGATTGATAAAGTAAAAATCTGCTTTGTTGTTCTGTGCTTTTATGGTCTTTATCACCTTGTCGTTGCCGTCCAACAGTTGTACATAGGGGTTAGTCAGATTGCCGTGCAGAATGACGAATAGGGTAGAGTAGGTATCAAGAGATTTCAGTGTGATAGTACGCTTCTGTGCCTCGCAGCGTTTGCCATAGATATTGACGAATGCCGCTGTGTCAATTTCCACTTGATAAGTCGTGTCGGGTTCCCACTCGGCATACAGACGGTAGGTCATTATATTTCCCGGTACTTGACGGAAGATAAATCTTGCAGGCTCAAACAGCGAGTCAACTTTGACACTGAAATGTATCTTTGATAGGTCAACGCTGTCAAGCGGTTCGCTGAATTCGAAATCTATATTTTTGTCTGGGGCGATTGATTGTATGCCATTTATTTTATACTCCAAAAACTCTTCTGGCATTGGGGGGATTTCGATGTCCTCATCTTCATCTTTCTTCTTCTTTTTCTTCGACTTCTTTTTATCATTTGTTTCCTCTTTCATTACTTCGGTCGTAACTTCCTCCTGTTCCTCACTTGTCGTTTCCTCTTGACCGGTTGGTGTGTCTGCATCTGTCTGTATCTCATCATCGTCGTCATTCTCTTCTTTATTCCCTTCTTTTTCTGCACTTTTAGCAGCACGTTTCTCCTCCTTCACTCTCTGCTTGTACTCTTTAACCCATGCCTCATACTTCTCTTTCTCCTGCTTGGCTATGCGCTCTTTCGTCAGTTTCGACACAAGAAATAGTGTGTCTGTTGTCAGTGCAAGGTTGCCTGCCGTGTCGGTAGCAAAAAAGTCAAGTTTTATCTCAAGTGTATCAAGGTTGTAGATGAGCGAGTCTTTTATCCAATAGTTAAGAGTATCGTTCTTATCGTTGGCATCAATTACAAAAGCATCCTCAGAGTTGAAGTTAAGTCCTGTAATTTTTGGCAAGGTGTCACTGGGGGCAGTAAAGAAAAGCGAAAACATCTGTAATATGGGTCGCTCGTTCTTCAATAGGTGGCGGTCTTGCTGGGAAGATTCAAATGCCAATAGTGCTATGTCATCGGGGAAATAGTGCGTGTATGGTGTCATTACTATAGAGTCATAATGTATACTGTCATGCCACACAGTGTCGGGACGAATGTCGGGGCGAAATGATGGCTCGATAATGCGGTCGGTAAAAGCGACCATTTCCGCACGTTGGTCATAATAGTAGTTTTGGTTTTGGTCTTTCAAGGCATATATTCTATATTTGCCCGGAGCAATGCCTTTCACAACGAAATGTCCACTGCCGTCGGTTCGTGAAATACGTTCAAACGGTGTGGTTTTGAAAAGCGAGTCGGGATTGCTTGCCGCTGTCAGAGAGTCACTTACACTGTCTACTTCGGCTGTCTCTGGCAGTTTGTAAAGCCCCACAAGCATTCCTTTTATTGGTTCTAAATTGCTGGCATCAAGCACATTCCCCGACACTTGCATGCTGTCCGTTTGTTCGCTTGTAGAAAACGTGAAAGCATAGTCGCCGAGAGGGTTGCCCTCGTTGTTGTCTACGATAGCATCGGCAAAGTCAATGGTGTAGGTCATGTTGGCTTTAAGAGAGTCGTGAAGCGTGATAGTCACTTTCTTGCCAACAGCCTCAATATCTGGCTGTTCTATCTGCGGAGGAGAAATGACGACTTTCTCATAGGCATTCTCTATCTTGACAATCTCGTCAAACTCAATGACAATCTTCTTTGCGTGAGTTACATTTGCCTCTCCCTGTTTTGGCGACGTGCGTACCACTCTTGGAGGTGTCTCATCGTATGGTCCTCCGTCGGGAGTTCCCATATTTGCACACGCAACCAATAGCAGAGCGAGTACAATAGCCATGAAAGATAGGCGATGTGCGGTGTGAGGTTCACGCATTTTAGAAGTGTTATTTATTTTATAGAGATTATTGTAGGGTATAGGTTATAGGAAGGCTATTTGTTGAGCGACAGCAACTCTTCTATATATTGGCGTGAGTTGCTCAGTCGTGGAATTTTATGTTGACCTCCCAACTTGCCCTTTCCTTTCAGCCATTCGTCAAATAGCCCCGGCTTTGCTACGATGATTTCTAGTGGCTGCAAAGTAATGTCCTTGTGTCGCTTAGCCTCATAATCAGAGTTGATACCTTGCAGTGAGCGGTCGAGAATGAGGGCAAACTCATCAATTGACGCAGGCTTCTTTGCAAAGTCTATCACCCACTGATGACGGCATTTTGCATTGGAGTCCATAAAGATAGGTGCTGCGGTAAAGTCTTTCACCTGCGCTCCTGTGGCTATGCACGCTTGCTGTAACCCTTTCTCTGCATTGTCAACTATGAGTTCCTCGCCAAAAGCATTGATAAAGTGCTTTGTTCTTCCTGTGATAGAGAATTTGTATGGGTCTTTTTGAGAGAACTTCACGGTGTCACCAATCATGTATCGCCATAATCCACAACATGTGCTGATAATCATAGCATAGTTCACTCCCATCTCCACTTCCCACAGAGGCACAATCTTGTCAGGGTCAAGCGGATAGCCGTTGTCGCCTAAGTTGTCCATCGGGCAGAACTCATAGAAAATGCCGTAGTCAATCATCAGCAGCATATTAGGGTCGTTGATGTCGTTCTGCATTCCGAAGAAGCCCTCGCTTGCGTTGTAAGTCTCCAAATAGTGCATGTTGGGTAACTGTATGATGCTTTTATACTGCTCCCTGTATGGAGTGAACGCCACACCTCCGTGGAAGAAGACTTCAAGATTTGGCCAAACTTCATCCAGTCGGTTCACCCCTTTCAACTCCATTACACGGTTCAGCACACTGAGCATCCATGACGGCACACCGCTTATGTTTGTGATGTTCATGTCCATAGCAGCACGAGCAATCTTGTCTCGCTTCTCTTCAAAGTCGCTCAGCAGGGCGATACGTTTTTTAGGCACACGGATAATCTTTGCCGCCGTAGGGATATTTTCTATAAGTATTGCACTGAGGTCACCCACAAGACTGTTTGGCGTGTTTAGGTTCGGGGCGTGACTGCCACCCAAAATGAGGCTTTTGCCCGAAAACAGTTTGCTTTGCGGATAAAGGTGCAGATAACTAACCACGCAATCCGTTCCTCCGCGGTAATGGATGTTCTTCAACCCCTCGCCACTCACTGGAATAAACTTACTCTTGTCATTCGTTGTACCTGACGATTTAGCATACCACCTAACCATACCCGGCCATAGCACATTCTCCTTGCCCTCACGCATCTTGCGGATGTAGCCTTTCAGTTCCTCGTATGTGTTGACAGGAACATACTTGCGGAAGAGGTCGTAGTTTCCACCAATCAAATCATATTGATGCTCATGCCCCCACTCAGTCTTTTTTCCTTGACGCACAAGGTGGCGGAGATTTTTCAATTGCAGTCCCTTAGCGTTGCTCGCATACTTATCCAACTGCTTCTGCCTCTTCGAAAAATATATCTTGTTCAGAAATCCCGTAGTGTTCATCGTAACAATATGACTATGATATTGAATTATTTATTTCAGCGAGTTGCTGGAGGGTTGCCTTCTTCAGGGCCTTGATGTTAATGGCATATTTGAAAGCGTCGAGACGGTGAAGGTCGGAACCAAAGAAATCATAATAACTTTTGGCAAGAAGTGCCAAAGCCTTTTCCTGTGCCACAGGACCATATCCGCCAACGAGCGAACCGAGATTGAGTTGCAGTTTCACTCTCATGTATTTAAGACGGTCGTAATCATCCTGCTCCATGTAGGCATATCTCTCAGGATGGGCTAAAATAGGTTGATACCCCATTTCCTGTATATGCTGCAATGTATCGAACAAATTGAGCGGTGGCTGAAAATATGATGTCTCCACAAGCAAATGGTCGCCTTTTTCTCCAATGGGCAGGAGGTCGCGATTGGCGAGACGCTCGTTGAAAAGGTTGTCTATCATGTTTTCGGCAGCAAGATGAAGATTTACAGAGCCATTATATGTGGCTTGCAATTCCTCAAAACGCTTACGCAAATCAGCCGTCTGGTTTGGAATATCCTCCATTATGTGTGGCGTGAGCCATACATCGCTGATGCCTATAGTTTCGTAGTATTTCAGTGTCTTTATGGTATGCTCCATGCTGGATATGCCATCATCAACTCCGGGAAGGATGTGGCTGTGCCAATCAGTAGCATTCCGAAAGATTTCTGTATCAATGAGTTTCTTTTTGGTGCTGAAAAAAAACATTGTGTAATTTGTGTATTACTTTTTACTCATCAGAGTCAGAACCGTAATTACCATACCCATAGCCGTACCCATACTTGCTGTAATATCCGTATTTGCTGCGACCGGAATTTCCTACTGGCATGGTGCCGTTAAGTATGAGTGCCATGTTCTTGTATCTCTTTTCGTTATACATAACGTCAATTGTCGAAAGCATGCTGCGTTCAAGCAGACCAGCACGGATGATGAAGAGCGTACTGTCCACCAGTTTGTTGATGATTGCCGAGTCTGCCAGCATTTCCACAGGAGGACAATCGAGGAACACATAGTCGTATTCTTGACGCAACGTGTCAATCATTTCTTTCAGACGTGGAGAGTAGAGCAACTCTGACGGGTTGGGCGGCATCTTTCCGACTGGCATAATGTCGAGACCATTATGGATTGTGCCACATACCATGACATCATGGAAGTCTGATACGTTTCCGTTCAGATAGTCAGCAACTCCTCGGTCAGGGCTGTTTACGTATGTGCTAAGCGATGCCTTGCGCAGGTCGAGGTCAATCACTGCCACTTTCTTCCCTTTGATAGCGTAACTTACCGCAATGTTCATACCCAAGAATGTCTTTCCCGAACCGGGGTTGAACGATGAGGTCATAACAACCTTTTGGTCATCCTTGCTGAGCATGAACTCGAGGTTTGTGCGTATCACACGGAATGCCTCGTTGATGATGTCACGTTTATGGTCTTTAACCACAATCTCTCTCTTTGCCGTGTCGTCAATGACTATGTGTCCGAGTTTTATTTCTTGTATCTTATTCTTGATAGATTTTATTAACGACTGCTTCTTTTTCTTGCCAGCGTATGGTATTTCACCAACGAATGGAATGACGAGTTTTTCAATATCCTGTCTGCCTCGAACTCTTGTGTTGAGGATTTCTTTCAGATATATGATGCCGACAGGTATGATAAGGCCAAGCATCAAGGCAACGAGAAGGATTTTCTTCTTCGAAGGAGCGATAGGCTTGTATGAACCTATTGCCCAGTCGATAATGCGAGTGTTATACGATGCAAACGTTTGGCTTATCTCGTTTTCCTCACGTTTCTGCAACAAATAGAGATATAGTGACTCCTTCACTTTCTGTTGACGTCCGATAGAAAGGAGGTGCTTTGCTTGCGATGGGCTTGCCGCTAATTGAGAGTTGGACGAAGCCTCTTTTCTTTCCAGAACTGCTATGTCGCGGCCAATTCGCTCGATGTAGTTTGCAAGCGAAGATGATATGGCCTTGTTCAGTTCGCCCAATTTCTGGTCAAGTTCAAGAATATATGGATTTTGGTCGTTACTGTTAGTCCCAATCTGGTTGCGATACAGCAGCGTACTGTTATACTCTGAGATTAACGCCTCAAGCCTTGGATTTTCAGAAACCGTGTTGGCTGGCAGGATATGCTTGGTGCTGAGGTTGTTGTTTACGTCCTGATACACCTCCTCGGCCAACGATTTGCGGTTGTACAGGTCGATGAGCCTGTCGCTGGCCTCAGTAGACTTGGCAAAGTACATTTCAGCCGCTTGCCCTATGTCTGGTACACGAGTGTTGCTCTTATATGAAAAGATAGAATCGTCAACATAACTCAGTTCTTCTTCTATTATCGCCAGACGTTCATTGATGAACTTCGAAGAATTGACGGCAAGAAGGTTTTTCTCCTTCAGCCAGTTGAAATTGTAAAGTTCAATGGTCGTGTTGATAATGTCGGTAGCACGCTCTTCCGACACGTCGTCATACGATATGTTGATGACGTCAGCCTGTCGCGACGCCTGCTCTATGTTCATGTTTGTGAGGCAATACTCCATGGCTATCTGCATGCGGAGTTTGTAGATGTCCATTTCCGTGATCACCTCTTCCTCGCCATCTATCACTTCAGGAACGTAGTTAACGTTGGGGGTGACCGCCATGCGACCTGTCAGCAACGGTATAGTGTCTGACAAACCTCCCTTTATAACCACGTTCTCCATTATGTCCTCAGCATATTCCTCGTCAAACGTTTCCAGTTCAAATTCATACGTCTTATTGTCTATCAGCCTAAGACGCCCCGAGAGAGGAACCTCGTCAAGTCCGAAGAACTCCACATTGTATGGGAGGGCTGTGCCATAAAGAAGCCTGTCATAAAAAAATCCGTCTGCATAGCAGAACACATCCAGATGAAGTTTTTCTACCACTCCTCTCATCAGTGTTAGCGACTGGAAAGTGAGAATCTCGTTCTGAATGTTTGATGTCATTCCCGCACTCACAAGGTTCGAAAGACTCATCGAACCAGAAAATCCCCCAGAACTCTCGTTCTTGATAAGCACAGTCGCTGTGCGCCTGTAAACAGGAGGAGTCATTTTGATATAAAGAACGGCTAATATCAAGCATATAATTACAGAAACGACAATCCAATACCATTTGCTGAGACATAGGGAAATGATGTCCATAAAGTTCATTTTCCCCTCATCCTCTTGTTCTGATGCATTCATGCCGACTGGTTTCGTTGTATATTCTGCCATGATGAAAAATATCTTTATTCCTAAATTTGTTGGTTATTTGTAACTGGCGATTGTTAAGATGCTGACAACAAGCGACAGTGCTGATACCCAGAATGTTGGGGTGAGTAACGTGTTGCCTGTTGTGGTACTCTGTCTCGCCCTCTTCTTCGTTGGCTCTGCATATATGATGTCATCTTGCTGCATCATGTATACTGGCGAAGCGCACAATTCAGAGAGGTTGGTCATGTCCACCTGATAGGTTTTCAGTCCTTCGTCAGTCTTTCGGTACACTTTGATGTTCTTTCTGTTAGCATATTGAGTTAGGTCTCCTGCACGAACTATAGCGTCGAGGATAGTCACTTGGTCACGGTCTATAGCAACAAATCCCTTGTTGCCCACCTCGCCAAGCACGCCGATGTGCATGCCAATGAATTCCACTGTCACAGTAGCGTCTTTCACACCCTGTTCAGATGTCGTGAGTTCGTGCTTTATTTTCTCTGCAATTTCAGAGCGTGTCAGGTCTGCCACATGCATTTTGCCAAGTATTGGCATCTCCACATCTCCATTTTCGTCCACGATGTAGTGCGACATATATGAACCGTTCACACTACCGCTCAGGTTCGTTTGGTCTAAGCGAGTGCTTGAAATCAAAAGGTTATACATCGTTCCCAGTTGTGGGTCTTTGCATGCGATAAGGATAGATATCTTGTCGTGTGGTTTTACTTTTATAGTCTTGGCAGCCTCAGCAATCTTCAAGACGTCTCCGGGAGTTGTGTCTTGGAAGTAATTGTAGTCTTTTATAGAACCACAAGAACAAACTAATAATGCTGTTATTATGAAAAATAATAGATTTTTTCTCATACGAAAAGGGTTGCAGTTTTTATGTAAGAAATAAAAAATTATTTGTTCACTATTACTAAATATGGCTGCAAAGATACGGTTTTATTAGCGAAAAACAGTTGGTGAATACATATTTTTTATTGATTTCAGATGAAAAAGAAAAAAAAATCATAACTTTGTGCCGTAATTAATCTGTTACGGATTGCATGGAATGTGATTTTAAGATAGATGTAGAGAAAGTTTTGAGGGATAAACTCGGAGAAAAGACAAGGTTTATTCCTGCGTTTCTCGTATCTTGGCTTAAGAACATAATACATCAGGACTGGATAAACTGTTATCTTTGTGGCAATGGTCAAGGGTTGGAAGGAATGGAATGGCTTGACCGATGCCTTGAATATATCAAATGCAAGACGATAGTGCAGACAAACATTGGCGGAGTGATTAGTGAAGGGCTGGATGCCTTGCCAAGCAACGACGGAGGACGTTATTTCACAATCGTGAGCAACCACCCTCTTGGTGGGCAGGACGGCATTGCGCTCGGGTCAATCGTTTGCCACAAGTATGACAGCCGAATGGTGTATCTGGTCAACGACATGCTGATGAACTTCAAAGGGCTTGCCCCTCTATGCGTGCCTATCAACAAGACGGGTCGCAATGGGCGAGACTTCCCGAAGATGGTCGAGGCGGCATTCCAGTCAGAAAAAAACGTGGTGATGTTTCCTGCGGGGCTGTGTTCACGAAAGGGAGAGGACGGAGTGATAAAGGATTTGGAGTGGAAAAAGACATTTATCACCAAAAGCGTACAGTATCAGCGCGACATCATCCCCGTCCATTTCTCAGGGCATAACTCTGACAAATTCTACAACATTGCCCGATGGTGCAAGCGACTGCACATAAAGTTCAACGTGGCGATGCTGTATTTGGCAGACGAAATGTACAAAAACCAAGGAAAGACCTTCACCGTCACATTCGGCGAACCCATCCCGTGGCAGACATTCGACAAGTCGAAGACACCGTCGGAATGGGCGCAGTGGGTGAAAGAAAAAGTGTATAAACTTAACAATGAAGGATAAATTTCTTCATTCATAATATATGGAAGCAGAAATTATTGCACCGATACCTAAAGAGGTGCTGAAAGCGGAACTTACCGAAGATAAGCGCTTGCGAATGACAAGCAAGAGCAACAACGAAGTGTATGTTGTGACGTGGCAAGACTCCCCAAATGTTGTGCGTGAGATAGGTCGCCTTCGCGAGATAGCGTTCCGTGCGGCAGGCGGTGGCACGGGTCTTGACTGCGACCTCGACGAGTTCGACACGATGGATAACCCTTACAAGCAACTCATTGTGTGGAATCCCGATGCGGAGGAAATCATAGGGGGCTACCGTTACATCCTCGGTCCCGATATTCGGCTCGACGAGAAAGGGCAGCCAATCCTCGCCACGAGCCACATGTTCCATTTCTCCGACGATTTCATTCAGAACTACATGCCCTATACTATTGAGTTGGGGCGTTCATTCGTCACCCTCGAATATCAGTCAACCCGCTCGGACAACAAGTCTATTTTCGCCCTCGATAATCTTTGGGACGGCCTCGGTGCTTTGGCGGTAGTGATGCCCGGGTGCAAGTATTTCTTTGGCAAGATGACCATGTACCCCGGTTATAACCGCAAGGGTCGTGACATGATACTCTATTTCCTCAAGAAGCACTTTGGCGACAAGGACGGGCTTGTCATCCCCACCAAGCCTCTTGAACTGGAGCATGACCCCAAGGAGTTTGAGGAACTGTTCTGCGAAGATACATTCAAGGAAGACTACAAAATCCTCAACCGCGAGGTGCGTGCATTGGGCTACAACATTCCCCCTCTTGTCAATGCCTACATGGGTCTTTCTCCCACGATGAAGATGTTTGGCACAGCCATCAACTACGGTTTTGGCGATGTGGAAGAAACAGGCATCCTCATTGCCGTGAGCGAACTTTACGACCAGAAGCGCATACGCTATGTGGACAACTTCGCCAAGGAGCATCCCGAATACGTCTATGTGACCAGCGGAGCAAACAAGGTCATCTACGAGCCTAAGAACAAGAAAGAACTGGAAGACGATTTCCCTGCTGTAAAATAAAGAGACAACCCCCTCTCATAATACAAAAATACTGTAAGTCTTTACACAACACTGGTGCTTGCGAGGCTCTCTCGCAAGCACCTTTTTTCTGTCCAAAACGACAACGGCACCCCTCTGAAATGCCCTGCCGTTCACGATTACAATAGTCAGCCGTGACAAATTATAA
>JAFLUT010000032.1 GCA_022508665.1 Prevotellaceae bacterium | reverse complement strand
ACGCCCTGCCGTTCACGATTACAATAGTCAGCCGTGACAACTTATAATTGTCAGCGAATGCAGATTATCTATGCCGGCAGTTGCCTACTAGTTCGGTCAGCCGTTGTCTATTTTTGAGGATAGCCGTTGGTCACTTTTGGGGTCAGCGGCTGGTTACTTTGGAAGGGAGGAATAGCAACACAGGCGACTACCCGTCGGGTGTCGCCTGTGTTGCTTCTTGCCTCATGCCTACATCATTTATGCGGCATGAACTAACTGATTTTAATATACTTATTTCTTTATCTTATATACATGGAATGTGCGTGCAGGCACGGTAATGGTCTGCGATGGCGCTTCCACTGTGAGCGATGAAGTCTGAGGAACAATCTTTTGCGGCTCGTCGAGAGTGTTCTCTGCCGTCAGTTCGTCGCTGTGGAACGTGATAAGTTGCGCCTCGTGGCTACCCTTCATGCCTTTGAGGTTGAGGGTTGCATCCTGTGGCTTGTCGCCAGTGTTTACCACCTTGATTATCACCTCGTTGCTGTTCTTGTCATATACGGCAGAAGCAAACAGTCCGTCTTGGTCGTCGTTACCTGCCACGGGCTTGCCGTTCATGGTCAGCGACAGCATGTTAGTACCCTTGTTGAGGGAGTAGAGTTGCTGCACGTAATATGAGCATGAGTTGAACTTGCGGAGGTTGTCATACCATATAGCGTCTGGTCTCCACTGCCAACCATCGACATGTGCGAAGAGAGGGGCGTAAGTAGCCATTTCAACCACGTCGGCATTGCGCTCGAGGTCTGTCATAAAGGCAGCCTCCATGAGTGCGGCGTTGAAGTGGTTCCACTTCTTGCCTCTGCCATGGCATGCGTATTCACCAGCGAATACCTTGGGTTGCCCCTTGCCGCGTGGGTAGTTGTCGTAGCGGTTGCCCGAGTGGAGGAACCACTGCTCGTTGCGATAGAAATGCTCGTCGTAGAGGTCAACTTTCAGTTCTGCCATTTTGGGTTGGAGTTGGTCGAACTTCTCGCCCTCAGAGTCTGGACCAGTTGTGCCGATAATCTTTATCTCTGGGTGTACCTTGCGGATAGCCTCGATGAACTTCGCCAGTCGCTTGGTGAAGGCAGGATTGTCCTTGTAGTCCCACTGCTCGTTGCCTATGCCGATGTATTTGAGGTTGAATGGCTCTGGATGCCCCATGTCGGCACGGAGTTTCGCCCACGAGTTCTTGGCTGGGTCGCCGTTGGCAAACTCGATGAGGTCGATAGCATCGTCGATGTATGGTTGCAGTTGGTCGAGAGCAACATGCACGTCTGCTTCGTTCTTGATGTCGTTCTGGTACTGGCAACTCATTCCGCAATTCACCACAGGCAATGGCTCTGCGCCAATCTGCTCGGAAAGGCGGAAATACTCATAGAAACCGAGTCCGTAAGACTGATAATAGTCGGGGAAGAAGCGGTAATCGAAAGTGTAGTGCCAACGGTTCTCGTTCAATGGTCGGTTTTCTACTGGACCTACGGAGTTCTTCCACTGGTAGCGTGTGGCGAGGTCTGTACCCTCGACAATGCATCCGCCGGGGAAGCGGAACACGCCGGGATGGAGTTGCTCGAGCGACTCTGCCAAATCCTTGCGCATGCCGTTTTCATCGCCCTTGTAAACATCCACAGGGAAGAGCGATACATGCTCGAGGTCGACGGTCTTCGAGTTGCGTGTGAGCATAAGACGGAGAGTACCCTTGTCAACTGTCTCACGTGCCTTTATAATCACTTCATATTTCTTCCATTCCTTGCCCGAAACGACAATCTGCCCTTCTGCCATTTGCTGACGTTCTCCCATTGTTGACGGGTTGCACAGCATCACACGCACTTTCACGTCGCCATCGCCGTTGGGATTACGCGCCCACACCGTGAAGCGGTAGTCAGCACCCTTCTGATAGCCAATGCCAAAGAAGCCTTCATTCTCCAAACCTGTGAACTTGTCGCTGTGGCCAGCATCGTGGAGACGCACATAATGAGGGTTCTTGTCGAATGGACCATCGTCCTTCAATTCAAACTTGCCAAATGCTTTCCAGCCCATGAAGTGCTGCGGAAACTCGAAAGAGCGGTTCTTCACGAGTTCGCCGTATAGTCCGCCGTCGGCGGCATAGTTGATGTCCTCGAAGAAGATGCCATACATCGTTGACGGAATAGCACCGCCCACCTTCGAAGTGTTCACATCGAAGACGTGCGTCTGTGCCGTCATGCCTGCCGCCACAGAAAGAGCCGCAAACATAGTGGTAAATCTTTTCATAGAAAATTAGTTTGTCTTGGTTTTATATTAGTAATAGTTGTATTTACAATACATTATGCAAAGTAACGGTTTTTCGAGAAGAAAACCAAATAATGCAGAAAGAAAAAGCGACACGCCAAATACATATATCAAAACAGAAACCGATATTTGTATAGAAAGAACAAAAGACGAGAGCCACATTCCTTTCTCGGGAATGTGGCTCTCGTCTTTTTATGCATATATATTGAATATATCAGAGACCACCCCAGATGTCATCGCCAGTTGCTTTATCCACTCCTATGCCATAATCAAGGCTAATGTCACCATCAGAACCTCCAAACAGACCGGTTGTGTTCCTTGCTCCATTCACTTGAGTACCTGTTTCGTCAAACTTTCTACTGATTGAATTCGAAAGCATAGAACTTTTCACATTCACATTCCTTACCCAAATAGTAGGCTTCACATATTCTTTTTTCATAAATCTATTCTCCTATTCTTTTTATTATTTAACCAAATACTTCTTTCCGTTCACGATGTATATACCTTTCGGCAGACCTACAAGCGAGGTTGAGTTTGCACGAATCAACTGTCCACTCACGCTATATACATTGGCTGGGCGGTTGAAAAATCCAAGTTCCTCTGACAATAAGTCGTTGATGACGGTTGCGTCCCAGTCTTCTTGTTCATCAAACATTTGTGTAAAGTTAGTCGATGCTATTCGTGCAAGACTCGAGAAAGAACCTGGGTCAAAGCCAGGGTTCAAGTAGGAACGGAAACCATTCAATTTAACAGACGTAGCCTCGTCATAAAGTTGTATGCCTTCTTTAAGCACAAGATATGAACCTCTTTTGGGATAAACAGGAGTGTAGTTTCCCACAGAAGTGTAGTCGTCTATCTGTCCCTTTTCGTATAGATATCCTATGCCTATTGATTTATTATTTTCATCATACTGTGCCTTCCCACTTTTAGTATCATATCCATACCCATATCCCTGTGGCAAATCACTTTTGTGCGTGGGGTCAGGCATATTGTCACAACTTATGCTGAAAGTCCTCTTCTCAACATTATCTTCTATAGTGATGTTATTGAAAGTCGCTTTCTGAAGTCTTATCGCCTTAGCACCCTCCGGGATGTAGAGCATATATGGTATGCCTGCAACGATGTCTTGATACACATGGCGGAAGAAGTGTGCTTTCAGTTTGTCATTACCCAAATCTTCCGCACCGTTGTAAGTCACCAATTCATAGTCCTCGGTGTCCTCGTCCTCTGTGCCAAACCACTCTCTCATCTTGTTTTCCGTCACACTAAATGGCAGACAGATAGCATTCCATCCAGAGTGGAACGAGCGTTCAAGAGTGACAGAAGCGTATGTGCCAGCAGGTATGCCTGTACTTGCGTTTTTATTCGCCTCTTTTATGCCTGTAGGAGTTCCTTCGCCCACAGTGTATGTACCATCTTCTTTAAATGTAAGCGTTGCTGTAGGTTGTTCCTTAGCAGTAAACTCATATCCGCAAAAACCAAATCTGGTATCATTCGAGAATACATAGTAACTCTTACCTGCTTTCACATCAAACTCATAATCTACATATCCCTTAGAGATTACAATCCATCCGTCGCCCGTGTATTTTGGACCCCACACACGCTGATAAAATACATCCGTCACGTCGCTTCCGTCTCCTCTCACATGTTCTGGCCATACTTCCACTTCATTTACATAATCCGTTGTACCAAAAGGTGCTTCCGTTTGGTATGTATCATCAGTATAATAAACAGGAAGTTTCTGAGTGAAGAAATTATTGTATTTCTCGTCTCCGAGTTTTTCTTCGAGCCAATCAAATGTTGTTATGCTTTCCTTGAAAGTGATATGTCTGACATAAGTTTTTACGTTATCTACATATACATAGTCATAATCTTCTTTTGTATCTTCTTTAAAGTAATAACTATCTACATACCCTGTATAATTTTTGTCATTCTTCAAATCATATTTCTTCAGAATTTCTCCATCCACCATTTTGCCGTCTGCACCCTCAACCTGCGTTATACAATACACATGTTTTTTAGCATCATTATTGAAAGTCAAAGCCGTCTCATCCTCTCGTCCGATAGTAATCTCCGTTTTTGTGGTTGCTGTCACATCTGTCTCCCCGAAGCGAGTGCCTTGCTCGTCCACGAAAAACACGGGTCGCCACGATGCTCCCGACAGCAGTGTGCCTGTTTTTTTCTTGTCATCCGCTCTTTCTAGAGCTGCATCGTAATCAATTGATGCATTTTGTAACACATGCAGTTTAACTCTACCGTTCACCTCTGGCTCTATCTTGACGTAGCAACCTATGCACGGCACAGTGAAGGGATTGCCAGCCATACTACCTCCGCGGAATAGGTTATATGTCTTTTCTTCTCCATTTATCGTTATTTTATGTGCTTCTCTTTCATCTTGCTTATGCTCACCATTCTCATCAACATAATAAAACTCATAACGCCCCCAATACACATCTTCCGTAAACTCATTTCGACCGTTGTCACCACCATAAGTGTATATAGCATAACCATCTGAAGCGTCTGTAATTAATTTTCTATTTTCATTGGTATTGTATGGGTCTTCCTGACCAACACCATACTTGTTTACGCCTTTATCCCATGTATCCGTTGTCGTACTTCCCCCCTTAGTTACATAATTTGTAGTTTTCTTACCGTTGTATTTTCCTATCTGCTCAGAATCAGATTGGTATTTCCATCCTCCGAGATAGAGCGATATGGCCTTTGTGCCGTTGTCTTCACTTGTACTCTTGTAGAATTCTTCGCCAACAAACGCTTCTTCACCCTCTGTATCAATTTTAGTGCCTTCTATTTCTTCGGTAACTTTGACATATAAAATGCCACATTCATTGTCTTCCCTTTGTATCGTAAATGTTTTGTTGCTTGTATTCTCCAGTCTACATATAAATGGTTTGTTGGGTACATATCCTACTTGTGAAGGCAAAGTATAAGATTTAACAACTTTATCTTCTAATTTTAATGACAATGTTGCCTCTTTATCACGAGTACATGGTAAAAATTCAACAATGGCATCTTTGGATTCTTTGGATATTGTAAAAGTGATTATTCCATTAGAATTCATTTTAAAAGGATACACCTTTGTCGTATTTTTTAGACCTAAGTATTTAGAAATGTCGTATGGGTATAATGGATATGAGTCGCCATATAACATATCGTTTTGGTTAAGTTTGAAATGTCCGTCTGTGTTTTCGGTAGGATCAGATTTGTTATTGCTTGTTTTATAAAGTTGGTAAACTTTTACTTTTGCCTCAGTATCTACCCCCCCCAATAATACAAGCATGCTAGTCAGCATCATCAGTGCGAACCTTCTTTTCGTTTTCATAATTCCCATAAAAAATAATTTTTATTGTTGCTAATTAGTAATTTCCCAAGAGTTATATTTAATCTACAAAATTACATACTTGCTGCCATATATTATCCGTTATTTTACAGTTTTTTTCGATGTTTCTTATATTTATTTAGAGATTGTTACAGAATGGCGTTTTTGCAAAGTGAACTTAGCAATTGACAGGGCATGTGGATAGCCGTTTATCGCCATATCGACAAGCGGTGTATCGATGTGTCGATGAACGGTGTGTCGATTTGCCGACAGACGGTGTATGGATTGAGGGGTATGCCAATAAATGTTTTTTCTTTCGTAAGAAAATCTTTTTAGGGTGTTTGGGATGTTGGTTTTGTGAATTTTGTGTATATTTGCATGGTAATTGATGAAAGTACACATTTATTATACAATAAGCAGATTATGAGAAAGATTTTCGCAACAGTAATTCTTGCGCTGTCGGTGATGCTTGGAGCGAATGCTCAGCAGACAGCGAAGGTGTATTTCACAAAGGAGATAACTCCGGAGTCGTTGGTGAAGATTTATGAGGCTTTGGGTGTGAAGGAACATGGTCGTGTGGGTGTGAAAATCAGCACGGGAGAGAGCGGCGGAAACAACTACTTGAAACCTACGCTTATTCGTGGCTTGGTGGACAAGGTGAATGGCACAATTCTTGAATGCTGCACGGCATACGGCGGCAGTCGGCAGGATAAGGCTAAGCACTGGGCGACTATACATGAGCATGGGTTCGACAGTCTTTTTGCCGTCGATTTGCTTGATGAGTATGGTGACCTGCGCATCCCCGTGAAGGATAAGAAGTGGATAAAGTATGACATTGTGGGAGAACACCTCGGCAACTATGACTTCTGCATCAATCTTGCCCACTTCAAAGGGCATCAGATGGGAGGTTTTGGCGGTGTGCTGAAGAACCAGTCTATCGGCTTTGCTTCAACGGCTGGCAAGGCTTATATTCATTCGCACGGTGTGACGGCTGAGGCGAAGGAGTGCTGGAAATATACTCAGCCTCAAGATGCTTTCCTCGAGAGTATGGCTTCGGCTGCACAGGGTGTGGCTGACTGGTTTGGCGAGGGCAACATCGTGTACATCAATGTGTTGAACAATATCTCTATTGACTGTGACTGCGATGCTCATCCTCATGCACCCGAAATTCAGGACATCGGCATCGTGGCATCGACCGACCCCGTAGCGTGCGACCGTGCGGCGTATGACCTTATATATAATGTAAAGAAAGACGAGAAGAACAATCCCGACCCTCTGCGTGCCAGAATAGAGAAGCAGCATGGAATCCACATCGTAGAGTGGGCTGAAAAGATTGGATTGGGAACAAGCAAATATAAATTGGTGTCGCTTGACAAGTGATTGTTGTATGGAAAATAAGGTTGTAATTTCTACGGATATTTCGCAGTCACTCACCGAGGCTATTGCCGAAGTTAAGCACGACAAACTTTTCTTGCTCACCGACGCAACCACGCATGAGTTGTGCTTGCCTGTGGTGAGGGACATTCCTTGTCTGCAAGAGGCAATCCACATCACAATCGGTGCGACCGACACGCACAAGACTCTTGACACGCTGTCGCAGGTGTGGAAGGCATTGGGCGATGGTGGTGGCACACGTCATTCGCTCATGGTCAATCTTGGCGGTGGCATGGTCACCGACTTGGGAGGTTTTGCTGCAAGCACATTCAAAAGAGGCATCAAATATATAAATGTTCCGACGACACTTCTGAGTATGGTGGATGCCAGCGTGGGAGGAAAGACAGGCATCAATTTCAATGGCCTGAAGAATGAGATTGGTGTGTTCAATGCCCCTCAATCTGTCATAATCGACACGGAATTTTTGAAGACTCTTGACCACGAAAACATCTGCTCGGGCTATGCCGAAATGCTCAAGCACGGACTGATTTCCAACGACGAAAACCTTGCCGAACTTCTCAATTTCGACCTCGGCAATGTAGACTACCGTCATTTGGGCGAGATGGTAGGCACATCCGTAACCATCAAAGAACGCATCGTGCAGGAAGACCCACTTGAGCATGGCATTCGCAAGGCTCTAAACCTCGGACACACAGCGGGACATGCTTTCGAGAGTTGGGCGCTAACCCGAAAGCCCTATTTGCACGGTTACGCTGTGGCATGGGGACTCATCTGCGAACTCTATCTCTCATGCGTAAAAACTGGTTTCCCCACAAACAAGATGCGTCAGGCGGTAAGGTTCATCAAAGAGGTGTATGGCGAACTGCCTATCACTTGCGATGACTATGAAGAACTCTACACATACATGACGCACGACAAGAAAAACACTGCAGGAATAATCAACTTTACCCTGCTTGGCAACGTTGGCGATATACGCATCAATCAGTCAGCCAACAAGGAAGAGATATTCGAAATGCTCGACTTTTTTAGGGAAGGTTAATGTTTATTGTTGTCCTTTAAAATAGCATAAGGAATACGTATATACAAATAAAATAAACACCCTGAATGGCTATGACCTTTCGGGGTGTTTATTTAGTTTAGACAACAATATAAATTCTACATTTATTTCTTTGGATAGCCAACAGGATTATTCAACAAAGGCACTTGATTTTCATTCAATCCAAGCAATGTCTGAAGGGCTTTCACATCCATAGTAGCACGTGGAACAGTTGCCAATCCTGCTGCCGCACAGAAGATGTCAATGTTTTGGCTTACGATACCCGCATCTACAGCAACCATTGCTTGTGCGTGTGGGTTAGTGCTGCCGAATTTCTCGAAATCTCCTACCATAAGAAGACTTATAGGTGCTTCCTTCGCAAAAGCTTGACTGCCTGCAACAAGGCCTCTGTTGTCGCCCTCAGCCACCTGCGTCAGCGTATGGGTCTTAGGGTCATAAAGGCTTACACCTTTTTCGCACACAACATAAAGCCGTATCTCTTGGCGGTTCATTGCTGTTGGTGCGGTGAGGTTGCCGTTCTCGCGGTTTACTCCGCATGCCGCCCACAGCAAATCGCTCAAATCTTGCTCAGATAGTTGCTCCTTGCTATATTCCCTTACCGACTTGCGTTGCTGAAATGTCTCCATAACGCTCAGTGTCTGCCTCTGCATATTTGGCTTAGGCAGGTTCGTTGTTTGGGCAAAACAGGAAATGCCCATCAGCATGATTGCTACAAGTGAAAGAATTCTTTTCATAATACAGATTTTTGTAAAAAGTGTACAAAAGTACTGTTTTTATCTCTACGGACAAAACATTTTATACACTTTTTACAAAAACATTAGTAACTTATTTGGTCACGAGATAGCACAAAATCCTGCGACCACGCATCTTGCCACCACGCAACGGAGGAATTTCCGTGTTCTGGCGAAGTGAATGCTGGAGATGCCGGGTCTTTTGTGCGACCGTAATCGTACCACGGCATGAAAAACAACCACTTAGCACCTGCTTTCCATTGGCTGCTCATCGTTGCCATGTTGCCGCATTCGGTCACGGCAACCAGTTTGTCGGGGCATTGCCGATGCAGAAACTGATAATAGTCATCATAGCAAGTCTGCGCATTCGTCACGTTGTAAATGTCAAAACCGACAATATCAACATATTCGTCGCCCGGATAATACAGCATCCCGTCCTCAAACGGCCGTTTCCATGCCGCCGCAGGTGTGAATGCCCAAATGAGATTGTCAATTCCCGCATCCGTAAATCTCTGATACATCACATGCCACAACTGCTTGCAAGCATCGGCATCTTTGCCCCACCAAAACCATCTGCCGCCAGCCTCGTGCAGAGGTCGCCAAATGACAGGTATGTGCTTGTCTTTCAGCAGTTTCAGATATGAGGCAATTTGGTCAATGTCCTTTATCATCAAGGCATATTCCGATGAACCCTCGTCAAATATCTTCCTCACATCAAAGTCCGTCTTTTCTGAGTAGAAGGCATACTCACCGCCATTCTTCGCAGGGACATTCCAGTGCCACATGATTGACACTATGCCACCTGCGGAATGCCAGTCTTCCACCACTTTCGTGTTAGAATAGTCAATCCATCCGTTTGGCTGTGACGACATGTGGTGTATGAAATCAAAGCAGTTCTGAGCAGGCCAACGCCCCGTGTGTTCATACACCCACTGTGCCTCGTTGGTGTTCCAGTTCACGTTTGCCATCGTCCCCGAGAGAGTTTTCTTGCCGTAAATGCTTTTCAGATAGTCTAACAAAGCCTGTGCCTCGGGTGAACGGACGGCGTTAACATGGGAGCAGATAACGCACAGTATCGTTGTGGCGACTGCACGGATAATCTTAGAAATCATATAGTTAAGGTCGTAAATAGAATGTCAAAATAATCCCTCATAAAAAGAAATCCAGACTTTGCCGCATTGGGCGTAAAGTTATTTCTTTATGTAGTCAAGAATTTGCTCCGCATGGATTTTGGTCTTTATCTCCTTCGGGGTAAAGATTTTTTCGACGATGCCATCTTCATTCACGAGGTAGGTAGTTCGCAGCGTTCCCTCCACTTTCTTCCCATACATCGTTTTTTCGCCCCATGCCCCCAGTGCCTGAAGCAGCGATTTGTCGGTGTCGGCAATCAGCGGGAAAGGCAGTTCGTGCTTTTCGATGAACTTCTGATGGCTTGCCGCCGAGTCTTTGCTTACGCCAATCACGGCATATCCAGCCTCTTGCAAATCGGCATATCTCTCCTTCAGCGAGCAAGCCTCAGCCGTGCATCCGCTCGTGTTGTCTTTGGGGTAAGCGTACACAATGATTTTCTTTCCTTTGAACTGAGACAGCGTTATCTCCTTGCCGTTCTCGTCCGTACCCAATACTTCGGGCAGTTTATCTCCTATCTTCATGGTCTTTGTTTTTATGTTCTTTACATATTATCATTATTGTAATCATTTCACAATAACAAATCCGCCTTGGTCAGCCATAGTAACGGCAACGGTCTGCGAATTAGAAACCTTGACAGCAGCCTTTTGAGGCTCAAGGGTTTTGAGGTTGTCAGAGTATAGCGTTGCAGTATCGCCCTTGCCAAACATTGGAAGAGAAAGTTTTAGAGTGAGAGGCTTACCTGTGGCGTTATTGCCTGCTACGTACCATGTATTGCCATAACGACGGGCAATAACGCAGTATTTGCCGGGATAGCCGTCGATGAAGACTGTTTCGTTCCATGTTGTGGGAACATCACGAAGGAAATCCATACAGATAGCAGGAGCAGGAGCGCCTTCTTCAGTCGGCTTCATGTCCTTTGTTGCTTCCGTTGGGAGGTTTTCGGGAGTAATGGCAAAGTTCTGAATTGGGTTTTGGAAAAGAATGCAAGTAGCGAGTTCATGGCAGTCTGTTGTGCGGCGAGTGTTGCCCCCCTTGTTTCCTCGGCGAATGTGGCGGTTCATAAAGCATCCGCCAAACTCCATGCAACCAACAGTGTTTCGGAGGAACGGATGCAGGGCGGTGTTCTGTGCCTCAACATCACAGAAATGCTGGTCAAAATAGATGTTCTCGGATGCCAAGACTGCCTCGCTGCCCACATAGTTAGGATACATCCGTTCCCAACCGCGAGGAAGCGTACAACCATGGAAGATAACCATGATGCCGTAGTCGTCAGCATCAGAGAGGATTTGCTCATATAGACGCATCGTCTCCTGCTTGTCGCCACCGAAGAAATCCACCTTGATGCCTTTCACACCAATCTCTTTCATCCACTTCATGTATTGCTTGCGGACAATCGGGTCACACATAATGTTTATTGGCCCCTGTTCAATGTCGTTCCACCATCCGCTTGAACTATACCACAGGAAGACATCAACTCCTTGACTCTGAGCATATTTCACCAAGTCGCCCATCTTCTCCTTGCCGATGTTGTTGTCCCAATAGTTATCTATCAGCACATACTCATAGCCCATGTCCTTTGCCAGTTTTATGTACTGCATCTGGTCGTCCCAACAAATTGAATTGTCTTGCCAAACAATCCAACTCCATGTGCCTCTACCATATTTATATTTATGCTCCGTCTCATAGAGCGGCTTGACATAATCCCACGGAATAGTCGTCTCAACAATAGGTTTGAGTGAAGTGCCAACAGTAATGGTTCTCCACGGAGTGACACCGGGCAGAGCAAATGCTGGCTCAACAGTTCCGTTGCCATTATTCTCCTCCGCCATCGGGAACTCTATGGTGTAAAGTCCATCGCCCTTCATGTCGCTGAGGCGAGAGCCGCAGTAGCGAGAATCCACACCAGTTTCAGAAATCAGCACCCATCCGTCCTTATCATTCTTGTCCGTGGCATTCACATGATAGAGACAAGGGAAAGTATATCCATGCCCATACTTGCTTTTCTTACTCATCGGAGCATCAAAATCATACTCCTCCTCATAACTTGGCTTCGTACCTTTCCAGCCAATCATCGCATCCGACTGAGGGCAAAGGAACGTAGTCGTTTGGCTTGGGAAATCAAATCCCGTCGCCTCACTCATGATGCGGATAGAGAACTTCTTCCCGTTCTTTCTGCTTGGATAATTCGGCAGAGAATAGCGGAAAGCGATGTCGTTGTTCGACACACGGAAATCCACATCGTATGTCCACCCACGCCCATTCTTCAGCGTGACAACCAACTGATTTGCATCCACATGCACATTGCTCACCTTCGAGCGGTCGAGGTCATAGTTAAACTCCAAATGTGCCTCCTTCTTCCCTGCAAACTCAATGCCTTTTGAGAAATCTCCATTGTCGGCCACAAAGCCGAGAGGACTCTCATCAAGCATCTGCTTACCGTCATAAACCACTGCATAGACGGGCTTGCCGCCTTTCACATCAACGTTCACTTTCAGTTTGCCATCAGGGCTTGCCACACTCGCCACTTGGGCATGCACTCCCACAGCCGCAAGCAGCATCGACAGTGCTAAAAATCCTTTCTTCATATAGGTCAGTAAATTATTTTTATTATAACAAATAGGTTCTATTTCATACAATGTGCATATTATCCTACGCCTGCAATCGCTCCCTCCATGCCTCCAGCGCCTCCTTCGTTATGTCTATCGCCTCGTCCATAGTGCATTCCAGCGTTCCTCCGGCAGCGTTCTTATGTCCGCCGCCATTGAAAAACTGACTACACAACTCGTTGCACGGGAAATCATCCACCGACCGGGTAGATACACGAATGAGCGGTCGCTCCGTGTCCTCGCGCAGACAGATGCTCAACTTATGCCCCTTTATTTGCAATGGCATATTCACGATGCCCTCCATGTCTCCCTTCAGATAATGGAACTGCGTCAGTTCCTCCTTGCGGATAGCGAAAAGCGATGCGTGCAGGTCGGGATACACCTCCAACTTCTCATACAGCACATAGCCAATCAGCCTCAATCTGTCGGGCGAAAAGTTGTTCTGTATGCGACGGTTTATCTGGTCCTTGTCAATGCCCTTACGCAGCAGTTCGCTGATGATGACAAAGAGGTCGGGGTCGTTGCTGTTGAACGAAAGGAAACCCGTGTCAGTCGCCATGCCAGCATACAGGTCTTCCGCCCCTGCAAACGTTATCGCCCCCGTATCTCCCAAAGCATCAATGATGCGGAACACCAGTTCGCTTGTGCTGCTCAACTCGGGGCGAGAAATGATAAAATCGAACTTCGACTTATCAGGGTTCAAATGGTGGTCTATCAGCACCTTCCTGCACTTAGCCCTGCCGACAGGAACGCCCAACTCGTCGATGCGGCGCATATCGTTGAAGTCAAGACAGCAGATGAGGTCAGCCATGCCTATGATGCTGTAAGACAGCGACTTGTTCCGCTCAAACATAATGATTTTGTCCGCATCCTTCATCCAATGCAGAAAGTCGGGGAAATAGTTAGGCACTATTACCGTAACATTCTTTCCCTTCCTTTTCAGATACTCATACAATCCGAGAGACGAGCCGATAGCATCCCCGTCAGGCGAAGTGTGGCACACGATGACCACATTCCTGCATTCACCAAAAATCTTCTTGATGGCTGCCGCCTCCTGCGCATTTATCTTTTGCTTTAACATATATTTCTCTTTTTCCGTTATGTCATGCAAAGATAGTTCTTTTTTGCAAAAGAACAAAAGAAATACTTTCAATAAATCTCTGCCGACATTCAGCACCGACCTTGCTTCCCCTCCTGCCCAGACACATCCTCCGCCCATGCACCACCACTAGGCATCGTTGGAGGAAGTTGCCCAGTAACGTTCATTAACGATATTCTTTCATGTACATTCGTACTTTTGGCAAAACATTTTTCTTTTAATGGCAAGCATGGAGAACAAAAGCACATGAAAATTTTGTTCTGTATGTGATTTGTATTAACTTTGCAACACAATTGAATTGTGTACAAACAAAGGTTTATGGAAGAAACACAGAACACAGGATTGGGGCAAGAACCTAAACGCAAAAGTTATACAGGACTGATTGCGCTGGGCGTCGTGGTGGCATTGGTGGCTATCGCCGCAGCGGTCATACTTTACCACTATACGGTAACGAAGCCTCTGGCGGAGGAGAACGAGGAACTGAAGGAACTCGCCGAACTTGAAAAACAAGAAATGGCAACGCAGTACAGGGATTTCGACTTGCAGTATGAGCAGTTGCAGAGTACGCTGAAGAACGACAGCCTCATCGCTCAAATAGAAGAGGAACGCCGCAAGACACAGCAACTACTGGAGGAACTGGAGAACACCAAGGCGACGGATGCGGCGGAGATAAAGAGGCTGAAGGCAGAGATAGCATCGCTGAGAAAGGTGCTGCAGAGTTACATCATGCAGGTCGATTCGCTCAACCGCATCAACCAATCGCTAAATGCGGAGAACATGCAGATTAAGGAACAAATAAGCGAGGCAAACACACAAATTAGCAATCTGTCATCGGAGCGCAACCAATTGAAGGACAAAGTGAACATAGCCGCTCAACTTGACGCAACAGGCTTCTGGGTAACGCCAAAGAACAAGAAGAGCAAGGACACGCAGAAGGTGAAAGAAGTGAAGAAACTTGCTTTCGGCTTTACCATAGTGAAGAACGTGACAGCCTCAAACGGACAGAGGATAGTGTACGCACGCATTCTCAAGCCCGACAATTCAGTGATGGGCAGCAAAGGCACATTCTCTTACGAGGGAACATCGGTAGAATATACAGAGAAGAAATATATAGACTACACGGGAGAAGAAGTGAAAGTGACCATGTATAGCGACATAGCCGAATTTCTTGAGGCTGGAACATACAAAATCTTTATCTTCTGCGACAACCAAATGATTGGGCAAACTTCTTTCACTCTGAACTAACGGCATTTTATCACTATCCAACAGGCTTTAGAAAGACAATGGCAATAGTATCTCCATCGCTCCTTGCCGCCGATTTCATAAATCTGAACAAGGACATAGACATGATAAACCGAAGTGAGGCGGATTGGCTTCACCTCGATGTGATGGACGGCGTTTTTGTACCCAACATCAGTTTCGGCTTCCCAGTGCTTGAAGCAGTGGCAAAGGCATGCACCAAACCTCTTGATGTGCATCTGATGATTGTTGACCCCGACAAATTCACTGATAAAGTAAAGGCTTTGGGGGCATACATGATGAACGTGCATTATGAGGCATGTACACACCTGCATCGCACCATACACAACATTCACGATGCAGGCATGAAGGCAGGAGTGACGCTCAATCCGCATACACCCGTGAATGTGCTTGACGACATTATTCAGGACGTTGACATGGTGCTGCTGATGACGGTCAACCCCGGTTTTGGCGGACAGAAGTTCATCGAGCATTCCATAGAGAAAGTGAGAAAACTGAAAGCCCTCATCGAGCAAAGAGGTTGCCACACTCTCATCGAGGTTGACGGAGGGGTGAATGCCGACACGGGGAAGCGTCTGGTGGACGCAGGAACAGACGTGCTTGTGGCAGGCAGTTATGTGTTCGGAGCAGAAAATCCCGAGGAACGCATACTGACATTGAAGAACCTGTAAGCCATTGCCGATGAACTGGCAGAACTATCCGCTCATCCGTCTTGTCCTACCTTTCGTATTAGGTATGGCAATGGCACATCAGCATGCTACACATGTCAGTCTGGTGGTTCTGCTTGTTATCTGTTGCGCCTTGCTCTCTTCGCTGTTCTTCCTTCTGAATAAGGCAAAAGGGAAATACCAGTCTACAAAATTCGGCATTGTTGCTATGGCACTGTCTTTCTCTGTCGGCATGGCGTTATACATACACAAGCACCGAAGCATCGCACAAGGCATTCCACAGGACAACATGTTTTGCAAAGGCGTATTATCAGAAGTGCCAAAGGAAAAGGACAAATCGTGGGCATTGAATTTGGAACAGGATAATGGCACACACATTATATTATATATAGGGAAAAATACAAGGACGGCAGCGAGTGATTCTGTACGCTTTTCACAGCTCAACATCGGTGACACTATTTTTGCCGACATCACACACCTCAATGCCACAACCGATTGCGACGACGCCACATTTGCCCCATACCGCAAACATCTATTCTCTCATGGAGTATGCGCCACTTGCTACGCACCGTCACATCAATGGCATTCACACCCTCAGCAAGCAACGGCAAGCATCTTTCATTCCGCAAAAAAACTCCAACAAAAACTGCACGACATATACGATGAACGTGGCATAAATGGGAAAAGCGGCAATATCATTGAGGCAATGACTATCGGCATGACAGACAACCTCGACAAAGACACCCGACGCACGTATGCTACCGCAGGAACAAGCCACGTTCTTGCCATGTCGGGGCTTCACGTCGGGCTTATTGCAATGGCTCTTCAATTCTTCTTCATAACCAACGCAATGCCCCACCATTGGATAGGGATATGCAACATCTGCATCATCGCCATTCTGTGGTGCTTCGCTATCGTTGCAGGCATGTCGCCGTCACTCACCAGAGCAACGCTAATGTTCACTATCCTCCTGCTGTGCCAATCCTTCACCCATGAGTTGCTGTCACTCAACTCCTGTGCATTGGCAGTCGCTATCATGCTGTGCATAAATCCGTTATACATCAACGACGTGGGCTTTCAACTATCCTTTGCGTCAGTCGCAGGCATCGGCATTGCAAGCCCTTTGGCACGCAGCACTTACCCCCCCCCATTCACGCTTTTTACATTTGCTAAAAGGGATTATATACATTTCCCTTATCTGCACCGTTGCCACGGCACCGCTCGTGGCATACCACTTCGGGAGAGTTTCCCTCCTGTCCGTAGTGAGCAATATAGCCATTATTGGCTTCGTTTATATCATAATGTGCAGCAGCATATTATGGTGGGTATTCCTGTGGCTCACCCCTGTCAACTTATTGTTGACCAACATACTAAACTGGTCAGCCGAGACGATGAACAGCGCCGTGGAACACATAGCCTCAGTGCCACACGCAACTGTCGAATGGCATCCTAGCGCAGTCGCAACCACGCTTTGCTACATACAATTACTGATAATAACATACATTTTAACAACAATAAAACAACATAGCAGATGAAACAAGATGCACTTTGGGATTACCATTGTCAAGAAATCACAAACTTTATCAACACCAACAAGCGCCGTCCTTCCAAATACCGTGACGAAGAACGCCAAATGGTGTATTGGATAAAGTACTGCAAGAAACTGATTAACCAAGGCAAAATGAGCGATGCGAGAAAAGAGAAGTTCGAGCAACTGATGAACCTTGCCAACAAGTTCCAACGCAAGAACCAATACGAATACTCACACAAGAACGACGAGACTCTCAGCCTTTGGAAAGACGAGAGCGTGTTTACTATCCTCAAAAGGTAAGGGGCAAGCATTCGGCATCTCCCTACCGTGCGGCAGAACCCTATTTCATAAGTTCGGCAAAGGTCTTTTCACCCTTCGCATAGTATCGCCACAGCAGCAGAAACCGCGTGCGTTCTGGCACATGAGGAAGTGAGCGCATCTGCTGAATGCGCTGTCTGTCTGCCTCAAAATCACGGCAGATGCGGCGGAAAGTACTCCGAGCCTTTACGACAGCCATGAAATTGCTCACATCGCCTTTCAGCAAGAACTGAAAAGCCGCCACGTAATCGAGAAAACGGCGAACACGCATGACCTTCAGCAGTTCATCCTGTGGCAGATTCTTGTATAGCATCAACAGATTGTTGCGGAAGTTCAAGAAAGTCTTATGAGGGTTGCCATGGCTGAGCGTCGCTCCCCCGAGGTGATACGCCGTGCTATCCGACACGCAGACGATTGTACGCCCCATGGTACGCAGTCGCCAACACAGGTCAATCTCCTCCATGTGGGCAAAAAAACGAGCGTCCAATCCCCCACTCTCCCTCCAGTCAGAGGCACGCACCAAAAGAGCCGCGCCAGTAGCCCACAGCAGAGGCACGACCTCGTCATACTGCCCCTCATCCTTTTCCACTGTATTCATCACACGCCCACGGCAAAACGGATAGCCGTACCTGTCCAAAAAACCTCCTGCCGCCCCTGCATACTCAAAAATCTCAGCCTCCCTCAAAGACAGCAACTTCGGTTGGCATGCAGCACATTCAGAATGCTCATCCATATACCTTACAAGCGGCACATCCCAATCCTTCTGCCTTATCTCCACATCCGAATTGAGCAGCATATAGTACTCATAGTCAGGCAGTTCATCCAACGCCCTGTCATATCCCTTGGCAAACCCAAAGTTCTGCTCCAGCACGATGACCTGCACCTGCGGAAACTCTCTCAGCAACATATCCACCGACCCATCCGTCGAGGCGTTGTCCGCCACAATGACATCGCCCACAGCACTGTTAGCCAGCACCGTAGGCAGATAGCGACGCAGCATTTCCGCCCCGTTCCAGTTGAGTATCACGATAGCAAGTTTCCGCATAGCGCATCCCCCTTGTTGTTAAATCCGCCGAGTTTCACACCCACAATCCTATTGTCCATTTCAGGAGCGTTAGGCACTTCCACCCTTATGTAATTGTCTGTGAACCCATTCATTATAGGCTTTCTCGCCGATGAGTGTTCGAGCAGCACCCTTCGTTCCGTGCCAATGAAACGAGCATAAAAATCCCTCGTCTTTCTCTCCGACAGCGCCAACACCCTCTGGCTCCTCGCATGCTTCTCCTGCGGACTAACCACGTGAGGGATTTCCAATGCCTTTGTGCCAGAACGCTCTGAATAGGAGAACACATGAAACTGCGACACGTCGACGCTCTCCATAAAGTCGTATGCCTTCTGGAAATACTCCTCCGTCTCTCCACGAGTGCCAACAATCACATCCACACCGATAAACGCATCGGGCATCACATCCCTAATCTTGTCAATCTTGCTACGAAACAACTGCGTGTCATAATGCCTATGCATCAGCCTCAACACCTCATCGCATCCGCTTTGCAACGGTATGTGGAAATGCGGCATGAAAGCCCTCGAACCTGCACAAAACTCTATTATCTCATCCGTCAGCAGGTTAGGCTCTATGCTCGAAATTCTGTACCTCTCTATCCCCTCCACCTTGTCCAGCGCCTTGACCAAATCCAAGAACGTCTCGCCTGTCGTGCGTCCGAAATCGCCGATGTTCACCCCCGTAATTACAATCTCCTTCCCTCCGTCAGCCGCCACTTCCTCCGCCTGACGCACAAGCGAAGATATGCTTCCGTTTCGGCTGCGTCCGCGAGCGATAGGAATGGTGCAATACGTGCAGTAATAGTTGCATCCGTCCTGCACCTTTAGGAAATACCGTGTGCGGTCGCCACGTGAGCAACTCGGCACAAACGACTGAATGTCAGCCGTCTTAACCGTATATGCCCCAGTCATTCCGCTCATAATCGCAGGTATCACATTCCCCTTCTCCTCGCTTCCCAGCACCAAATCCACTCCCGGCGTATCAATAACCTCCTGCGGTTTCAGTTGGGCATAGCACCCCGTCACCACCACAAAAGCATCCGGATGCTGCTTCACCAGCCTGTGTATCGCCTGTCGGCACTTGTGGTCAGCCACCTCCGTCACGCTGCACGTGTTCACCACACAAATGTCTGCCCTTTCCCCCTTCTCTGCCTTCCTCACGCCATGACGCATCAGTTGCTGAGCAATGCTGCTCGTCTCAGCAAAATTCAGTTTGCATCCCAACGTGAAAAACGCCGCCTTCTTTCCCTGCAATATGCTCGAATCTATCATCGTATGACTAAGTTTGTTGCAAAGGTACAAATTTATTTTCACCTGCCTGTCAACGCCCACATATTTTCTTGCCGACGGTACAGAAGTACCTTTATCTACCGATGATATTGGCGCACATAGCCCCTACCCAACCAACACAATCCTCAATATCTATTCAGTGGCTATTATGGTAGACAAACATAGTTATTGCTAAAATATAAGTTATATTTTAAGAACGCATACGGCTGAATGGGGATACTGGCATTGGACAACCATTGCGCGGGGAAACATAAACAGCGGGGAAACGCAGAGGAATGGCAAGGAAAGCAGATAGCGGTTTGCAACAATTTACCCCAACACGTTGGCAAATTGCATAACAAGGAGCAACATCATAAGCACAAGAATAATGATGTTGATGATGTGGGAGAAGCGTGTATGCGTGAGGGTGAAGAAATGTCCGTAGAGTATAGAAGTGTCGAGGATGACAAGCGGAAGGAGGGTTGCTGTGTGGCGGTGGTACAGCATAATGAAAAAGAGAAGGGATATGGCATGCCACTGTACAACGTTGTAAAAGGAGCGTGTACGGGTCTTGTCAAGCAGTTTTGTGAGTTGAAAATCAATGCTTCCAACAAGGAGCATGAGTAAAGGAAGTATAAGGAACGGAATGATGGAATGCAGAAAATCTGTCGTGATAAAAGATGCTGAGAATAGGTCGGGAAGGGATGTGACAGGCTGAAAATGTGCGATGAATTGAGGAAGAGTGTCGGTAACTATGGCTATCCCCCCATAAAACCAATAAGGCAAAATCACGGCTATGATAGACGCCAAAAAGGAACGGAAGGAAAAAGAGCGGAGATATATTTGCAGACACCAATAGACGGGAACTATGAAGAGGAATTGAGGGAAGAAAAGCGAAGCGAGTGAGAGCGGAAGGTAAATGGAAAATGTAATGAGAGGGTACGGCATCTGGTAGGATGCGAAGAGAGGGAAATATGCGTAAAGCGTGAAAAGCATGATGAGACTGCTCGGTTGCAGTGGATGCAGAGGAGCAGACAAGGCGAGCAACAACGCAAGTGTGCTGCTCAACATATATGAGTTTACTCGCAGAAGCAGATTTTTGTTTTTCAACTCAACCATTATATACACTGCAATGGCAGCACAGAGAATGCCCAACGGAAGCGAGTAGCGAGCGTCGTGAAACACAAACGGCAGATGCTGCCACAACCCATAGTCGGGAATGAGGTATTCCTGCGGATTGTATTGCGACGGCAAAACGAACCACAGCACAAGCGCTATGGCACACACAACAGGCAGCGTTGCTTGACTCGACGATATGTCTCTCTGAAATCTCATGCTTTATAGTGCAAAGGTAAGGAAGTTTTTTTGAGAGAGCAAGCATTAGAGGGGAAAAGGTCTATATCGATATACAACAACCAGTTAAAGTGACTGATCGTTCCCGTCTGTGAAATTCAATGGTTTGTCCAGCAATTTATCTATAAGTAACTCGTACAATGACATGGAGTTTTAAGCCATGTTATATAGGAGAACCTAAAAAATCTACTGCGAAAGGCAACCTTATTGCAGAAACATTAAAGGAGACAAATGCAGATATTTTGCTCGAACCACAGTTTACGTTCGAAAAGGTTGCATACGGAGAAAGAGTTCTCACAGTGACAGGATACCCTGCTACATACAAGAACTTCAGAAAAGCAACTCCTGCTGATATTGAAGCAATAAAAGCATGTAATCCAAACGAAAAGGTAAAATATAATGCAGGCACTGCAGGTCTGTTTGGTGTATTCCAAAAATAATTAGATTTTATCTTTTATATTAATGAACCCCAAAGTCTGTCGCCAGACTCTAGGACTCATTTCAAAAAAACGATGTTTCTTGTGCTTTTTCTTTGTCAATACAAAGGAAAGGAGTATTTTTGTAAGGTCTCGACTTTTGTGGTGGAGGCGCGGACAGGGTTACCATAAAATGATTGTTTTTCCTTGTTTCCCTTGCTATTTATCTGTTTTTTACCTACCTTTGCACTTGCTTTTGTACAAAATCATTTTTAATGAAAAAACTTTTTATTGAAACTTATGGCTGCCAGATGAATGTTGCGGACAGCGAGGTGATTGCGTCGGTAATGAAAATGGCTGGCTATGAGGTGTGCGATGAGGTGGATGTGGCGGATGCCGTGCTGCTGAACACTTGCTCTGTGCGTGAGAATGCGGAGAACAAGATATACCACCGATTGGAGGCTTTGCACGCTTTGCAGAAGAAGGGGCAAAAGTTCATCATCGGCGTGGTGGGCTGCATGGCGGAGAGGGTGAAGGACGACCTGCTTGAGAACCACCATGTGGACCTTGTCGCTGGACCAGACTCATACCTGTCGTTGCCCGACTTGTTCGCTTCGGCGGAGGTGGGGGAAAAAGCCATAAACATAGAATTGAGTACAACGGAGACGTATCGGGATATCATTCCAGAGCGTGTGTGTGGAGGAAAGGTGAGCGGATTTGTGAGCATAATGCGTGGATGCAACAACTTCTGCCATTACTGCATTGTGCCTTACACTCGGGGCAGGGAGAGAAGCAGAGAGGTAGATAGCATACTGAACGAGGTTAGGGATTTGCAGACAAAGGGATATAAGGAGGTGACGCTGCTGGGGCAGAACGTGAACAGTTACAAATGTGGTGATAAGGGATTTCCAGAGTTGTTGGCGACTGTGGCAGAGGCTGTGCCAGATATGAGGATACGCTTCACTACATCACACCCAAAGGACATGAGCGATGAAATGCTGGAGGTGATAGCGTCGCACAGGAACATTTGCCGACACATACATCTGCCTGTGCAGAGTGGGTCTGACCGCATCTTGAAACTGATGAACAGGAAATACACTCGCGAGTGGTATCTGAACCGTGTGGCCGCCATACGTCGCATCCTGCCCGACTGCGGACTGACAACCGACATTTTTGTGGGCTATCATTCTGAGACGGAGGAAGACCACCAGTTGTCGCTGTCGCTGATGAGGGAGTGCGAGTATGACTCGGCGTTTATGTTCAAATACTCTGAACGCCCCGGCACATACGCATCTAAGCATCTGCCTGACGATGTGCCAGAGGAGACGAAGATACGCAGGTTGAACGAGATGATTGCATTGCAGAATGAACTGTCGGCAGAGAGTTACCGCAAGGACATCGGCAAGACATACGAGGTGCTGGTGGAGGGCTTCTCGAAGCGAAGTCGGGAGCAACTGTTCGGTCGTACAGGACAGAACAAGGTGGTGGTGTTCGACAGAGGCAATCACCACATAGGGGATTTTGTGACAGTGAAGATTGTTGAATCGAGTTCCGCAACTCTAAAAGGCATAGAAATCAATGGGGAAGAAAAGTAATAAATTGCTTGGCACAGAGTTTGTGACCGCTACAATCAGCACAACATTAGTTCTTGTGCTGTTGGGCATCATAGTGCTTTTCGTGCTGACGGCTCACAATCTGTCTAATTATGTAAAGGAGAATATCAATGTGAGTGTTCTTATCAGCGATGAGTTGGACAGCACGCAGGTGGCGAAAATGGAGACGGAGTTGAATACGGCTCCATACGCCAAGAGCGTGGAGTACATATCCAAAGAACGAGCATTGAAGGAAGAGATTGAGGCTCAAGGGGTTGACCCGACGGAGTTTCTTGGGATGAACCCTTACACGGCATCTTTCGAGATAAGGATAAACGCAAGCCATGCTAACCCCGACAGCCTCAATGCAGCTGTGAAGGCATTGAGAGGGAATACGAATGTGGTTGATGTGGTGTACTCCAAAGACTTGATAAAGGCGGTGAACGACAATATCCGCCGTTTGAGCATCATCCTACTCATTGTCGCAGCACTCTTCACTTATATCTCGTTTGCCCTAATCAACAATACCGTGAGGCTGACTATATTCTCCAAGCGATTCATTATCAACACAATGAAACTGGTAGGGGCAAGTTGGAGTTTTATCCGCCGCCCGTTCCTTGCACGAGGATTTACATTGGGCATGATGTCTGCAGTCTTGGCGAATGTCGCCATACTCGCAGGGCTTTACTGGCTGCGTAACTTTGAACCGCAGATAACAACAGTCATTAACCTCAAAATCGTGGCGGTGGTAATGGGGGCTGTGTTCCTTTTTGGCATCTTGATTACTTTCCTCTGTACGTTCTTCTCTCTCAACAAGTATCTGAGAATGAACAGTAACGCACTGTATTATGTGTAACTAATATATAAACAAAATCAATAGCGTATGGCATCTAATAATTTTGCGTTTACAAAGACTAATTACATTCTGCTCGTTGTCGGTTTTCTGATTGTAGTCGTAGGTTTCATCCTCATGTCGGGCGATGCAACGACTGAGGAGGCTTTTAATCCTGATATTTTCAGTGACCGCCGCATAAAAATTGCTCCTATGGTGTGCCTGTTTGGCTTCCTGTTTGAGATTGTCGCAATCTTGTGGCCTTCGAAGAGCAAGAAGAAGGAGTGTGAATAATTCTTTGTAACATATACATTATAGGAATTTATGGATTGGTTACAAGCACTTATCTTGGGTGTCGTACAGGGGCTGACTGAATATCTGCCTGTCAGCAGTAGCGGACATTTGCAAATAGGTCAGCATCTTTTAGGTGTTGAGGAAGTGGGCGGACTGACTTTCGACATTGTTGTGCATGTTGCAACAGTGCTTTCCACTCTCGTTATTTTGTGGAAAGAAGTAACGTGGATTTTCAAAGGTCTGTTCAAATGGGATGGGCGATTGAACATGGAGCAGAAGTATGCGCTTAACATCATTATTTCCATGATACCCATAGGTATTGTTGGACTGTTTTTCAAGGATTATATTGATGTTATCTTTGAGGGCAGCCTTACTATTGTAGGCGTATGCCTTTTGGTAACCGCCTTTCTCCTTGCACTCACACACTTTTATAGACCCAAAGAGCGTGAGAATATATCTCCTCTGCACGCATTCATCATAGGCATAGCACAGGCTGTGGCAGTGCTTCCGGGCTTGTCACGCAGCGGTTCGACCATTGCTACAGGATTATTGCTTGGCAACAGTAAGAAAACCCTTGCGCAGTTCTCTTTCCTAATGGTGATACCGCCTATCTTGGGCGAGGCACTGCTTGACTTCAAACATATTGTTGCTCCGAGTGCAGAGTATCTGGCTGAACACGGGGCTGCAGCACCTATACCTACGTCTGCACTCGTTGTTGGCTTTATCGCTGCCTTTGTCAGCGGTTGCATTGCATGCAAATGGATGATTTCTTTTGTTAAGCAGTGCAAACTCATCTATTTCGCTATCTATTGTGCTATCGTAGGAATACTTGCTATTTGTCTGTAAGATGATGAATCCCGTAAAAGGCGAAATACTCATTTTCAACAAGCCCTATCGTTGGACTTCCTTCAATCTTGTGGCGAAAGTGCGAGGCGAACTGTCGCACCGACTCGGCATAAAAAAACTGAAAGTGGGGCATGCTGGCACTCTTGACCCTTTGGCGACAGGAGTGCTTATCGTCTGCACTGGGAAAAGCACAAAGAGAATAGACGAATTGCAGTCACATACGAAAGAGTATGTGGCAACAATCAAACTTGGTGCGACAACGCCGTCATTCGACATGGAGACGGAGGAGGATGCAGCATTCCCAACGGAGCATATCACTCGCGAATTGGTAGAAAAGACGCTGAAAGCATTTACAGGACGCATAGAACAAGTGCCTCCTGCATTCTCTGCCGTGAAGGTAGATGGGAAACGAGCGTTCAAATATGCTCGTCAAGGCGAAGATTTGCAGTTGAAGCCTAAAATTCTTGTCATTGACGAGTTGGAGATACTGCATTTCGGAGAGGTTGACACTATTGCAGAAAGGACAAAAGACGAAGATGTCCGTGAACGCATAAAATATCAGTCGAACAACCTTAGCGGCAAGCATTTATCCCTGACTATCAGAGTTGTATGCAGCAAAGGCACATACATCCGTGCATTGGCTCGCGACATCGGTGCTGCACTCGGTTCGGGAGGCTATCTCACAGACCTTATCCGCACACGCATCGGAGACTACCGACTGCAGGACTGTATGGACATCGAGCAGTTTCCTCAGTGGCTTGACACTCAAACATTAGAAAAAGAAGAAAACTAAAGATATGAAACTA
>JAFLUT010000031.1 GCA_022508665.1 Prevotellaceae bacterium | reverse complement strand
GCATTTGCCCCGATGGCGGAATTGGTAGACGCGTTGGTCTCAAACACCAATGAAGCAATTCGTGCCGGTTCGATCCCGGCTCGGGGTACTTACAAAGCATCTTATATAATGATAAGATGTATCTTATTCTGTTATAATGAAGTACTTGCTGAATAGAACAGTACTATGTATATTGTTATATCTATGTGGGAATATGGCTTTCTCACAAATTAGCAGTGTTACTTCATCTTCTACCCAAAGATTTTCACGTGAGTTTCAGATACACTACATTTGCGATAGCATAAACATAGATCCAGCTTTCGTCGACAACGCCATTAGAATAGGCGAAGTGCGTGACTTCCTACGATACATCCGAAATGACAAATCCCTCCGTCTCGACAGCGTGAAATTCACAGGAACAGCCTCTCCCGAGGGATATTACGAAGCCAACAACTGGCTCAGCGAAAACCGTCTCGAAAACTTCAAGAAACTCATCAGAGAGGAAATGGATGTGCCAGACAGCATCATTTTCCTCAACGACAACTACATCACTTGGAAAATGTTTCGCGATGCAGTAGAAGCATCTGACATTTCACGCAAAGACACCGTGCTTAAAGTACTTGACATGGAGCCGGGACTCGTCTATTGGCAAAAAGGCATGCACACCGACCACCGAGCATTGAAACTGCGCCAAATGGACAAGGGAAGAGTGTATGAGACATTGAAGCCAATCCTATTCAGCCAACGCTTTGCCACAGCAGAGTTTGTGCTAAGCCGCATCCCCGAACCAGACCCACTCGCCGAATTGACAAGAAGCATCATTATCGAATATGAACCAGACCCACTGCTCCCACCCGAACAATGGAGAGTGAGAAGGCTGTATCTCAAAACCAACTTCGCCAAGTGGGTACTGCTGCTACCCAACTTCTCTGTCGAGGCAGACATAGCAGCCCACTGGACACTTGGGCTTGACATGTTCTATTCCAAGTGGGACTACTTCACGCCAACAGTCAAATTCCGCATGGCAGGCTTCATGGCAGAACTCCGCTACTACTTCAACCCTATTGACAACGACGGCTGGTTCGTTGGCGGACACTTCGGATATTCCTACTACAATCTGGCATTCAACGGAGCGCACCGCTATCAAGACCTCTACGGCGAGACCCCCACAAAAGGCGGAGGCCTGTCCGTAGGTTGGCGCAAGCAATTCGGGCATAACAATAGATGGAGGCTCGAATTTGCCCTCGGCGCAGGCATTTATCCGCTACATTACAGCGTATTCAAAAACACGCACACTTACAAGCAAGGTCAATGGATAGAAAAGCGCAAAGAGACATTCTTCGGCATCGACCAAGGCGCAATAACCATTGGCTATGCCATCGACATGTATAAATACAAATACAAAAAGAGAAAGCAGACGAAAGGAGGCATTCAATGAACACAGCATTGAAAAATCTATGTCTGCCGTTTCTTTTTATATGGACACTGTCGGGATGCTGCATCCACCAGTGGCCAGAGATGGAGATGATAGAACCAGATGACGACCTCGTTCCAGTACGTCTGTGCCTGTACTACGAGCCTGACTTTTGGCAGTGGGAACACCTCTACGACCCCAAGACAGGCGAGATAGTCGAAGCATACCCCGACGAGGCTGTCGACGAGCAACATCCCGGAACGACATACCGCTACAGCGGACAGTGCGACCACGGCACAATGCGCTACCTGCTCCGCTTCTACAAGCCCGGCAACGCAGACACTTACACAAAGGAAGTGACCTTCACACGCAACGTGAGCGGAGGCTACGACTGCGACACACTCCTATACCTCACCCCCGGAGGCTACGACGTGACCGTGTGGTCAGACCTCACAGAGACAAGCGACAGCGACCCTTTCTACGATGCCAGCGACTTCCTCAGCATCAACCTGCAACTCGACCCATACCACGCTTGCACCGACTACCGCGATGCCTACCGAGGCATCCAGCAGTTAGTCGTGACGCCCGACGAAAAGACAGGCTACATACAGGAAACAGTCATCAACATGCGGCGTCCAATGGCAAAATACGAGTTCGTGACCACCGACCTTTCGGAGTTTCTTGACAGCGAAACAAATCGCAGACACCTGCCAACAAGGGCAAGCGCCGAAGATTATACAGTAAAAATGGTATATGCCGCCTATCTGCCCTCCGCTTACAGCGCCATCGACGACCGTTTGGTGAACTCATCCACAGGAGTGTCATACATCTCTTCACTCACAGTCACAGGCGAGAGCGAGGCATCCATGGGCTTTGACCTCGTGATGATAAACGACATCCCCAACGCAGCCGTTTCTGCGCAAGTGTTGGTATACGACATGGAAGGAGAGCAAGTGGCGCAGTCGAGGGTCATTCCAGTGCCATTGCGACGCAACCACCACACATTGCTGCGTGGAGCATTCCTCACAGTCGGAGGCAGTGAAGGCGTCCACATCGACCCAACCTACGATGGAGACTACAATCTCTTTTTCTGACAACACAAGAGAAAAATTTAGACAATGAAACGCCATATAACGACATACCCCCTACTTCTGATACTGTTTGCCCTCATAGTGGCATGCACACAACAGGAACATGAGGAGTTAGAGGCACCAGACGAAGCGACAATAACATTTTCCGTCACTTCCGAACAGACGTTTGACACCCGAGCAAGCGCAGATAATATAGGCAAAGGGAACAATGTCAACCGCCTCGTATGCGCTGTATATGACGTTCACGGTAATCTTCTGAACGAGTTAGGCAATACAGACAACGGACAATTAGCGATGGACTTCCCGACGGGGGGGGTGAATGTTAGGCTCCGCCTTGCTCGCGGACAAGAATATAAAGTAGTCTTTTGGGCTTCATGCGCCGAATGCACCGCATATAACACAGACGACCTCAGCGACATCACTGTCGATTACAGCAAAATGCTGTGCAACGACGACAAATGCGACGCATTCTGCAAGGCGGAAGTCTTCACTGTGAGCAGCGGCGATGAGACCAGATCCGTTGTGCTGCGCCGCCCCTTTGCCCAGTTCAACATAGGCATGCTCGAAAGCGAATTTGAGGCACTCAAAGAACAGGGTATCGACTTTTCTTCCTCTCAAATAACTCTTGGCCCTGTTGCCAACGCCTTCAATGCAGTTGACAACAGCATCAGCACTTCCGACATAGCAGAGACCGCAACGTTTGCCAAAGCCCCAATCCCCAATGAGCATTTCTACGTGGAGACGGTTAGCGATGACGAAACAATCAATACGGAATACAAATACCTTGCCATGTGCTACCTGTTAGTAGCAGACATAAATGAAGCCACCTCCACATACAGCACAGTGCTTAACAACATGTCAGTCACACTATTCGACGACAGCAAGAACGAAAACACAACTATAGAATTGCAGGAAATCCCAGTGCAACGCAACTGGACTACCAATATATGTTTTACAAAAGAAAGTTTAACCAACATTTATTAATAACAATTTAAATTCAGTGTTTATGTTTAAAAAAGTCATTGGAGTTTTTGCATTAGCAGGAATGCTGAGTGCATTATCTTCTTGTACAGATGAAAAAGGTCTGTACGACGCCTCTTCAGGCGAACTCGTAGAAGTTACTTTTACAGTATCTTCGGAAGGCGTATTATCAACACGCGCAGAAGGGAATGTGCATTACCCACAAAAAGGAGAATTTCCTCAAATTAGTGATGGTTCAAAGGCACATAAACTCATCTATGCAGTTTATGATGCAGAGGGAAATCTGTTGCCTGCATTCGGTGCCGAAAAGGCAGAGCAAGGAATTGTTGGCTATGGACAAGTAGTAGAAAATGTGACGACATTTCCACATACAATCACATTGACTCTTGTGCGTGGTCAGCAGTACAGTATTGCCTTCTGGGCACAGAACGAAGACTGTAAGGCTTTCAATACAGACAACCTGCGTGCCGTTTCAATCAACTACAAAGGCGAGAATGGTGAAACAGACCTCTTCAAGTGCAATGATGAAATGCGCGACGCATTCTGCAAGGTTGAGACATTCACTGTATCATCCGCTGTAAACCAGACTCGCGAAATTATATTGACACGCCCATTTGCTCAAATTAACCTTGGTATTCCAAAGATAGAATATGACGCAATGGTAAAGAGTGGTGTGCGTATCGCAAAATCAAAGATTCACATCGAGAATGTAGCAACAACATTTGATGTTGTGAACAATTCCACTGCGGGCGAAGATGCAACAAAGCGTCAGGCCATAGACTTTGACTATGATTACATCCCTGCTTATGAGAATTACGGAGTTACAGACGAGGCCGATAATATTCCTAATGATGAAACGTTGGCAAACGATCTTACCCAAAATGTAGGCAAAGAACAGTTCCTGCGTGTTGACCGCAATCGTGACGGCGAGATCAATAAATACGGATTTATCACAGAAGAAAATCCAGAGGATGAGGATAACCTCGACGAGACCTTCAAATATCTCATGATGTGCTACATCCTTCCTGCCGACCGCACAGACGGCACAAGCACATATAGCACAACTCTTGATAAGGTTGAAATTGACCTGCTGCCAGAATCAGAAGGACAGGCAGAGATTAACATCGCATTGGAGAATGTGCCTGTTCAGCGCAACTGGCGTACCAACATCTTCGGTCGCTTGTTCACTTCAGATGTTAAGCTCCAGATTGACCTCGACCCAATGTATAGCGGAGACTACAACTATCCTACTTGGGAACGCATTTACGAGGGTGTAACATATGACCCAATCAATCAGTGCATCCTTATTTCGAATGGTATTGGTCTAAAGTGGCTTGCAGATGCTACAAATGGTACATGGAAGACAAAGGACGAGTATACATTTGAGGATCATCCAGAATACAGTGCAGATTTGTTCCTCAAGGCGGTTGGTCTTGTCGAAAAAGGATGGCCAGAAGGTGGTTATTTCCATTTTGACGGAATCACTATAAAATTGCAGAGCGATATAGATTTGTCTAAACTGGCTGATATAACAGGTGATCCAAACGATGAGTATTTCACTCCTATTGGTTTTGGAGGTACTGATGAGCAGAATAATAATATGTGGACAGGAAAATTCTTTAATGGAATTTTTGAAGGTGGCAACCATACTATTAGTAATTTGAAAACTGTAAGACCTAAAGATAACACGGATGATCGTTCATTTGGTTTATTCTCTACCGGTGGTCATACCGTTAAAATCCGTGATCTTCGTTTGAAAAATGTTGATATAGAAGGTCACTATCGTACAGGAGGTATTATTGGTAATATATATGCACAGATTACCGCTTCTTGGGGTCCAGATAAAGCCGAGGTATCAAATTGTTATGTTGATGGCGGTATAATTGTATCTACTTCTCGTTTAGATGGCACTCGATATGACGATGCTAATAATGTGGGTGGTATTGTAGGACAGTTTTATAACGAAGGCGACATTACCAATTGTTTTGTAAGAAATGTTACAATCCGTGCTTATCGTGCAGTTGGTGGCATTCTGGGGCAATCTGGAGGTGATTCCCCTAATCTTAATCTTGTTGGGAATAAAGTATTTGATGTCGTTCTAATTGCAGATCAATTCCAAGAATACAGGACTGACAAGGACTATGCTATAGAAATAGAAAATCCGTTTATTGCCTGTGATGGAAGTTATAAGTATTATCCAAACAATGGTCGTAGAGATAAATATGATGGCAAAATTTGTTCATCTGAGACTATGATCGGTTTTGACTTTGGGTCTAACATTTCTAACAATGTAAAGATTTATGCTTTTGGTCATAAAACATTGACAGAGAAAGATGATAATTATGATTATGTAAAGGGTCAAGACGGCAAGCGCTTTACAGAAATCGGTCAGAGTGATTTGTGCTCTAACCCACCGCTTGACATCTTCCCACGCCTTGTGAAATATACAGATTATGTACATTTCTCATCAAGTATTCTTGGTGGTCCATCTGCTTATAAGAAGTATAATGGCGATGCCGACTACAAGGGAACAGCAAACAAGTCTTCTGGTCGCGTAGGTCTGTGGGTATCTGGTGTGACTATCGACGGAGATACAGACGGCAATCCTGCAACTATTGACAACCACACTATTACGGTATCTAATGTGGACGGAGACAAAGACTGTGCTATGTATGTTGTGGGTGGTGCAACAATCAAGAACCTCACAGTCCATGGAGCAACCTACGCTAATGAGGGTATCTGCTTGAGTCCAGAGTCTGGCAAGACAATCACATTGGACAATGTCCTTTCTTACGATGCAACGACTGTTCTCACAGACGAAGGCAACGGTAATGATGCTATTCTTAGCGTTACGAACTCTAATTTCCGTGGCAACGTGAAGTATAGTGGAGGTTATAAAGACAACGTGACATTCACCAACACTACATTCGGACGCAGCACGAAGAAAGAGAATGAGAATACTCTGACTGTTAGCAACAATACTACGTTTAGCAACTGTGTATTCAAAGCACCATACACCATTGAAATAGCAAATGACGTTACAGCAACATTCGATAGCAATTGTAAGGCTGTGGTTAATGGTGTAGAAATAGAGGTTGCAATGCCTACAAGTAAGACTGGTGGCTCTATCGTCATTAAGATAAATGACAAGGGTGAACCTGTGGTAGAGTAACTATTATTTCAGAATTTCTTTCTGAAATAATACAAATGATTGGGCGGTTCGGAACAACCCGAACCGCCCAACTTTTTTCACTAATATATAAACGTTAAATGTTAGTGGAATGAATTTCAGATGATGCTTCTAAAACGTAATACCTATTTGCATCACATCATCATATAGTGGTGACCAACGGTCTTCAGCCATAAGAACAGGCTCTATAAGAAAACTAACCTTATAACGTCGCACGATGCTTAGGGCTTCCTCACGGCTAAGCACTCTTGGAGTATCCATTGCTGTATCTGTTTTGTTTGTTCTACAATCTGGCAGCACTTGCAAGAAATCACGTTGTGCATCATTTAATATGGAACATATCAGCATCTTCAAATACAGGGAATTTTTTGCGGAATGCATGGAGAGCCTCTATGTCAATGTTGGAGGTAATGGATGTTTCCTCGTCATCTGGACACCTCGCGAGCGTATTGCCGTAGGCGTCTATGAACATAGTACCTCCGCTATATTGGCATGAACAGTCTGAACCGATGCGGTTGACCCCTGCCACATAGCACTGGTTTTCAATGGCTCGGGCATGGAGCAGCGTGTTCCACACCTTTATGCGTGATGTTGGCCATGAAGCGACATAGAGGGCAACATCGTATGGGCAGTCGCCGCCATTGCGAGAGAACATGGGAAAACGGAGGTCGTAGCACACCTGCAGAAGGAAACGCACGCCACGGAACTCTACCACCACACGGTCATGCCCACGAGTGTAATGAAGATGTTCGCCTCCGTATGAGAAAAGGTGGCGCTTGTCATAATAGCAGTATTTCCCGTCGGGCTTGACGAAATAGAAACGGTTGCAATAGGACTTTGTTGCCGAACCTGCAACTTCCGTAGCGACGCTACCACATATTGCGGCATCGAGTTCCCGTGACATCTTCTTCATCCACTCCAACGAGCAAGCGTCAGCCTCCGCTATGCCTTCTGGCTCTGTTGCAAAGCCTGTTGAGAACATTTCGGGAAGCACATACACATCGCTTGGGGCTGTGCCACGCAGAAGAGCCTCCGCCCTCATCTGATTGACGGCGGGGTCTCCCCATGCAATATCTGTCTGGAGCAACGAGATTGTCATGCCTTCGATGTTCTTCTGAAAGACAATGCTATTGCCACGACAACGAGCAGCGCAAGCACAGCCAATGCGACATAGGCAACAGTCTCGGTGGTGCGGACGCTCTGAGGGTCGAAGCGGAAAACTACCTCGTGTTTGCCGGCAGGAACATTGATAGCACGCAGAACATAGTCGGCACGCCCTACCTCTGCCTCCTGCCCGTCCACCGTGGCAGTCCATCCGGGATAATAAACCTCTGAGAATACAACCAAGCCACCCTCCTTTGAATCCACCTCATATCGTGCCTCGTTGGCAGAGTGGGCTGTCATCTTCGCCGTGCCGCTGCCACCTGCACGGAGGAAAGAGAAGTCTTGCTTTGCCACCACGGCTGTATGACGCAAATCAACCGTGCTGAGGGCGGCAAGTTCTTCGTTAGCATTATTCGCCCATTTTACCTCCGTAGCAAACCACGCATTGCCAAAGGCGGCGTTGTTCTCGATAGGCATTTTCATCTCACCTTGCTCGCCCACACCGAGGATAAACCAACGTGTGTTGAGCATATTGATGACTGGGAAAAGCGAATCGGCATTAGCAGCCGCTAAATCATAGGCAGGATATGGGGAGGGGTATTCCAGCATTGCCAATGTGTCCATTGGGGCAGAACGCAACGCCTCATATATCTTGCTTACTTCGGGAGAGATGTGTGCCTCTATAAGTTCTTGGTAGCGACGGAGTTTTGCTGCATGGTAGCCACCGACAGAACTGTAGAATGCACTGGTATTGTTGTCGTTGAAAGTTGAGACTGTGAGGTTCAGCACACGGTAGTCTCGTCCTGCGCCGCTCTTTCCAAGGATGTAGTTATCGGCTTCCGTCTTTTGGATGCGTGCCACACCTTGAGGCTCAACAAACATGTCATCATGCAGGTATCGTTTGTTCACTTGCCACATATCGGCAAGGCAGATAGCGAGCAACCCGACACACAGGAGGGTCACCTGCGACGGCTTCGCCACATTGCCCCCTTTTTTGTATGTGCGGCCATAGCACAGCATGGCTGCACAGCCAAGAAGGATGATGAAAATGCTTCTCCATGCGTCTGAGCGAACCATTGCGGCACGCATTTCTGAAATGCTCCTGATGATGTTCTGCCCGAAAGCATCATCAAAATATCCTGCCGCCACATATCGGTCTATAGAAAGCCGGTCGTTAGTGCTTACAAGATCGCCGCCAAGTCCGGGAGACATAACGTAGATGAGGCATACGACTACCGTGAAAACCGTTGCTACATATAGAGATTTCGCATCGGGCTTCTCTACCCACACTTTCAATCCCCACAGGGCGATGAACGGCACGACAAACTCGACTACCACAAGGATGCTTGCCACGGTGCGGAACTTGGAGTACATCGGCACATGGTCAATGAAGAAGTCGGTGAGAGGCATGAAGTTACGCCCCCAGCCTAACAGCAATGTCAGCACACCTGCGGCAATCAATGCCCATTTCATCGGATTGTTATTTGGAATGACTAACAATCCAAGCACAAAGAGCATGCACACAAGGGCGCCTAAATAGACAGGACCGCTCGTTCCCGGCTGGTCGCCCCAATACTGCGTAAAGGCTCCGTAAACGCCCATTTGCCCCAACTGTCCGTCGGCCTCCTTCATGGCTGTCTCGTTCATCGAAAGCGGCACGCTCGCCCCACCCTTCACGTTGGGAATGATGAATGTCATCGTTTCGTCAATGCCATAACTCCATGCCGTGATGTAACTGCGTTCCAGTCCACTGTCCGTCTGGTCTTCCACCTTCCCCTGTTTGACCAACTCGCTCTTTCCGCGCATCGTGTCCTTGGCATATTCGTAGGTGTGATAGAGATTAGAAGCATTCAGACACACCGCCAGCACTGCTGCCAGCACTACGCCGCCAGTGGCTTTGCAGAAATGCCCTATCTCCCTATTTCTGATAGCCTGTATCAAGAATGCCACCACCATTAGCATCTCTACTGAGAGGAAATAATAAGACATCTGCACATGGTTCGCCTGTATCTGCAAAGCGGCGAACACAGCCGTCACCACAGTACCAAGCAGATAGCGTTTCCTATAACACAGCACTATACCCGCTATTGTAGGCGGAATGTATGCCAAAGTCATCACTTTCCATATATGCCCTGCTGCAATGATGATGAAGAAATAACTGCTGAAAGCCCACACCACAGCGCCAAGCGCCGCCATCCATTGCCTGAAATCAAACGCTCTCAGTAGGATATAAAATCCCAGCATTGAAGCAAAGATATACCACACATAGTCAGGGAACCACAAGTGATAAGCCTTCTCCACAAAACTCATCGTCTTCGTCGAATCATACGACGGCGCAATCTGATATGTCGGCATGCCGCCAAACAGGCTCGTCACCCACCTCGGCGTCTCGCCCCCATGAGCATCACGGTATGCGTTTATTTCCACATTGATACCGTCATTAGCCCCACTATCATGCTGTTCCAAACGGTATCCCTTGCTCACAGGCGAGGCAAAATACACGAATGCAATCACTGCAAACAAGGCGATGCAACACACATCCGGCAAAATCTTTTTACTGTCTATCTTCATAATATATATTATTTCCTTTTTATTTTGTTTTACGACAAAAGAAACGGTTATTAGCAATTATTTCGCAAAAATAATGTTTTTGTGAGACATAGGCAAATTATCAAATACAAAAAATCATACTACGCTGTTTCGAAGGGTTGAAAGCATCGCCTCGTCCAAAAACAAGCCTTTTATTTGAGAAAATGATAGCCGTACCCCTCTGAAAGTCTCTGCCGTTCACGATTACAATAGTCAGCCGTGACAAATTATAATCGTCATCCAATGCAGATTATCTATGCCGACGGTTGTCCGCTAGTTCGGTCAGCCGCTGTCAACTTTTGTAGGCAATGGCTGTCAACTTTTGAGGATAACCGCTATTATCTTTTATAGGGAAAGGGTGGCAACATTTGAGGGTTGCGAGCCTCGTTTGAAAAACAAAAAAAGCATCGGGATTTTCTGTTAATCCGATGCTTTTTGATGCCTGTATCTGAGATAATGCGAGCGTTATGATACAGATATTGTTTATAGGTCTAGCGTGTATAATGTTATAGTTCAGCCAGTTCGATAATCTTCTCCACCGCTGCTTTCAACCCCTCGGGGTCTTTGCCGCCTGCCGTGGCGAAGTGTGGCTGACCGCCACCGCCACCTTGAATGAGTTTGCCAGCCTCACGCACAAGTTTGCCAGCGTTCTTTCCGTCGGCTACAAGGTCGTCGGAGAAAGAGACGGTTAGAGTTGGCTTGCCGTCGGTGGCAGAACCTATTGCTACAAGCAGTTGCTCAGGGAATTGAGCGCGGAGTTGGAAAGCGATATCCTTCGCACGCTGAGGGTCGAGTGGCAGTACACCCGAAATGACCTTCACGCCGTTGATTTCCTGTGCTTTCTCTACCAGCATTTTCTTGAGTTCCAACGCTCTCTGCGACTTGAACTCGTCCACCTGACCTTGCAGTTCCTTGTTGTCGGCTATCGCCTTGCGCACAGTGGCGATGAGGTCGGGAGCGTTGTTGAGCAAGCCACGCAGGTCAGCCATGAAGTCCTGTAAGTGGTCAAGCATATTCTCCACCTCCTTGCCAGTGATAGCCTCGATGCGGCGCACACCTGCGGCAATAGAACTCTCGCTCGTTATCTTCATCATGCCCAGACGACCTGTGCTTGAAGCATGGCAACCACCGCAGAACTCCACTGATGAGTCGAACTGAACGACACGCACCTTGTCGCCATACTTCTCGCCGAAGAGGGCGATAGCACCGAGTTTCTTCGCCTCCTCGATTGGTATGTCACGATATTCCTTCAATGGAATGTCGGCACGGATTTTAGCGTTCACGATATGCTCCACCTCACGCAGTTGCTCTGGCGTAACCTTCTCAAAATGAGAGAAGTCGAAACGCAGTCCCTCAGCCGTGACGAGCGAACCTTTCTGCTCCACATGAGTGCCAAGCACCTCACGCAGAGCCTCGTCGAGGAGGTGCGTACAAGTGTGGTTTGCCTCGATGGCACGTCGCCTTTCCACATCCACGCAAGCCATGAACTCAGCCTCGGGATGCTCAGGCAGTTTCTCCACGATGTGGATAGCCACGCCGTTTTCCTTCTTCGTATCTAAGACGTTGATTTCCTCGTTCTCGCTGACCAGCACACCGCTGTCGCCAACCTCGCCACCCATCTCTCCGTAGAAAGGCGTCTTGTCGAGGATGACCTCGTAGGCAGTGCGCTTCTTCTGCTGCACCTCACGATATTTCACGATGTGTGTGGGATATTCCGTATAGTCATAGCCGACAAACTCCGACTCTGCCTCGCTCAGCACAACCCAGTCGCCCATCTTCACCTCGGCAGCATTGCGGGCGCGGTTCTTCTGCTCCTGCATACAAGCGTCGAAGCCTTTTTCATCGACTGTCAGTCCCTGCTCACGGCATATCAACTCCGTCAGGTCGAGAGGGAAGCCGAAAGTGTCGAACAGCGTAAATGCCTTGTCGCCAGCAATCTCCGTCTTACCTGCCGCCTTCGTCTCGTCGATGACACCCTGCAAGAGTTTGATGCCATTCTCCAATGTGCGGAGGAACGAACTCTCCTCCTCCTGCATCACCTTCATCACCAGTTTCTGCTGTGCGGCAATCTCGGGGAACGCCTCGCCCATCTCCTCAACGAGCGTCGGCACAAGGCGGTAGATGAACGCCTCCTTCTGACCAAGGAACGTATATCCGTAACGCACAGCACGGCGAAGAATGCGGCGGATGACATATCCAGCCTTGGCATTCGACGGCAACTGACCATCGGCAATGGCAAATGCAATGGCACGCAGGTGGTCAACCACCACACGCATGGCAATGTCCTTCTTCTCGTCGTCGCCATACTTGCACCCTGCCATGTCACCAAGAGCCTTGATGAGCGGCTGGAACACGTCAGTATCGTAGTTAGATGTCTTCCCCTGCAATGTGCGCACAAGGCGCTCGAAGCCCATGCCCGTGTCAATCACCTTCGCTGGCAGACCCTCGAGCGAGCCGTCTGCCTTGCGGTTGAACTGCATGAAGACAAGGTTCCATATCTCAATCACCTGCGGATGGTCTTTGTTCACCAGTTCACGACCCGGCACCTTCGCCTTCTCCTCCTCAGAGCGAGAATCGACATGGAGTTCCGAGCAAGGCCCACAAGGCCCCGTGTCGCCCATCTCCCAGAAGTTATCGTGCTTGTTTCCGTTGATGATATGGTCTTTGGGCAAGAACTGCTCCCAAATGGCGGCAGCCTCGTCGTCGCGAGCAAGACCCTCCTCTGGGCTGCCCTCAAAGACAGTGGCGTAGAGGTCTTTCGGGTCAATCTTCAGCACATCCACGATGTACTCCCATGCCCAACTGATTGCCTCCTTCTTGAAGTAGTCGCCAAACGACCAGTTGCCCAGCATCTCAAACATCGTGTGGTGATAAGTGTCATGCCCTACCTCTTCGAGGTCGTTGTGCTTACCGCTCACACGCAGACACTTCTGCGTGTCTGCCTGACGACGGCACTTAGGCGTAACGTTGCCGAGGATGATGTCCTTAAACTGATTCATTCCTGCATTCGTGAACATCAGCGTAGGGTCGTCCTTCACGACCATTGGCGCTGACGGCACGATGAGGTGTCCTTTGCTTTCGAAGAACTTCTTGAAAGACTCGCGTATTTCTTTTGCTGTCATATCTTGTTATGCTTATAATTCTGTTGCAAAGTTACACCTTTTTTGGCAAAAAGAATGAAAAAGGAGGCAAAAAACAATTTGCCATAGGCATATTTGCCACTAAATAACTTATGCATCACAATATGCAATCGTTATTCAGATGTGATTATAAGCATAAATGAAGCGGACACCAAAAGTTTTGTATCCAACTTTTGGTGTCCGCTTTAACCTCGATACTCCGATATGCCTTTCGTTATGAAGGGCGCTTAAACGAAACTATCAGAGAGTTCAGTTTTTCTTCTGCGGCATCCCTTTCTGAGCATTGTCATTGCGGTTGCTTCGCTCTGGGCGGAACTGCTTTAACGCCTCCATCTGAAATCGGTTGAGCGCCATGCGTACGGCATAAACCTTTTTCCATGGCAATACGGAATGGAGTTTCTTGAAATACGTCTGCTCCAATTTCTTTATCTCAACGTCGAGTTCTGTTGACTGAGTAATGATTTTTTCATATTCCGCCTCGCTGAGATTGGCGTCGTGCATCCCTTTTCTCATCAATCCTCGCTGTTGCCCCATAAGTTTGTGCTGCTTCTCGTGCAGTTCGTTGATTATAGGGAAAACGTTTGTCGCTTCCGCCTCTGTCAATTTAGCGTGAGTAATGACAAACTCTTTCATATTCTTCTTGTACAGTTCGGGATTGAACTCTCTGCGATTTCCTCCATTCTGCCCTCTATTGGGAGCATCTTGAGACTGTGCCGTCATGCAGAGGCATATAACTAACGATGTGATTATTGCTACATACTTTTTCATATCTCACAATGTTTTGGATGTTGATACACTTTTGCTATTCCATATTCTCGCCCGAGAGATAGCCATACACCGCCATGCCGTCGGCCATAGTGTAGGTCATCAAGTCTTCGTTGTAGTCGTCCTCCACATACTCGGCAAACTCATCCATATCGGAGTTTGATGTCGCCAATGGGATGAATTTCAGTGTGACTGCAACAATGAGAACTAAGGATGCGGCAACGGATACAATGCTTATCCATCTGTACGTGTGACGTTTACGGTTGATGCTAACAACATTTGCATTGGTTGCAGCGGCATCGTCCTCTGGAATTTGCGCCATGATACGAGCGGTAAGATTGTCGAAATATTCTTCAGACACGTGGAAAGGGTATCTTCCGCCCTGCTGACTCAATATCCTGTTATCTTTTTTACTCATATTTTATATTATTAGGTTTGTTGTTTATCATTTTGACATTTATTGCCTTGCCTTTATGAAGTTTGCTATCTTCTCAATCGCTATGTGATAAGACGCTTTCAATGCGCCTATGCTCGTGCCTACTAACGAAGATATTTCTTCATACTTCTTCTCTTCAAAGTATTTCATACAGAATACTTGACGTTGTTTGGCTGGCAAGGTTGAGACTGCTTGCATCAGCAATTCCTCTGTCTCATCTCCATCGAAATATTCGTCTGCCACGAATGCTGCCTCCATGTTGCAATCTTCGCTATCTATCGACACCGTTTGCCTCTTATGCTTCAAAAATGTGACTGACTCGTTATATGCTATGCGGTACAGCCATGTGAGGATTTCTGAGTCGCCTTTGAAACTATCCACTCCCTTCCACGCCTTCACAAAGGTGTTCTGCAGCACATCGTCAGTGTCTTCGTGATTGTGCAGCATGTAATGTATCTGCCAATACAACTGCCGAGAGTAGCCTCTGACGACCTCCTCAAAAGCACGTCGCTTCGTGCGAGGGTCTTTCAACCTTTTTAGTATGTCATGTTCGTCAATCTTCGCCATCGGCTTGCTCTGTTTTACGCTTGTTTGACCGCTATAAGCCGAAAAGGTTTAATGCTCACCGCTAAATTCTTTGCCGCATATCAACGCACGCAATGTCTGCACAAAAGTACAAATATGTTTACAAACAAGAAAAGTATTTAAGGGAATAATGTACTTATAGTGTCCTTTTCGCACGTCAAAAGCGACATAAACGCATAAAAAGATGTATTTCCACGGAAAAGGGAATAAAGATGAGGGTAAAGATGACAAATGTTTTTTCACGCATCCACCTTTTTTTCTTGTGAAAAATTTGCGGATATTCTTTTTTTGCCCTACTTTTGCAAAAAGTATTAACAACTAAAAATAACATTTTATGGCTAAGAAATGGGTATGCACAGTATGTGGTTACGTGCATGAGGGTGATTGCCCTCCAGAGAAGTGTCCTCAATGTGGTGTTCCTGCATCAAAATTCAAAGAGAAGGTAGAGACTGAAGGACTGAATTTTGCTTGCGAACACGAACTTGGCGTGGCTAAGGCTATTCCAGAGGGCGAAGACGGCGCTTTCGTTTTGCAGGGTCTGAAAGACCACTTCGCTGGCGAATGCACTGAAGTTGGTATGTATTTAGCGATGTCTCGTCAGGCTGACCGCGAGGGATATCCAGAAGTGGCAGAAGCTTACAAGCGCTATGCTCTCGAAGAAGCTGAGCATGCTGCTAAGTTTGCAGAACTTCTCGGAGAAATGGTTTGGGATACTAAAACTAACCTCAAGAAGAGAATGGAGGCTGAGGAAGGCGCATGTGAGGCAAAACTCGACATCGCTAAGGTGGCTAAGAAGTTAGGCCTCGACGCTATTCACGACACTGTTCACGAAATGGCAAAGGACGAAGCTCGTCATGGCGCAGGCTTCCAAGGTCTGTACAACAGATACTTCAAATAATGTCTATCCATTAACGGACTTTGAATTTACTGACTATATATGAAGAAGTACGTTTGTGATGTCTGCGGATGGGAGTACGACCCAGCAGTAGGTGTACCAGAGGCCGGCATTGAACCCGGCACCGCATTTGAAGACCTTCCAGAGGATTTCGAGTGTCCTTTGTGCAGTGTTGGCAAAGACCAGTTCTCACCAGTTGACTAAAATTATATACAACAACGCATAGATGCGGACGAGAGGACAACGGATGTCAGTGTGTCTTTCGTCCGCATTTTGTATGTTAAGGTATTAGGTAATAATGAAAATACGAGACATCAATCTTGGTGAACGGCCTGTGGTGTTAGCCCCAATGGAAGACGTTACCGACCAAGCGTTCCGACTACTCTGTAAAGAGTTCGGAGCAAGCATGGTGTATTCGGAGTTTGTCAGCGCTGACGCCCTTATCAGGAATGTCAATCGGTCGTTAGAGAAAATCCGTGTTGATGACCGCGAGAGACCAGTCGCCATACAGATATATGGGCGTGATGTGGACAGCATGGTGGAGGCGGCACGCATGGTGGAAAGGGAGGCGCATCCCGACATTCTTGACATAAATTTCGGTTGCCCAGTGAAAAAGGTTGCAGGCAAGGGTGCAGGTGCAGGGATGCTGCGCACTCCACAGTTGATGCTCGACATAACACGCGAGGTGGTAAAGGCTGTTTCCGTACCTGTCACTGTGAAGACACGTCTCGGGTGGGATGTGCCATCTCTCTACGACATACCTACCGAGTGGGAACAGAAGGGGAAATCCCCTTTCATTATCGAACTGGCAGAGAGGCTGCAAGACTGTGGCATTGAGGCACTTACAATACACGGCCGCACTCGCAGCCAAATGTATCAGGGAGAGGCTGACTGGACGCTGATAGGCGAGGTGAAAGCCAATCCACGTATGCATATCCCTATAATTGGCAATGGCGATATTTGTACAGCTGAACAGGCATCTGCTGCCTTCGACCGCTACGGCGTGGATGCTGTGATGATAGGTCGTGCCACTTTCGGGCAGCCATGGCTATTCAAAGACGTGAGAACTTTCCTTGACTCTGGACATCACGACGAGACGATGACCCTCTACTGGAAAATGGAGGTGCTGAAACGGCAAATACGCACCAGCATAGCCTATTCTCTGCGAGAGGACAATGCGATGAAAGAGCATAAGCGGACAGAACTTGGCGGCATAATCCATGTACGCCGCCATCTTGCTAACAGCCCGATTTTTAAGGGCATTCCCGACTTTCGGCAAACACGTGTAAAGATACTTCGTGCTGAAACTCAAGAGGAACTGTTTGCTCTGCTTGATGAGGCAAAAGCGCGAATTGAGGCATTTGCAAAAGGGGAAGGACAAGCAGACAAGACGTCACGCAATAACATTGACAAGCAATGGGAGTGATACAGAAATACACCAAACGCAAAGACGACGAGAGTACGATAAGCCCGTTTTTGCTATTGGACGAGGCAAAGGCTATGGAGCAGCGTGCTGACGATGAAACATTCAGTTGCATCAATAACTCTTCTTTCAACGTCTTTGACAATCAGATAATTATGCCTAAGGATTTGCAAACAATAATGATAAAAGAAGAAAATCGTATGAAAACATTGGTTTTTGCCAGCAACAACACACATAAACTGGAAGAGATACGTGCCATTCTCGGCGAGACTTTCGAGATCAAAAGTCTGAGTGACATCGGATGTTATGACGACATACCCGAAACGGGAATGACATTCCGTGAGAACGCCCTGCAAAAGGCGAGATATGTGAAGGAACATTTTGGCTACGACTGCTTTGCTGACGACTCGGGTTTGGAGGTAGAGGCTCTGAATGGCGAACCCGGAGTGTTTTCTGCACGCTATGCAGCAAAGAACGGACAGGCTCATGCACCAGCAGATAAAGATAACGCCAATATGGATGTGCTGTTGCGGAAACTCGCTTCATTACCTGCACAGCAAACCGCCGACAAAACAACCGATACGCAGACGAAGTGGAATGCCTGTTTCCGCACAAGCGTCGCCCTTATCTACGCAGGCGAGGAACACTTTTTCGATGGTATCGTGAGCGGTCACCTCATCAATGAAAAACGTGGCACAGGAGGCTTTGGATACGACCCTATTTTTATCCCCGAAGGTTACGACAAGACATTTGCAGAATTAGGCAACGACGTGAAAAACGGCATTAGCCACCGTGCGCGTGCCGTGGCGAAGTTGGCTCAGTTCCTAAAGGCATAGCCAACATTTCTTTCAGACCATTTTTGTACTTCATTGAAAATGTGTACCTTTGTAGTCTCATTTTGAATATGACAATGAAGAAGTTATTGTATTTGATAGCCATTTCACTGGTTATTATTGGGTGTAAGAACACAAAGACAAGCGAGGGAGAATATGTTTCGCAAGCACCTTCGTTTGACGAGGATTCGGCATATACGTACATAGCGGAACAATGCGCATTTGGACCACGAACTATGAACTCTGTCGCTCATGATTCATGCGGCGACTATATCGCTGAGAAGTTCAGAGGGTATGGGGCGAAGATTTATGACCAATACGCAGATGGAGAATTATATGACGGCACTCCAATAAAGATGAGAAATATTATTGCCTCCTTCAATCCTGACGCACCGACGAGGCTCATAATTAGCGGTCATTGGGATAGCCGACCATGGGCTGACCACGACAGTGATGAGGAGAGACATCACACACCGATAGACGGTGCTAATGACGGAGGAAGTTCAATAGGAATAATGATAGAGATTGCAAGACAACTAATGATTGATGCTAATACAAAAGGCGACTCTGCACTGTTTAGGCTCAATCCAGACTTGGGGATAGACTTCATCTGCTGGGATGCTGAGGATTGTGGTACACCAGCGTTTGCAGAAGATGCGAAGAGCGGTGAAAGTACATGGTGTTTGGGTAGTCAGTACTGGTCGGGGGTGCGACATGTGGAGAGATATACAGCAAGATACGCCATAAACCTTGACATGGTGGGAGGAAATCAAACGGTCTTTTATCGTGAAGGATATTCTATGAATTATGCACCTACAATAGTGGATAAGGTTTGGGGGGCAGCACATCGCATAGGATATGGAAAGTATTTCAGTTATGACGATAACGGCGGATACGTGACTGATGACCACCTACAAGTGAACAGGGGAGGCATTCCCTGCATTGACGTGATAGGAACAGACGCCATGAGCGGCGGTTTCCCTTCAACATGGCATACTGTGAATGACAACATCAAGAATATAAATCGTGAAACTCTCAAAGCCGTTGGACAGACAATGCTTGAGGTAATATGGACAGAACAATGACAATAGAAGAAACACAACAAGAGGTCATCGAAGAGTTTGAAGGGTTCGATGACTGGATGGATAAATACCAAATGCTCATTGACCTTGGCAGCGAGCAGAAGCCTCTGCCAACGGAATATAAGGTTGAAAGCAATCTAATAGACGGATGCCAAAGCCGAGTATGGCTGCAAGCCGACCTCACCCCGGAGGGGACAATCCATTTTCAGGCTGAGAGCGATGCCCTTATCGTGAAAGGCATCGTTGCACTGCTTATCCGTGTGCTTAACAACCACACACCCGACGAAATCCTGTCGGCAGACTTACATTTCATAGAAGACATAGGGCTGAAAGACCACCTCTCGCCCACTCGCAGCAACGGTCTGCTTGCAATGCTGAAACAGATGAGGCTTTACGCAATGGCTTTCAAAGCGAAAATGTCATAAAGGGGGATAAAATTTAAATACTTACCCAATTTGAGTTGTCTTTTTCAATTAAATCATGATAGGCTTTTTACCAATTGGTTTATATCATCATGGCGGAAATAGTTCTTTGCAAATCTATGCACGCAGAAACTGTGAACCAATAGAGTAAGGATATATAAACAACATATTGGGATGTAATTATATTTGCGTGAAAATGATATTATAGATGTAATAATGTTTTAATTCTACAGTAATAATACATCTATTTGAAGATGCGATACTCCAGAATGTAGAATTGATGTGTATCGTTATTGTACCCTGTCATATACAAACTGTTTTTTGAGACGACCCTAAGATTCTCGGATTGCAATGCCCCATAATGTTCCTCGTAGCCGCTTACAGCAGCAATAGGCGGAAGTTGCTTGAATGTGTCTTTGTAAATGCAATCTCCAGAAGCGTCAGCCACTATGATTGAACAGTTGTCATATTCCGGAGGGGTAAGGAACAACCTGTATCCATCTATTATGCCATGATAGAAGAAGTTATTCTCGGGTTCACGCAATGGGACATATCCGGGTATGTGAGCATATAAATTGGTTTCTTCTGTATATTTCTTTTTGATATGGTTTGGATAGCAGAAATGCCATGTGGTAAAATTCGCAGAATTTGTTCCATGCGTGTTTTTCTTTTGAGTTACAAGAATGTATGAATCATGCTCCATACGCCCAGAAACAATGCTGTCTTCTGCTTCCATAGGCAGGTTGTATGCTGTCGCTGAACTATTAAATTTATTGTCTAATGAATATATGACCTTGTTTTGTTCGCTAATAAAATAAACAGAATCGTCATATATCTGACACAAGGCATTGTACGATTTATCAAAATCTATGTCAATGCGTTTTCTGTTAAGCAAGGTCGTTCCATTATATTTTGCGATAAAAGCCGGATTGCCACCTATTATATAGAAAACACTGTCAGATTCTATGGCAAGACCTTTAATTACACACTCACAGATTGTATCATTTGGGAAAGTCTCGTCTTTATAGTCAAACGACCATGTTTTGTGTATATTCAGACCAATTATACAAGAATCCATATCAATGTTTCTTGCTATGGCAGAATCAATAGGCTGAGCATATAATAGGTTATTTGCAGCCGTTTGTTCTTCTCCTTTTTTTAACGATGTTGTTAGAAGGAAAATTGAAACGAATAAAATAATCCTTTTTATTATATTATAAAATCTCATCTTTGTGTATAAAAGTAACCATAGAGAACACATCACACTTCTCTCCTTAAAAGTCTGTAACGAGCGCCACCAAGAGCCATTATAATACCTTTCATTTCGAGGTCAAAGAGTATCATACTGACACGAGAATATGGGATATTGGTATCAACGGAAAGTTGGTTTACGTGCTTGTCGTCTACCTCTTGAAGCACATTGACCAAAAGGCGTTCTTCGTCTGTCAGTTCGGGAAATATATCTTGTTGGATAGCCTTGGGGGTATTCTTTTTATCTATGCGACTTTGCCAACCTATGGCTTCAATGAAATCATCGGCACAAGTGATGAGAGTGGCTTGCTGCCGGCGTATGAGGTTGTTGCACCCTGCACTGCATTCATCATAAACCCTGCCCGGAAAGGCAAAGACGTCGCGGTTATAATTCTGAGACAATTCTGCCGTGATGAGCGAACCGCCTTTTGCAGAACTTTCCACGACAATGCAGGCATCGCTCAGCCCTGCTACTATGCGATTTCTTCTTACGAAATTCATCCTTTCGGGACGAGTCTGGGTCGTATATTCTGTTATCAAACCACCACCATTGTGTACCATGTCAGCCGCTGTCTGACGATGAGTATATGGATAGATGTTGTCAAGTCCGTGCGCAAGCACAGCCACCGTATCCACACCCTGCTCCAACGACTGTCTATGAGCGCATATATCCATTCCGTATGCAAGACCGCTAACGATGAGAGTGTCTGGACAATGACGTTTCAAATCAGCAATGAAGTTGCGGCACAACTCACGCCCATACTCCGAGCATTTGCGTGTACCAACCACACAGACGACACGCTGCCGATTGAGGTCTGCACTGCCACAATAATATAGCACTAATGGGGCATCTTCACACTCTCTGAGACGATGCGGATAGTCATCGCTGCCTATAGTCAAGACTTTCAGATGCTTCTTCTCCACAAACTCCATTTCCTGCTCTGCCACACGCAAGGCATCATCAACATTTCCAAGAGCCTCAACAAGGCGCTTGCTTGCATCTGGTATCACAGCAAAAATGTCTTTCCTATGGGCAAAAACCTCCTCTGCCGAACCAAGCGTGTCGTAAAGGGTCCGGGCATTGAGAAGACTCAAACCTTTCAGTTTTGTAAGAGCGATAGAATATATGAGTTCTTGACTACTCACTTTGCAAGAAAGGGGCAAATTTTTCGTTCAGTTCCTCACATTCCGCAAGACGGCCATTGACAAGACACACTGAGTCGACCTGCGCCCTAATGGAGAGTTTCATATCTGACAAACGGAAAATGTCCTGCATAAAAATATATCGCACACCTTCCTTCTTTATCCACAGTTTCGTCACATACTCATCGCCACTCCTCAATGGCACTTTGAACTGCATTGTCAGCCGAGCCACCACCGCATCTGTCCCCTGCTCATGAAGTCGGGCAAAACTGATGTCATGAGACAACAGAAACTCGTGTCGGCAATGCTCCAGATAGTGCTGATAGTTGGCATTGTTCACTATGCCTTGCAGGTCACACTCGTAGTCACGTACCTTATCCTTCAACTCAAAAATATAGTTAACCATATAGACCTAAAATGTTTCGTTACTGCAAAGTAACGATATTTCAACAAGAAAAGCAAGTATTTGAAAAAGAAAAGCGTACAGATGTGTTTTATCTGATATGCACCTCCAAAAACTTCATATTGCCAGATAATGTAATTTGCTTGTTTTCGGCGGCAATCAACATTGTTTCTCCTTCTTTTAATGTACCTAAATCATCATCTGTTCTAACCTCTCCAATACCTTTTAGACCGATAAGTATGACGAAACTGTCGAAGGCGGCTTGGTCTATGGCAATAGGGTAATCAATGCTATAAACGGAAGTTGTAAAATAGTGGCAGTCAACAAGGGAAACCGCTTTGTTGGCTCTAAACTCGTAGTTGGTTCTATAGTCTGGATAAACACGAAAGTCTATTGCTTCGGCAGCCTCCTCTGTATGCAATTGACGATAGTTGCCGTCCTTGTCCTTGCGTTTGAAATCATAGATACGATAAGTCACGTCGCTTGTCTGCTGAATTTCTGCTAAAAAACAACCTGCACCAATTGCGTGGACACGACCTGCTGGCAGAAAGAACACATCATCTTCTTTCACGCTGTAACGACACAAGGCTTCGCAGATAGTACCTTCATTCACCATTTCCTTGTATTTCTCTTGGGTAATCTCTTTGCTCAATCCACTGTAAATAGAAGCCTCTTCGTCTGATGTCATCAGATACCACATCTCCGTTTTACCACATTCTTTGTTCTGCCTACGTGCCGTCTCGTCATCGGGATGCACCTGAATGCTGAGGTCTTGCCGTGCATCAATGAATTTTACAAGCAAGGGAAATGTGTTGCCATATACCTCATAAACGTGTCGCCCCACCAAACGCTCTTTGTAAAACTCTACCAACTGGTTTATGGACATATTGCTCTCATCAGCACAGAGAGTCTCATCTCCAGCCACTCCCGAAAGTTCCCAACTCTCACCTATATTCTCCAGTGGAATATCAAGATTTTTCAGTTGTTTTATTTTATTCCCACCCCAAAGCGTCTGCTTCAATATAGGGGTAAATTTCAGTATCCTCATCGTTATTTACTTTTTATCGCCCTTCTGTTCTCACGATTTAGAACGGACGAAGAAGGCGCAATAGGTAAGATATAACACTTCGAGGGCAATGACAGCCACTCCTCCTGCAATGCCCAGCCAATCGTTAGCAGCACCTACGAGAAACGACACCGTTCCTCCTGCCACAGCCATAATCATCAGACCGCTAATCTCATTAGCCTTCTCTGGACGAGTCTTCAATGCTATAGCATAAACAATAGGAAACACGCAAGAGCAGCAAAAGCCAATGCCGCCAATACAAATGAAATCTATCACATCATTTTCTATAGCAGCCAGCAAAATAGTGAAAACCAAACAAGCAACAATGTTGATACGAAAATAACGCAGTTCAGCAATTTTAGTCATCAAGAATACTCCCACAAAGGCTCCAACTGTGCGGCACACGAAATATACCTGTGGAGCCAAACCTGCCGCTTCTTTACTGAAATCGAAGCGTGAAATCATTACTTTCGACGATATAAAGTTGGTGGACACATCTGTTCCCACAGCAAAGAATATACCCAAGAACAGCAACAGTATGGTCTTGTCGCCCAACAATGAAAGCGTCTCGCCAATGCCCGATGACGACTGCGAAGGTTCACGCTTAATGGGGGTGGCAAGAAGCCACAAGCCCGACACGAGCGTCACAGCACCCATTATAGGGAAGCATAAGAACCATTTACCCTCATCGCCACCGCCAAGCCAATTGGTTGCCATTAGCACGATGAATGGGCCGACAAACGAAGATACCGCTTTTACCACTTGCCCTGCCGTCAGACTGCTTGTGAGCAGTTTCTCGTCAGTAACGACATTCTGAAGCAGAGGATTGACCGACACCTGCAAAATCGCATTGCCTATGCCGAGCAAAGCGTATGCGACTATCGTCATAGTACTGTCGTAATGGATGAGCGGCAACGCCATGCCTACCACAGTGACGCCCATTGAAAGCAGCACAGTATTTTTCCGCCCGATGCGATTCATCAATATACCGAAAGGGATGCCCAACAGGAAGAACCATACAAAGACCACTGACGGAATGAGTCCAGCCATTGTAGGCGACCACCCAAAGGCCTCAGCGGCATAATCACTGGAAATTCCCACTATGTCACAAAAGCCCATTACAAAGAAGGCAAAAAGGATAGGCAATGCTGCCCACATTGTATTCTGCTTGCTCATAATATAAGCGTATTGATGATTATTCGGACAAAATTACGAAAAAATCCACCGCTATCAAAATATCACTAAATTATTTTGCAAAACAAGAAGAAAACAATACCTTTGCAATAACCATTTCCTTTTCAACAGTGTTCAAATATGACACATCCTTCAACAGCATTTGTCAAGTCTCGTTTAATTGTATTCCTATTCATCGCTATCATTAGCCAACCACAACAAGCGCATACGAATAATGCAGACACAATGGCAGATAGCACAAAGATGCAGCGACTGAGAGAAAAAGTGGCATTGAAAATAAAAAATCTGGAAGAAATGGGCAAGAAGCGAAAGGAACAACTGATAGAGAAGAGCGAACCGATAAGGGAAATGGGCAGAGACTTGAAAGAACAGGCTGACAGCCTACTTGACATAAGAAACGCACATATCACGACAGACACGCTATGGGTGGCTCGCCCACAATGCACATGGACACTGAGGGCTAAAACGGATGTGATTGGCGACTTGATACACCTGCACACAGGAAACGAGTCGGGCAATCCTTCGGACTATTACATGACGGCTCGACCTAAAATGACAATGGGCGTCACAGCCAACTACCGCGGCATTTCGCTTACGCTATCGCTATCGCCTACCAAACTGCTGAGCGACATCAGCGACATCGTTTCGTCTCTCAATTATTATAGCAACAGGTTTGGCGGCGACCTAACACTGGAGAAGATTGACGAATTTGACGGGCGTACAGGACTGGTGGGCAAAAGCAAAAGACTGGACAACACCAAGTTACGCTCGTTCACTGCGAGCGGCTACTATGTGTTCAACGGTCGGCGTTTCTCCTATCCTGCGGTATTCAACTCTACATGGGTGCAGAAACGCAGCGCTGGGTCAGTCATAGCGCAGGCAAACTTCAACTGGGGGAGGTTGACTATGGGCAATCCGACAGAAATGGATGCGACAGAATATAAGAATGTATTAAATCGCATCAGCATGAGATCGATGTCTGTTGGCGTAGGATACGGGTACAACCTTGTGCTACCACCACATTGGCTGCTACACCTTACGGTGCTGCCAAGTTTTATGTTTTGGAGAAACTATGAGTTATCTCTGACTGGCGATGACGGCAACACTTTTTCAGAGAAGATACCTTCGGACTGCTTAAACCTCCATTTGACAGGACGTATCGGAGCAACATACTCGTGGGAGCGTTATTTCTTGGGAGTAACCGGTGTTGTGCATTGCATCAAGACTGGACGCGGCAAAAATATCTCTGTAATAGATACAAAATGGAAAGGGCGTGCGTTTTTTGGCATAAGACTATAAAGTAAGCCAGATGATAGCGGCTTGGGGCAAAAGGCGACAACGGCTACCCCGAATAATTGACGACATTTGAGGGCAAAAGCAGACAGCAGTTGAAGGCAAAAATAGACAGCCGTTGCCATGAAAAGTTGACAACGGCTGAGCGAACTAGCAGGCAACCGCCGGCATAGATAATCTGCATTCGC
>JAFLUT010000030.1 GCA_022508665.1 Prevotellaceae bacterium | reverse complement strand
TAGTCAGCCGTGACAAATTATAATCGTCAGCCAATGCAGATTATCTATGCCGGCGATTTTCTGCTAGTTCCCCTCGCCGTTGTCTGCTGATTGAGTCAGTGGTTGTTGCCTAAAATGGTGAAATGGTAGGGGGCAGGAGGGGAGAATATGAGATTTTCGCCTTTACATTTCCGTATTTCACATATTATATTTAACTTTGTAGGCTGATTATGCACATTTTTATAATGATTTTGTGTACATGTAGACGATGAAACACCTGAAGAAAGTCAATTGGGGGTTCATTGGCTGCGGAGAAGTGACGGAGAAGAAGAGCGGGCCAGCCTTTGGACTTATAGAGGGCAGCGAAGTGGTGGCTGTGATGAGCCGTGATGCAGAGAAGGCACGTTCTTATGCAGAAAGGCATGGCATCAAGCGGCACTATTCGGATGCGCAGTCGCTGGTGAACGACCCTGAGGTGAATGCGGTCTATATTGCTACTCCTCCGTCTTCGCACGCCACGTTTGCCATCATGGCGATGAAAGCAGGGAAGCCTGTATATGTGGAGAAGCCTCTGGCGGCGAGTTATGAGGACTGTCTGAGGGTGAACCGCATCAGTGAGTTGACGGGTGTGCCGTGCTTTGTGGCTTTCTATCGGAGGTATCTGCCGTATTTCGAGAGAGTGAGGGAGATTGTACATAGGGGTGACATTGGCAAGGTGCTGACGGTGCAGATACGCTTTGCCGTGCCTCCGAGGGAACTCGACTACAAGAGCGGAAAGGAGATGCCGTGGAGGCTTCAGCCCGAGGTGGCTGGCGGAGGCGGTTACTTTTACGACCTTGCTGCGCATCAGATTGACTTGCTGCAATATATGTTTGGACCGATAATAGAGACAGAGGGATATTGCCAGAATATGGTGGGACTGTATGAGGTGGAAGACACGTTCAACGCTTGCTTCCGCTTTGCCGATGGGCTGACGGGCAGCGGCTCGTGGTGTTTCGTGGCACACGAATCGGCGCGCCGTGACCGCATTTCGATAGTCGGCACAAAGGGGAAAATCGTGTTCTCCGTGTTTGACTATGAGCCGATAGTGCTTGATACGGAGAGGGGGCAGGAAAGCATCGTCATCCCCAATCCTCCGCATGTGCAGATGGGACTGATAGAGCAGGTGGTGCAGCATTTGCAGGGGAAGCGCATCTGCGACTGCGATTCGGTGAGCGCAACGGCTACCAACTGGGTGATGGACAGAATATTGGGAAAGTTTTGAGAACGATGAAAGTGTGGCTGATGACGATAGTGGTTGCGATGACATGGGGAGTAGCCCATGCTCAAAACGATGTGACGTCAGAAACTGGCGACGCATGGGATGCCGAAAACGACAGCCTCGCTCTTGGCGAGATAGAGGTGACATCCCACCGCAAGAAGCCGTTTGTTACACGGGTTATAGACGGGTTCACCAACTTCTTCATGGGGTGCGACACTACGTATGTAACTCCGCAGAAATACCAGTTCACGGCACAAATGGAACTGTCATACTGGCACGACTACTATTTCATCCGCTCGTCGCAGACGGACAACACGATGACGATACAGTCCGACCCCTCAATCATTCTTGGTGGCTACATATATTACAGCATATTGGGCTACGGAGTGACATGGAATTTGAATGACATTGGCATACCGTCGGGTAAGACCAATGGCACATCGAAGAGGCATACGTTGGTGATACACACGGCGAAGATTTTTGCCGAAGCCTATAGTTTCAACTCTGGCAAGGGAGCGGAGATACGCAGTGTGACGAACATGTCGCTCGAAGGGAAAGACAGGTCATTCTCAGGCCTTGACTCCCGATGCAATGGTATAAACGCTGTATATCTGTTCAACAACCGCCACTTCTCATGGCCTGCGGCCTTTGGCGAAAATGCTGTGCAGAGAAAAAGTTGCGGCAGTTGGAGTCTGGGCTTTCAGTATAACCACCAAAGGGTGACATTCGACAAAGAGGCGTTGCCCGATTATATGAAACAGGATATAGACTCAACCCTGCTGTTCCACAAGATAAACTACCACGACTACAACATCAGCATAGGGTATAACTACAACTGGGTCGTGGGACGCAATCTGCTGTTTGCCGTGTCAGTGATGCCTAATATAGGCTATCGGCGGTCGAACATCACGGAGGCGCAGGAGGACCACTCCATTCTCAACAACATATCTACCGATTTGAACCTGAGAATGTCCTTCTTTTGGAACAATACCAAGATGTTCCATGGAGTGATGCTGGAGACGCATACCTACTCGTACCGCACAAAGAAATTGGGTCTTACCAATACTTATGGAACGGTAAAATATGTTGTCGGATTTAACTTTTTACGAAAACCGCAGTCTAAATAAAATAACAATCATATAAAAATCTAAACAAAAATGAAGAAACTAACTTATTTATTCTTATTTCTCATAACATCGCTTATGGGCTATGCCCAGCAGTGGATTGACATGACTGACATGTATGTCATCAATCCGCGATATGACAACAACGACAGAACAACGGGATGGTCGGGTACGGAACTTAGTGCGGAAGGACCGAAGGAGAATGCTGAGCACTGGAATAGGAATTACAACACCTATCAGATGATAGCAGGACTGCCAGCAGGCAAGTATCGTTTGAGCCTTGATGCTTTCTACCGTATGGGTACCTCACCAGACGATTATAGTCTGTATAGTTCGGAGGATTACGCCTCTTCTCAACATGCAAAATTGTATGCCGAAACTTCGATTGGCTATTATAACACAAGTCTTGCACCACTGTCGTCTGCGGCGCTCAGTCGTTCACTTGGAGGTAGGGTCTTCTATGTGGAAGGTAACGAATGGTGGGGAGGCAAGTGCGTTCCCGACAATATGGAGGCTGCCTATTATTGGTTTGAGGCAGGGTATTATAACAATAGTTTGGAGTGTGAGGTCGGCAACGACGGCGTTCTCACTATTGGCATCAGAAAGGACTATCTCATAAGGGAAGACTGGACGTGCATCGACAATTGGAAACTTGAGTATTGGGGAACAGTAACAAAAGTTACGTCTATCATTCTGTCGAATGCTTCCTTATCGTTAGTGCCTTCTGAAACGTATTACCTCACAGCAGACGTTCAGCCAAGCAATGCTACATACCGCAATGTTTCGTGGACATCAACCAACGAGAGCGTTGCCAAAGTGGATAGCAAAGGATGCGTAACAGCCGTTGGCGCTGGAAGTTGCTACATAACAGCAACTGCGGTTGACGGGTCGAATAAAACGGCGCAATGTCGTGTGACCGTGACTAACAACATCCCTTCTGCCAATAACATAATCATAAATGAGATTATGGCAGCCAACGTGGATGTATATCTCGACCCGTCGCAGAATTATGGCAGTTGGGTGGAACTCTACAACCCAACAAACAAAGGAGTGTCACTCGGAGGACTGTACATTTCCGACGACCCCAGCAATCTCAAGAAGCATCGTCTCATAGACTCTTATGGCGTTGTGCCTGCTAATGGCTATGCACTTCTCAACTTTGACCACCACGAAGTGTGGACAGAGGCATCGTACAGACAGATAGATGATAAACTGGACTGTGACGGCGGAGTAATCATCATTTCGGACGGCAAAACAATAATCGCACAGCAGTCATATCCCGAAGCCATTTCTCGTGCATCATACGCACGCACCACAGATGGAGGTTCTGAATGGAGTTTCACAGGCAATCCTTCTCCTGCGTCGTCAAACCAAGCGAGCGGTGGATTTGCTACAAAGCAACTCGAAGCACCTGCGGTTGACAAAGACGCACAACTTTTCACAGGAACTATGCAGGTTTGTGTCAACATCCCAACCGGGGCAACACTGCGTTATACGATTGACGGTACAGCCCCAACGCTGACCAATGGCTACACATCGTTGACAGGCATATTTAACGTTAGCGAAACAACTAATTACCGTTTCCGATTGTTCCAAGACGGATATTTGCCATCAACAGTTGTCACGCGTACATATATAAATAATAATAACAGGTACCCATTCCCTATCATATCAGTTGTTACTGACCGCAATCATATCTATGACAAAGAGATTGGTGTATTTGGAGAAGGGCAATACGGACGTCCGGGCAATGGTCAATCAGGCAAGTGCAACTGGAATATGGATTGGGACAGACCTGTGTCTTTCGAATATATCACGACAGACAACGAGTGCATCATTTCGCAGGAGTGCAACTTTGCCATGTGCGGAGGATGGAGCCGTGCATGGTCTCCTCACTCTTTCAAACTGAAAGCAGACAAGGCATACGACCTGCAAAACTTCTTCGGCGCTCAGTTCTTTGCCGAGAAACCATATTTGAAGCATAAGACACTGCAAATCCGCAATGGTGGAAACGACACAGGTTGCCGCATCAAAGACCCTGCACTTCAGCAAGTTGTGGCACGAAGCGGTCTGAATGTGGAATATCAGTCATGGCAACCTGTGCATGTGTTCATCAATGGCAACCATTACGCCGTGTTGAATATGCGTGAGCCAAACAACAAGCACTACGCATACGCCAACTATGGCATCGACACTGACGAAATGGATCAGTTCGAGATGTCTCCCGACTCTGGCTATGTGCAGATGACAGGAACGGACGAGAGTTTCCTTCGTCTTATGGAACTGAGCGAGAATGCTGCCGATGAGGACACATACGAAGAGATATGCAAATTGCTTGATGTTGACGAATATGCAAACTATATGGCAGTGGAACTCTATCTTGGTGGCACAGACTGGCCACAGAACAACGTGAAGGGTTTCAGAGATGTAAACGACGGCAAGTTCCGTTTCGTCCTTTTCGACCTCGATGGTGCATTGTCGACAAGAACGCCATTTAACTCATTCTTCAACAAGCGGTATTATTATTTCGATACGCTTCACGGATATAATTATTCTACCAATGAGAGCATTGAGGGAAATCACAATTACAGCGAAATCAAACTTGTCGCATTGTTCGAAAATCTTTTGAAAAACGACACATTCCGCAAGAAGTTCATAGACACCTACTGCATTGTCGGAGGCTCTGTTTTCCAACCTAAATACGTGTCGTCTATCGTTGGCGAAATGAGGGACTACCTTTCGCAAGGCTATTACGTATATCCTTCAAGCACAGCAAATAGTATCATCAGTACTTTGACCTCGTCATACAATAGCAACTTGGTTGACCAACTGAAGAATTGCTCGAATATGAACCTTTCTTCTGTTGGCAAGCAGAGAGTTTCGCTTTCATCCAATGTCGATGGTGCGAAGATTAAGGTCAACGACATCGAATTGCCATACACGGAGTTCGATGGCTATCTCTTCGCCCCAATCACACTGAAAGCCTCTGCTCCTGCAGGCTATCGTTTCGTGGGATGGACAAGCGATGCGTCTACATCCTTAAAGACCATCTTCGATAAGGGCAGCACATGGAAATACTATGACCAAGGCTCTCTTGATAGTGAGAACTGGACATCATCGTCATACAGCGATACAAGATGGAGTTCGGGAGAAGCAATCATCGGATATGACTATAATTACCAACACCCGGATATCGTGACTGAGACCAGAGGCAACCTGCCATGCTACTATTTCCGCAAGTCCTTCACTATTGACAGCACACCTGCATCTACCGACCAGTTCATTCTCGACTATACCATTGACGACGGCATGGTGGTATATGTGAACGGCGTTGAGGCAGGACGTTACAACATGCCTTCTGGGGCAACTTCTTACGACACCTTTGCAAGCACATACGCCCAAGGCAACCCCGACACAGGCACAATGACTATTGCCGGTTCGTTCTTCAAGAAAGGCGCAAATGTGATTGCTGTCGAGGTTCACAACAACAGCCTTTCATCTACCGACATAATGTGGGATGCCTCTTTGTCTGCTGTTGTGCAGAATACAAGTGGCAACGACTACGTATCTACTGACGAGGAATATATTCTTCCGACTTCAGGCACACAAACCCTCACAGCCATTTTTGAGGAGATTTCAGAAGACGAACTGCTGGCAGAAGGCATCACGCCTGTGAGAATAAATGAGGTTAGTGCCTCAAACTCAATCTATGTGAACGACTATTTCAAGAAGAACGACTGGATTGAGTTGTATAACACTACATCTGCCGACATCGACATCGCAGGAATGTACATTTCTGACAATGCCAATAAACCAGAGAAATACCAAGTGCCGTCTAATGATGTACGTCTCAACACTGTCATCCCAGCACACGGATATAAGGTTATTTGGTGCGACAAACTCGACAATATCGGTGCCGACATACACACCTCGTTCAAGTTGGCTGCCGAAGGTGGCGATGTACTCATCACAACCGCTACTTACGCCGACACTCTGACTTACGCTGAACATCTCGGCACACAGACATTTGGGCGTTATCCCGACGGTGCAAACGACTGCTACGTGATGAATATCCCGACAATCGGAAAAGCCAACCTAATCGGTTCATACGACACGCTTTATGTTGCTCCTATCGTACCAGATGAGCCTAATGCTATCCATAATACATATAGTAAGCAAGGCGGCATAACTATAGCATACGTTGACGGAGTTGTCAATGTGAAGAGTGAGGATGCCCCAATCATTGGAGTAAGCATATACAGCACGTCTGGCATGAAGATTGCCGCTGCGCCAATGATGCGTGCCAACGAGCGGTTCGCTACCGTCAACGTCGCCACTCTGCCTAAGGGTGTCTATGTAGCCAGCGCTGTCACTGAGGCTGGTGACGAGTGCCGAATAAAGTTTATCATAAGGTAGCAGATAATTCCGTAAACATACCCTCAAAGCAGAGATTTTAGAGTTAAGAATTAAGAGTTTTTCACTTATTTGCAAAAAAAATCACGAAAGATAGGTTCACATTCAAGATTTTGTGTATCTTTGCAAAAAGAAACTCTTAATTCTTAACTGCTAATACCTAAATTTCAATATACATGAAAGAGACTATTCTTGTGACGGGAGGAACTGGCTTCATCGGTTCACATACAACAGTAGAACTTCAGCAGGCAGGTTACGATGTTGTTATCATCGACAACCTTTCAAACTCTAATGCCTCTGTGGTTGACGGCATCGAAAAGATAACAGGCATACGTCCTGCATTCGAGCAGGTAGACCTCAATGACTATGCTGCTACGGAAGCCGTGTTTCAGAAGTATCAAATCAAAGGATGTATCCACTTCGCTGCTTCAAAGGCTGTGGGCGAGTCGGTAGAAAAGCCATTGCTCTACTACCGCAACAACCTCAACTCGCTGATGAACGTTATTGAACTTATGACAAAATATGGAGGCAAGGGCATCATCTTCTCCTCTTCATGCACCGTCTACGGACAGCCCACAGAGGAAAACCTCCCCGTAACAGAAGAAGCGCCAATCCAGAAGGCACTCTCTCCTTACGGCAACACAAAGCAGATTAACGAGGAAATCATACAGGACTACATCCACTCGGGCGCACCGCTCAAGTCCATCATCCTTCGCTATTTCAACCCAATCGGAGCGCACCCGTCAGCACTAATCGGCGAACTGCCAAACGGAGTGCCAATGAACCTCATCCCATTCGTAACGCAGACAGCCATCGGCATCCGCAAGCAACTCAAAATCTTCGGAAACGACTATAATACTCCCGACAAGACCTGCATACGTGACTACATCTATGTGGTTGACCTTGCCAAGGCGCACGTAAAGGCTATGCAGCGAGTGCTTGAACAGGAGACAGACCCAGTAGAGGTGTTCAACATCGGCACAGGTCACGGCTACTCTACACTCGAAATCGTAGAAGGCTTCGAAAAGGCTACTGGCGTAAAACTTCCATGGGAGTATGCACCACGTCGCGAGGGTGACATCGAGGCAATATGGGGCAATGTTGACAAGGCAAACAAGGTGCTTGGTTGGAGTGCAGACACTCCGCTCGATGAAATCCTTTCCTCTGCGTGGAAATGGCAATGTAAACTCCGTGAGGACGGAATACAGTAATAATAAATAACCGAAACAGAACGTTCTGGTCGTATTACCAGAGACGTTTGTCGTGTTATATTTTGTGTTTGTGTTGTGGCTATTCTTTTTCGTGAGAAACGGGGTAGCCCATTTTTATGCGCTTATAGTGCTTTCGCAATGTGTAGGCATTACTCGTCCATCAACTTGCGATAGCGTATGCGTTTAGGTTCTTCAAGTCCAAGACGTTTTGCCTTATTTGCCTCGTAGTCGGTGTAAGAACCTTCAAAGTAGAATACTTCTCCATTGCCTTCAAAAGCGAGGATGTGTGTGCAGATACGGTCGAGGAACCAGCGGTCGTGGCTAATGACTACGGCACATCCTGCAAATTCGTCAAGACCTTCTTCCAATGCACGCAGAGTGTTAACGTCAATGTCATTGGTGGGTTCGTCAAGCAACAGCACATTGCCCTCCTGTTTCAATGCAATGGCAAGGTGAAGGCGGTTGCGTTCTCCGCCAGACAGCACTCCGCACTTCTTCTCTTGGTCTGCGCCGTTGAAGTTGAAACGAGAGAGATAAGCCCTCACGTTGATGTCTCTTCCACCCATGCGGATTGACTCGTTTCCTCCGCTAACAACCTCATACACAGTCTTGTCAGCGTCAATATCCTTGTGCTGCTGGTCAACGTAACTCAACTTCACCGTTTCGCCCACTTCAAACGTGCCAGCATCCACCTGTTCAAGCCCCATGATGAGACGGAAGAGGGTTGTCTTGCCCGCTCCGTTTGGCCCTATCACACCGACAATGCCGTTAGGAGGAAGGCTGAAGTTGAGGTCGCTGAAAAGCACTTTCTCGCCAAACGCTTTGGCAACGTGCTGAGCCTCAATAACCTTATTGCCAAGACGAGGACCATTGGGGATGAAGATTTCCAGTTTCTCCTCCTTTTGCTTCTGCTCTTCGTTCAGCATCTTGTCGTAAGAGTTCAGACGAGCCTTTCCCTTTGCTTGTCGTGCCTTCGGCGCCATGCGCACCCATTCCAACTCTCGTTCAAGAGTCTTTCTTCGTTTCGATGCCGTCTTCTCCTCCTGCGCCATACGCTTGCTCTTTTGGTCGAGCCATGAGGAGTAGTTGCCTTTCCATGGAATGCCCTCGCCACGGTCAAGTTCAAGGATCCATTCAGACACATCGTCAAGGAAATAGCGATCGTGGGTCACAGCAATCACCGTGCCTTCATACTGCTGCAAGTGCTGCTCAAGCCAGTCGATAGATTCTGCATCCAAGTGGTTTGTAGGCTCGTCGAGCAGCAGCACATCGGGCTTCTGCAACAGCAATCGGCAAAGAGCCACACGACGGCGCTCTCCGCCCGAAAGGTTTGCCACGCTCCAATCGGCAGGTGGACAACGCAACGCATCCATAGCACGTTCTAACTTTGAGTCCATATTCCATGCATCCGTTGCGTCTATGATGTCTTGCAGTTCTGCTTGACGGTTCATCAACTTCTCCATTTTTTCTGGGTCTTCATAGTATTCGGGTAGACCGAACATTTCGTTGATTTTGTCGTATTCCGCCAGAGCATCATACACATGCTGCACCCCTTCCATTACATTCTCCTTAACTGTCTTGCTTTCGTCCAACGGCGGCTCTTGCGGCAGATACCCTACCGAATACCCGGGACTCCACACCACTTCGCCTTGAAACTGCTGGTCAATCCCTGCGATAATCTTCAGCAATGTTGATTTTCCCGCACCGTTCAGACCTATGATGCCAATTTTTGCGCCATAAAAGAAACTGAGGTATATGTTCTTCAGAACCTGCTTCTGGTTTTGCTGTATGGTCTTGCTCACGCCGACCATAGAGAATATCACTTTCTTGTCATCTACTGTTGCCATTTATCTGTCGTTTTTAATGAATTTGTGTAATTGATGATTATGTTGTTATTCAACATATAGTACTAGTCCTTTAAGATATTCTCCTTCTGGATGATATATGTTGATTGGATGGTCGGCTGGCTGATGAAGTTGGTGCAGTATGCGTACGTTTTTGCCTGCCGATGCGGCTGCGGTAAATACAGCGGTTCGGAATTGCTCTTTGCTGACTGCTTGTGAGCAACTGAAAGTGAATACGATTCCGCCTCGCTGTATTTTCTCGAAAGCCTTTCGATTCAGCCGTGTGTAGCCTTTGAGAGCATTTCTCAGGGCATCTTTGTGCTTGGCGAATGCAGGTGGATCGAGGACTATGAGGTCGTATGGAGTGGTCATGGTGTCCAAGAATTTGAAAGCGTCTTCGGTGAATGCCTCATGCCTTGGGTCGTTAGGAAAGTTCAGTTCAACATTGGCTTTGGTTAGGTCAATGGCTTTCTGCGATGAATCAACGGAATGCACAAGGTCTGCGCCTCCACGCATAGCGTAGAAAGAAAAGCCACCTGTGTAGCAGAACATATTCAGAACTTTTCTTCCTGTTGAATACTGCTCAAGCAGACGGCGGTTATCTCTCTGGTCTATGAAAAAGCCCGTCTTTTGTCCTTTGAGCCAATCAACGTGGAATTTCAGTCCATTCTCTATTGCAATGTCTTCTGTGTCGCCACCGAGGAGGAAACCATTTTCTTGTCCGAGGTCAGCCTTGAAGGGTAGGGTCGTCTCAGATTTGTAGAAGATGTTTTGTATTGTGTCGTCCATTACATCTTTTAGGGCTTGGGCTATCATTTCTCTATCTCTGTGCATGCCGACGGAGTGTGCCTGCATAACAGCTGTATTGCCATATATATCTATGACAAGTCCAGGGAGGTTATCTCCCTCGCCATGCACCAAGCGGTATGTATTGTTGTTGCCTCCTGTCACTCCAATGCGGTGGCGAACATCAAGTGCTGTAGCAAGCATTTTCCTATAAAAATCCTTGTCTATTGCATCGTTGCAGAAAGACAGCACTCTGACCATTATACTTCCTATTTGGTAGTGTCCAGTTGCTATGTATTCTCCCTCACTCGTTAAGACTGTCACTGTTTCCCCTTCTTGTGGTTCATCGTCCATGTGGTGGATTGCTCCAGAGAAAATCCATGGGTGAAACCGTTTGAGGGATTCTTCTTTGCCTCGTTTCAGATATATGTTTGTCATTTATCTATATGTTTGATTTTATATGTTAATGCTTGATGTGGCTTGTGCTTCATCCGCTGCGATTTTGAGGGTATATTCGCCACTTTGTTTCATTTTTGCGATTTCTTCGTGTATTCTGATGCACGCCCAAGCATCGGTGGCGGCATACTTACGCTGTGCTTCACTAAGCGTTTCCGCTTCCCAGTTGGAAAGTTGCTGATTTTTGGAGATTTTTCGCCCGAAAAGATTTGCATAGAGTTTTTGTAGGCTAAGGTCTTTTATGCCGATGTCTTTCACCTCTTTTTGTAGTTCGATGAATGTGCCGGGAGTAAACTTCTTTCTTAATTTAAGCATGTGGAAATCATCATGTAATGACAGCCCTACTTTCGTGATGCCCTTATCTTCAAGCAGTTTTTTGAGAGAATCGGGGATACCTATAATGTTAAGTCTGAAAAGGAAACAAGTATCCTTGGTTGCCACTTGCAGAAGCGACACTTGGTTCATCCTGCCTTTTCGGAATGAAGGACGAGTTTCGGTGTCAAATCCCAAAATTGGTTGTGTCAGCAGGTAGTTGACCGCCTTATTGGCCTCGTCCTCAGAAAAGATTACAATAATTCTGCCGTCAAATAGTATTTGTGGCAACGTATTTATCTTTTTCTTGTCGTATGTGTCATAGATGATTTTCATCTGCTCCGATAGTCCTGTTTGTGTTTCGCTAATACTCATCTTGTTCGCTGTACCTCACCTCGTGCAATGCCCTAAGCACATTAACCATTTTCTGTCCCCAGCTATATTGGAAGCCGTCTTTTACTTCTGCAAGAGCATACATCGCCAGTTCTTCATCGGCTGCATTCTTATATTGCAAAGCAAAATTCTTCAGTTCTTGATAAATATCAGCAAGATTTTCGCTGACAGTCGTCAGAATAGGAGAGTCGCTATACTTCATGTCTTCCATAAAAACATCAAGAAAATCATCTTTGTCTCCTAATATGACGGAAATGTTTGCACGCACGATATTATAATTTTCTTCAGTCACGAAATCTTCAAGGTAATAATCATCACTCAAAATCTCGTATTTAGGCAGAGTGGCAGCCTTAATGTAGAGGAGTGGCAATAGTTTGGTCATCGTATCCAAGAATTCCATGCATTCTTTGCCTTCTGTATGTTCTATAAAGGTGCAGTATTCCACAGCAACAGTGACGAACTCCATTACATTGCGACTATATACTGGCGATGTTTTTTCTTTTTCCATAAATTATAAATAGGATTAACGACTATCCATTTTATGCGAATGTGATACGGAACGAAATCAGAGGTTAAACATCAAGAAATAAGGAAGGTTGGCTTGGATGCCTGTGCGTTGGTGTATGTTCTTAATGTCGCTGAAAATGTTATAATACTCTCCAAGTGCTTGTTTAAGTTGTGTGTCAGCATAACTGCTGCCGTTGGCTTCGTTCAGCAGGTTGTCGAAAATGCTGGATTTAGCAGGATATGAGAGTACAGATGCATCGTCAATTTTTGCAAGGTGTTTTGCCTTTTCTATGGCTTGGTCAAGACCGCCGAGTTCATCGACAAGACCGAGTTGCTTTGCATGTAAACCTGTCCATACACGACCTTCGCCAATCTTCTTTATATCTGCCTGCTTCATCTTGCGACCATCGGCACAACGCTTAGTGAAGAGGTCATATCCACGATTAACGTACTGCTGTGCAATGGCTCTTTCACGCTCTGTAAATGGACGGGATATGTCGCCAAAGTCAGACATTTCGTTGGTCTTGACAGTGCTGAAATGTATGCCGAGTTTGTCGTTCAGCAATGTGCCAGCATTGGGGAACATACCGAAAATGCCGATAGAGCCTGTAATAGTGGTAGGCTCAGCAAAGATGTAGTTGGCAGCGCAACTGATGTAGTAACCACCCGATGCAGCCATATCGCCCATGCTGACAACTATTGGTTTGTTTGTCTTGATGTTCATTACTTGATGCCAAATCTGTTCGCTGGCGTATGCTGAACCGCCACCCGAGTTGACACGGAGGACAACCGCTTTCACATCGTCATCGTCTGCTAGTTCCTGCAAATCTTTGGCAACAGTTTTTCCAACAATCTCTGGTTCTTGGCTAAAGCCTGATGCTGCCTCGTCGACAATGCCTCCAACGGCATAATATACGGCAATGATATTTCCACTTGTGCCTTTGGGCTTGCTTGCAGCGGCGCTTGCTAAATCACTAACAGTCAAGGTGTGATAATCGTCAGGAGAGTCGAGGTTCATCATGTTAGCAATAGTTTGTGGAATCGCATCGCTGTAAGCAATCTTGTCCACCAGTTTTTCTTTCTTATACAGTTTTGTTTCTTGAAAAAGCATTGCCGAGTCGGCAAGTTCGTTCAGTTTTGCCACGCTTATGCCACGGCTTTTGCTGACCGCTTTGAGCATTTCGCCCCAAATCTCACCGTTGTAAGTCTCTATCTGCTCACGGTTAGCATCGCTCATTTCATTGAGCAGGAAAGGCTCAACGGCACTCTTGTATGTGCCGACCTTTACCACCTGCATTTCAACGCCTATTTTTTCGAGTAAATCCTTATAATACATCACGTTACTGCTCAGACCGCTCCAATCAATCATTCCCTGAGGATTGACAATTACGGTGTCAGACACAGAGCAGAGATAATATGCCCCTTGAGTGTAGGTGTCTCCGTAAGAAACAATGAATTTCTTTTCTTTCTTGAAATCTACCAAAGCATTTCGTATAGACTGCAATGTGGCGGGCATAGCACCTGCAAATGTGCCTGCTTCAATGTATATGCCTTTCACTTTGTCGTCTTCTTTTGCTCGCTTTATGGCTTCGAGAATGTCGTCAAGTCCTTGACTGGTGAGTGTGTTATTGCCGAGAATGTTTGCAAAAGGGTTTTCCTCGCTTCGTTCATCTATTGAGCCTTGCAACTGAATAACTAACACGCTGTTTTCTTTCACAGTCGATGTAGAACTGCCCATTGCGGCGATACCTACCAATCCAATAATGGACGTGAATGTGAATAACACTCCTACAATGATAATGCCGGCTACTGTAGCCAACACATACTTAATAAACTGTTTCATATTATTTGTTTTTTATAATTATTACAGAATTTATGTAGCATGACTACGCACACCGCCATTGCCGTAACAGCACAGAGTACAGAAAGGATGAACCCTCCGAGCCATTCTGTTAACCGGAAATCGATAGCGGTATCTCCTAAAATACGCATCTGCAACACTGCCGCACTATTATTTAATATATGTATAATGCTCGTAAGTACAATATTTCCACTCTTATAATATATTATTGAGAGAATAAACCCTATAGCCGTTGCAAATGGTATCTGTATGGGGTTAAAATGAATTATGCCAAATACGATAGACGAAACGATTATGGCAATCCATTTTTGTGTGCCATGGCGAAGCAACTGCCCCAATAGGCATTCTCTGAACACGAGTTCTTCTGCCAATGGAGAAATCACTGCAATGCACATTGCGCCCTCAATGGTAGACGACATTTCAATGAACGTTTCCTGCATGTAGTCCGGCAAATCCAACATCTCTTCCGCAATATCGAGCGATGCAACGCCGAATGCGGCTGCTACAATGCCAATGATACCAGTATGCCAATCAATGGAACTGATGCGGAATGTTTGGCGCCAGTCAAACATGCGCAAGCAACCAAGAAAAGCCACTGTTGCAATGCCGCTCAGCATTACACACCATGCGATGCTATTGCCCTGAAATATAGCATATAGCACTCCCGAAAGAGATTGCATAATGAGAAATATGACCACCGCAAAGGTAGGGTAGAGCATCTTTTTCATGTGGCTATTGTACGATCAAATGTTTCAATCCTTCAGAATGCCATTCACAAGTCTTGCCGTTTTTGTCCGTATAGATAAAGAATGCCATTAATTCGGGGTGTGCCGCAAGCACTTTCTGAGCCTCGTCTAGCCCAAGTACCATAAAGGCTGTGGCAAAAGCGTCTGCAGTGGCGCAATCTTGAGCCAATACGGTGGAGGAAAGTATGCTATGCTGTACTGGCGTTCCTGTTCGTGGGTCAATCGTATGGGCATATTTCTTCCCGTCTTTCTCATAGAAGTTGCGGTAATTGCCCGATGTTGCCATTGACAGTTGAGTTACTTGCAAAATTTCTTCTATTTCTGTGGAAACACCTGCTAAATCGTCCTTAGGTTTGTTGATGCCTATTCTCCACAAGTTACCTTGAGGATTTACACCTCTCACTCTGACTTCACCGCCAATTTCCACCATATAATTTGCAATGCCCTCGCATTCAAGGTATTTGCCCACTGCATCAACGCCGTACCCTTTAGCTATAGCGCTGCAATCAAACATTATCTGAGGCTTATCCTTTTGTATGTAGTAACTAAACACACGAGCCGTGTCATTTTTTTCACCAACAATACGAACCTTGTCAAGACCTACGTATTCCAAAAGGCTATCTACTTTTTCGTCACTGACATTATCCATGTTTTTGAAACCAAATCCCCACAAATTGACCAATGGAGCCACTGTTATATCAAATGCCCCATTTGTTGCTACTGCCACTTCTATCGACAAATGGAACACGTCAGCAAACATCGGGTCAACAGTCATATCCGTATTGTTATTTATAGCAGTAATAACAGAATGCTCGTTGAAAGGAGATAACGAATTGTCAACCGCTTGCAACACACTGTCAATGCCCTGTTGCAGCGAAACTTCCGATTGGTATGTTATATGAAAAAATGTTCCGAATACAGCACCTTCATACGTCTGCTTTTCTGTATTTCCCCATGCTTGACCTACGATATACTCTTGTCCAATATTGTTTGTTCTGAAAATATATATAGTGCCAATAATCAGCAGGATGAGCAAAGGCCATCCCCACCATTTTATCTTATGTGGTGCGTACGGGTCGAAACTATTCTTGTGTTTCTTCTCCGCTGTCTCCTTCATTGGAGTCTGCCCCGTTTGCTGAGTTTCCTGTTTCATTGTTCGCCTGAGTGTCTTCTATATTTAATTTTTGTTCTTGTTCTTCTGTTTCTTCATTGTCAAACCGTTCAACCTCTGTTTCAGCACTGGGGACATCTATTAACTCGACCTTAACACCTCGCTTATGGCTTTTCTTCTTGCCCCAGTTTAGGTCAAAAATGAGACTGTATGAGCCACCCCAGCAGTTGGACTTTGTTGTATACCCATACCCGGGAATGCAACTCGGCTTAGCATAATCGCTTTTGGTAGATGAAAATTCACGCTTGTATCGCACTGCCCAACTCATGTGAAAATTCCTATATATCTTAACTTCGGCTCCAAACACGACTTCTCCCCAGTGGCTTGTGCAGTTTATGCCGTCAATGTCAAACGCTGCACTTCCTCCCCATATAGGGTCTGTCATGGCTGGACCTGAAATGTTGTAATTAAACATTGATATGCCATATCGCAAACCAAGATATAGCCTATTGTCTTGAAACTTGTCTTTCAGCACATTATAGTCAAATCCAAGTCGCAGATATGGTGCGTTGACTTTATATTGCACCTTCGTATTGAAATCATTTGTATGACATCTGCCATATCCAACCTCTGCAATAGGGAAATAGGTGTTTTTCAGATTAAGACGAAGCGCAGCCTCCAATGCTCCATAATCAGAAATCGCATATTGAAGCAAGCCAAACACATCGGCAGATAGTGTAAACCCTTGAAAGAACACGAGATATTCATCCTCCTGCTCCACAGCAACATACTTTGTTGGCTTTGGAGTTTCGCCAGGCATAAGAGGTTCGTTGTCATTCTGCTCCTGCGCCAATAATGGTTGGCATAAGAAGCAAATAATTGCAACAACTATGATATGTAAGAAATTTCTTTTCATATCTGCCTAATCGCTTATTCTATCACTCCATTAAAATATATCTTCACGTTCTCATTGCCCTCATATCCCACTTGAGGATTGCTTATTTCTATATGGTCAATGGCTGCATCAGATGCCTCTATATTCCGCAATGTGTGGAAACGGTAAGTACCGCATTCGGGCAATTCCACATGGGGATAACTGTAATGGTAGATTTTTATCGTATCTTTGAGAGCAATCTGACCGTATGAGAAGATGAGCGTATCAACATTATTAAAATAACTCATTGGAATAGATATGTTCGATTGGTCGTATGCTCTATTCAGCAGAACCGTATCGTTGCGTTGGCTCATCTTTGTTTCTGTATATCCTTGATTGACAAGTTCTATATCTTGATAATTCTTAGTCACGGTTGGTTCTCCGAGTTTTCGATATACATATACGGTCTTATATCCGGGTTTCAAAGTGGTCACAGTTATTGTATCTGTGTATATTATAGCATTCCCTTCAGCGTCATAGAAAGAATAATTGCATGTCACGATATTGTTAAGAGGACAATTATTTGAATAACAGCCAACAAACAGCACCGATACCAATGCACATAAAAACAATAATATCTTAACCTTGCGCTTGTTCATCAGATTTCCTCTGCCACTTGATATTTATTCCTTTCTTGACTATTACGACTGATAAGGTCACCAAGAAATCCAGCCACAAACAACTGAGTGCCTAAAATCATCATTGTCAGCGATATATAAAAATAAGGACTCTCAGTAACTAGCACATAGTGTCCGCCGCTATACATTGCCGCCAACTTGAATGCTCCTACACACACCACAGCAACAAAACCCACAACAAACATCAGGGTGCCGATAAATCCGAATATGTGCATAGGCTTCGTGCCAAAAGTGCTGATAAACCAAAGGCTCATCAAATCAAGGTAGCCATTCACAAAACGGTTCCAGCCCATAAACTTGCTGACACCATGCTGGCGTGCCTGATGATGCACTGGCTTTTCACCTATCTTAGAGAAACCTGCATTCTTTGCCAAATACGGTATAAATCTGTGCATTTCGCCATACACCTCAATGTTCTTCACCACATCTTTGCGGTATGCTTTTAGACCACAGTTGAAATCATGCAGATTGTGTATGCCACTCACCCTCCTTGTCGTCGCATTAAACAGTTTAGTCGGTATCGTTTTCGACAACGGGTCTCCCTGCCTGCGGTTCATCTTATATCCGCTTACGAGGTCATATCCGTCTGTCTTTATCATCTTGTACAGTTCTGGGATTTCGTCAGGACTGTCCTGCAAATCTGCATCCATAGTAATAACCACATCGCCTTCTGCCTTTTCAAAACCATGGAATAGGGCAGGGCTTTTTCCGTAGTTACGACGAAACTTGATGCCATGCACCTCTGGGTATTCGCTGTGTAGCCTCTCTATCACCTCCCACGAATGGTCTGTGCTGCCATCATTCACAAAAATTATTTCGTACGAAAAGCCATTGGCATCCATTACACGTTTTATCCACTCATGCAGTTCGGCAATGGATTCCTCTTCGTTGAACAATGGCACTACTATTGAAATGTCCATATTACGCCTCCTTGTTAATGTTTCCGCCATTCTTCAAACTGCACGATGCCGCAATGGCAACCAAGAACGACATTATTATACTGAAACAAAAATTGTTATTGAACAAAAGCAATGCCTTGTCAAAAGCCGACATGCTCTGCATTTCCGACAGAGTGGTCTGCATCTGAGAATAAGCCTCGCCCAAGCCCATTTGCTTATAGGTGGCAACCATTTCGGGCTGTGTTATCATGCTGTGCAGCGCCTCATACAACGCTCCGCTATCCATAAACCGAAAATAAGCAAACGCAACAAGTCCACTCATCAAGCAAGCATACATAAACATCGACACAGAAAACAACAAGCCTTGCAAATAACTCAATTTCTCGCCAACTCCATGCAGCATTTTGTTAAGACGCATCGCAAACCAAAACGGCAATAACAGACACGCCAATCCCACTGCCACACAGAGCAACATCAGAATAGCATTATTCATCACTATTCCCCCTACATAGCAGAGAAACAGCGCTCCCCAGCCTAAACCTACAAAAGTGCCGTATTCCATTGAATACGACCTATATATATTGTTTCTTGTTGCCATAAAAAACCGATTTTATGCAAAGTTATGAATTATTTATGAATTTTATCCGTGTTTTTCTGAACAAAATCTTTCCACGAACTGAATTTATGCTCCACCTCTGGCTTTCCCATTTGGATGAAATGGCAATAAGCAGCACCGAGAGCGTCAGTAGCATCAAACTGAACATCCATATCCTCCTTAGATATTTTCAGCATCCTCTGCAACATGCCTGCCACCTGCTCTTTCGAGGCACTTCCGTTGCCAGTAATGGCGACCTTAATCTTCCGTGGCTCATACTCCGTTATCGGGATATCACGCATAATGGCAGCCGTTATCGCCACCCCTTGCGCCCTGCCGAGTTTCAGCATCGACTGCACATTTTTATGGTAAAAAGGTGCTTCAATCGCCATTTCGTCAGGCTTGTAAGAGTCGATGATGCTTGTCATACGCTCAAAAATACGTCCTAAACGCAGATAGTGGCTCTCATATTTTTTAAGTTCGATAACACCCATTGCTATCAACTGCGCCTTATTCCCAACCACACTCAGCACGCCATATCCCATTACATTAGTGCCGGGGTCAACTCCAAGTATTATCTTCTCCAAATTCGACTTGTTCATGCAGCCTCAGAAACCTATTGATTATTCTATTACCTCCATCATCGTTGGAAACCCAACAACCCTGTTTTTGAACAACTTCAGCATTTCATTGTTAAGCCGTGTTCCTACAGACGAATACCATTTATGCAGTTGAGCCGTGTCCTCAACCTCAAACTGTACAGAAAAGCACTCCGAGTCGTTATCCCTGTGAGACAAAATCCTGCACATCCGAGCATTCTTCATCACTCCCGACTTCACGGCCTCGGGCAGATACTGCTCATGCAGATAGACGACAAGGTTCTGCGCCTCGTCCACCTCCACTTGAAACGTTGTATTGTATATCAGCATACATCTACTATTATGTTATAACAATAGGCGATGTACTATGTAATCTCATACATCGTACACCGCACATTTTACTTTTTGAGCCGAATGGGGGACTCGAACCCCCGACCCACGCATTACGAATGCGTTGCTCTACCAACTGAGCCAATTCGGCGTTTCTTTTCATTCGCCACGGCAACACGTCAAACCGACAATCTTGCTAAAAGCGATGCAAAGGTAGCAATTTTTTCTTAAACAGATACGATTTTTATAAAATGTTTGAAAAAAACTTTGTTTGATAATAAAAAGAAGATGAGGGTATGCCTTGTTTGACACACCCTCATTCATTATTATAAGATTCAGATGAAATTTACTTGCGATAAAGATTTTCCTTTGTGTTTATCTTCATCTTGTTAACACGTGCTTTCTTCAAATGTTTTCTGTTGGTAAAAGTGGCTGTTTTTTTACTCTCCTTTGCAGAACGAGCCTTTGTTTCAGTGCTTGAGTTCAGAGTGAAGGTTTCATATCCATAATTCCAAGCATCTTCGACATCGTAATATACCACGGCAAACTTGAAAGTTTTAGTTTCAGCATTGTAGTAACTTGTACCATACTTCGTACCGCCTGTATAGTCAACCAAGTCGTCAACGTAAATCATGCCATATTCAGAATCTACGTAACCTGTTTCTTGGTCTTCAACGAGGATATTTCCCTCCTCGTCCATTGTGAAGACGAAATCTACATCATAAGCCCAATGCTCAATTTTGTAACGTGTTGGGTCATCTTCGCTTTGATAGAGTTCAAGCCCCTCGTCAACCAATGGCGAGCCATCGTTGTCGGTAAAGAAAAGCGTGTAAATATAGTCACCTATGCCAACGAGATTCCATACTTCAGGCGCTCCTGCACCTACATAGTCAAATGTTGCTGTATTGTAGCTAACAATTTCGGCATCTTTACCTTCTTCACTTTCTTCACCATAGGCAAGAAGTGCGATTGTATATTTGCCTGTTGCTGCATTCTCCAACATAGGAATCTGTACTTGTCCATCTTCGTCCACTTCAACATATTTGAGTGAGCCATTGAGGACGCCAGCATAGGCATCATCGATGTTGTTTTTGCCCGGAACAATCACGATACGTGCTTTCTTTACGTCTGCGCCGAGCGTTACATCAGCAAGAACATACTCAACGTTGTCTGCATCAATGTAGCGACCAGAATATACAATTTCAGATTCGTAGTCGTAAACCTTTACGCCTGGGAATGTGATAGTGACGACTCCTGTATAAACAGAATAGTCGTATCCACCTACACCGTTCATATAATAGAATGGTGCGAATTGAACCACAGCTGGGAGTCCATTTTCTTGATAAGACTTAACAGTATTCAAAGACCATGACTCTTCTGTAGCTTTAGATGCGAATGCACTTGGATGTACATACGATACCGCAACATTATAATCTTCATCTTTGATACCAATGTTGAATTGATTGTAATAAACAAGTCCGTCATTTTTTAGTGTTACACCACGCAACACGTCTCCTGCTTTGAGAATTTGGAATTTTACATAATCACTTGGGTTTTCTGCGATTTCATCATCGGTATATTCTTTTTCCAGACCTTCATTGTATGGATGTACGAGGCGGAACATTGAAGGATTTTCATTTGCCTGCTGAATTTCCACACGGTAACTTTCGTCAAATATCAATGCGTCATCGAATGTACCCATACCAAGAGATGTCCAGTTATAATCTTTCATGATTGTAACCTTAGTGGAACGTTTGTAGTTGGCAAGTTGCTTAACGTATGTGTTGTAGTTGATAAGTGAGTCATTGTAGGCTTCCGCATCGAAAGTCTCCATTTCCTTTTCGTATGCATCATACGCAGCGTTAAACTCTTCTTCTGTATCGAAGTCATCCTCTTCTGGCTCTTCGGGCATATAAGGTTTCTTAACAGGAGCGATACCGTATGCCTCTGGGTCAATCATAAGAGTAATAGTAGCCTCTTCTCCGATTTCAAACTGCTTCAAGATTTGCAGTGTGCAGTTTGCTGTATTTGAACCGTCTTCAAACACAACTTCTTCTGCCGCAACCACCATATCAGGGTCAGAACTTTCTGCCGCGATAGGTATAGTAACACTTCCATTGGTGTTATTGCGTGTAATGACGATGTCAATGTCTTCCATCACATCTTCAGGCGAGTAAGTATAACTTGCGGATGAAGCATTGAAGGTGTATGCAACATTGTCGTTTGGTGCGGCATCCCATACGCCATCCTCGCTACAAGAGGTCGCCATAGCACCTACAAGAGCCGCAGCAATGAAAAATGATTTATTTAATTTCATATATCTTCTATTTTTTGAATGTTTTAGTTCACTGGTTCGAGAGCAGGTGCGCCAAGGTTGTTGTCCTTAGAAGTGAGCATTGGGTTACCCTCAATCTCTGCATTCGGAAGTTGGTAAATCAAAGCGTTGATAGCCTCGCCTGTAGCACCACCATTGCCAGAGAGAATAGCGTTGATTGTTGCACGCTCTCCTTCTTTTGTATCAAAAATCTGGTAGTTGTAAGCAGCAACTCCTTTGTCCATAGATTTCCATGCTGTGCTTGCACGGTCGATACCTTTGCGGAGACGGAGGAGGTCATAGTAAGAAAGACCTTCACCCCACAACTCGATGCGGCGCTGCAACCATACGGCGTTCTGAACCGCCTCGGCAGAACCTGCGGTGCAAGTGTAGGCAGGGTCGCGATAAGACTGAACGAATGACTGCAATGTCGCTGCACCCTGTGAAGGATTGCCACCCATAGCCTGTGCCTCTGCCAAGATGAGATACATTTCCTCTATACGCATGAGAGGGATGTCGTTAGCATTGGTCGCTGTTTCGAGTTCGTCTCCATAAGGAGCGAATTTAACCTGTGTATATGCAGGTATGCCCATTTCATCTACGTATTCCTGCTGCTCGTCAGTAAGGTTTGCGCTTGTAGCGTTGCCGTCGAGGAACCAGCCTTTGCGAGCATCTGTTGGATTGATTTGGTCGTAGAGTGTGCTGTTGATGCGTCTCCATGCACCTACGCTTGCATATCCATAGTTGAGAGAACCCATGTGAGAAGGCCAGTTGACGATACCGGAGGTAACGACACGGTCGGTCTCTGCGATGTAGATACCCCACATCCAGTTAGGCTCGGTCATGGCTTTGAAGCCTGGCTTGCTTGCTGCTGCGATAGAGATAGGATTTGCAGAACTGTTCTTTATTGCTGCTTCAGCATCGGCAGCGGCTGCTGCCCAATCCTGCATAACGAGTTCCACACGAGCGCGGAGGCCAAGAGCCACGTCATAACTTAAATAGCGCTTGTCCGCACGTCGGAAATCAGATGCCTCGAGCAATGCAACGGCGTTGTTCAAATCATCTATGATTTGGTCATATACCTCACCAACAGTGTTACGCTTGATGCCGTTGGCAGCAGCCTCTTCTGCGTTAGTGTTCAAAATCAGAGGCACGCAAGGAGCGTCTTCGTTACCCTCGTAAGTGAACTGGAAGAGTTGTGCCAATGTGAAATAGTCAAACGCACGGATAGCCAATGCCTGAGCAAGATAGAACTGCAGAGTCGAGTTGTCAGTCTCGGGGTCTATGGATGCCACCACCTGATTGGTTGCGTAAATTTGGTTATAGATAGTTGACCAGATACAATCGGTAATATAAGTAGTTGTTGCACGGTCAAGCAAATCCAGTCCGCTTGCGAACCAGTTGTAGCCAGAGTCGAAACCGACCAAGTCAATGCCACGGCTGTCTGTAAACAACATGATTGATGGGTAGCCGAAATCGTTATGGTTTCCCGAAGTGTTCATATAAACGCTAAACATCGTGGTTATACCCGAAACGCTTGCGCTCACCTTGTCGGGGTCTTGTTCAACCACTTCTGACTTTTGGTCAGCGGTAACAGTATCGCTATTTGGCTCCGTGTCGAGGTCTACACACCCAACAAGAGCCATGCTTGAGAGTGCTATATACAATAATTTATTCAGTTTCATAACGTTCTTATTATATTTTTTAGAAGTTAATCTTTATACCACCAGTGATTGTACGGAGTGCACTATAAGTGTATGAACCTGTTGAAATCACACCGATGCGTGGATCCATGCCCGGACGAGCAGAGAACAATGCCACGTTATCAGCAGAGCAGAAGATGCGTATACCGTCGATGAATGCGCGGCGAGTCAACTGCTTTGGCAGAGTGTAGCCCAGTGTGATATTGTTGATGGCGAAATAGTTAGAAGAAACCAACCAGCGAGTAGATGTTGCGTTGGTATAAATGTCGTCGGCTGCAATACGAGGAACGTCAGTGTTGGTGTTCTCCGGAGTCCAAGATTTCAATATGTCCTTGTGCCATGCCATACCTGCATCGCTTGAACTACCTGCGTGCATGAGTGACTGATACGCATTGTCATACACCTTGCCACCGAACTGGTATGAACACTGCACAGCGATGTCGACACCATAGAAAGACAACTGTGTGCCAACGCCGCCATACGCCTTTGCCTGCAGATTGCCTGTTGCCTTGCGGTTAGTGTTGCGCGCTGTGTTCCAGTCTGTTGTTGCATATTCGATGCCGTGGTCGTCCTTTGCCCAGTAGAGAGCCATACCTGTTGTTGGGTCAACGCCTGCGTAGCCAGTGAGATAGTACTGATACATAGATTTGCCTTCTTGGTAGATTCGGCTTCCGTCAATGAGTTCGCCATTCAAGTCTGGAGCAAGTTCGAGAATCTTGTTGCTGTTGTGAGCAATGTTGAAATCAACGCTCCAAGAGAGGTTGTTTGTGCTGATAATCTGTGAATGGAGGTCAACCTCAATACCACGGTTGCGCATAGAACCGATGTTCATAGGAATTCTTGCGTAACCGTTAGAAGATGCAACGGGCTTGTAGTAGAGCATGTCCTGTGTTGAGCGGTTGTAGTAGTCGATAGAACCAGACAATTTGCCGTTCCAGAAGTCGAAATCTACAGCTACGTCAAATGCGTTGCTCTTTTCCCATGTGAGGTCTTTGTTGCCCTTGTAAGCGAGAGTTCCGTCTGAGAATACACCGTCAGAACCTGTCATTTTGTACTGGTCAATGTATGCATAGTAGTTGCCTACGTTCTCATTACCCTGCTGACCGAAAGACGCACGGAGTTTGAGCATATTTACCCATGATGCATTGTTGACGATGAAATCTTCTTTTGCCACGTTCCAAGCAGCAGATGCTGACCAGAATGTACCCCAGCGGTTGTCTGGGTGGAAGCGTGAAGAACCGTCGCGACGAAGGCTCACGCTACCGAAATACTTCTCGTCGTAGTCGTAGTTTACACGGCCGAGGAAAGAGCGGAGGGAGTGATTGTCCGCAGCGCCGTAACCGCGACGTCCGTCAATGGCATTGTTCACAGCCCACTTGCCAGACTGGTAGAGGTTCTGTCCGTAGCCCTCAACCCATTCGTTGTTCCATTTGTATGATTCGTAACCAACCAAGATGTCAACATTGTGTACATCTGAGAATCGGTTGCGGTAGTTTGCCATATACTGCTGAGTGACTTCAAACTTGCGCACTTGCTCCTGAACAGCCTCGCCACCGTAACTTGCGCTCTGGCCATATTTAGTGCTTGAAGCATAGTGGTAGCGAGTGTTGTCGAGGTTCAGACCGAGGCGTGCGCTAAGTGTGAGACCTTTTACAGGAGTAATGTCCGCACCCCAGCGAGTGTTCAAGATGTCCATCAGATACTCCTCTGTCTGATAAGTGAGGTCGCCGATTGGGTTAGCCATCGACATTACGTTTCGTGCATAGTTGCCAGTAGTTTTGTCACCGTAGTCGTAAATACGGTTGTTGCCATCCATCATGTAACTGCCGTCGGCATTGCGTGCGTAGAATGGATATACAGGTGCCAGATAGTTGGCAGTGTAGAACACGTTACCAGAAGATGTAGAGTTGTCTGCATCCTGCAAATCGGGATAACTGCTTGCTGAGTTTGTGTATGCGAGATTTGCTGTGAGTTTCAGCCATTTCTTTGCTTGATATTCAATGTTTGAACGGGTAGAAATACGCTCGAAAGCAGACTGCTTGATCACACCCTCGTCGTTCAGATAGCCAGTGCTGAAATAGTAACTGAGTTTGTCGTTACCACCTGTCACATTTACGTTGTACTCCTGACGCAGACCATTGCGGAAAGCCTCCTTCTGCCAGTCGTCTGGAGTATAGAAATACTGACCGTCGCTGTATCCAAGAGTTGCGTTAGGATTGATGCGGCCGTCAGCAGTGAACAGGCTCTCTCCGTGAGTGTCGTAAATCTTGTAGCCTGTTGCGCCTGCTGCCAACAATGCGGCGTTAGCACGTGCTTCAGCAACGCCCAAGCCAGTGTTGTAGAGTGAGTTGTTGTAGTAAGTACGATATAACTGCTCGTAATAAGTGCCTGTGTTTGTGATGACATCTTCTCTTGTCACTTGACGAGAGTTAGCACCCCAACTTGCTTCAAGAGAAATCTTTGCGTCTTTGTTGCGAGCGCCTTTCTTTGTAGTGACCAGAATGACACCGTTTGCACCACGCGCACCATAGAGAGAGGCTGCGGCAGCATCCTTCAGCACAGAGATTGACTCAACGTCCTGAGGGTTGATAGCCGAAATGTCGCCGTCGTATGGCATGCCGTCAACAACATAGAGAGGATTCATGCCTGCGTTGATAGAACCAAAGCCACGCACACGGATTGTTGAACTTGTACCGGGCTGACCTGTAGCCTTTGTAGCGGTGACACCTGCAACGTTACCAACCAAAGCGTTTGTCACATCTGAAATCTGACGATTTTCAATGGTTGTGGCATCTACCACTGCGGCAGCACCTGTGAAGGTCTCCTTAGTGGCTGTACCGTAGGCAATGACGATTTGCTCATTGAGCGCCTTCGCATCATCTGCCAAATAGATTGTGAGGTTTGGCTTGATTGCCACCTCCTTAGTCACCATGCCAAGGAAGGAGACCATCAATGTTTTTGAAGAACTTGGGATGTTCGAAATCGTGAAACGTCCTTCCATGTCGGTGGCAGCACCAACGCCGCTCAGACCTTTCACAACTACAGAAGCCCCCACAATTGGTTCGCCCGTCTCGCTTTCAAGGACAACACCTGTCACTTTCTGCTGGGCAAACGCCACACTGAATGCCAACAGACAAACAGTGAGGAACGACCATAATCTTTTTTCCATTCTTTTTTGAAAAAATTGGTTAATAAAT
>JAFLUT010000003.1 GCA_022508665.1 Prevotellaceae bacterium | reverse complement strand
TTATAATTTGTCACGGCTGAGTATTGTAATCGTGAACGGCAGGGAGTTTCAGAGGGTTACCGCTATCAAAAACGCACGTTGAAGGTATATTTTGATATTTATTAAGAGCCAATATCAAAGTATGCCAACAGCAAATAAAAAATCATTTTTTCTGCGAAACATAGAGCATTCTTTTCATTTTTTATGGAACAGATAAGCCGTTTTTTTGTATCTTTGCAAATGAATTGGTTTTGACATGCGGAAAAGTCTATACATTATCATAATAATTGTTGCGTGGGTCTTGGGCTGTGCCGTTACAGCGGATGCCGCTAATGACGGCGACAAATTCGTGGTTGTGCTTGATGCTGGCCACGGAGGCAAAGACCCCGGCACAATCGGATCGGTTAAGACTAACAAGGAGAAAGACATCGCTTTCGGAATCACAATGGAGGTCGGCAGACTGCTGAACAGCAACAATCCCGAAATAGGCATCGTGTACACACGAAAGACAGACGTTTTTATCGAACTGGGAAAGCGTGCAGAGATTGCCAACAAAGCAAAGGCAAACCTTTTCATATCTATCCACGTCAACTCCCTGCCAAAGGAAGCCAAGCACCGTGCAATTGGAGTACAATCATACACTCTGAGCCTCAAGACGCTGGACACGAACTTGGAAGTGGAGAAACGAGAAAACTCCGTCATTGCGCTTGAAGGCGAGGCTGCCAAGAAGTACAATTACAATGCATCGCCCGAAAGCAACATCATGTTTGAGTTGATGCAAGACCACGACATGAAGGAGAGCGTGGCATTTGCAAAAATGGCACAGAATGCAATGGTAGGCACAGCAGGAAGAAGAGACATGGGCGTGAAACAAGCAAATCTCGCTGTGCTGCGCCTCACATATATGCCAAGCGTGCTGCTCGAAGTAGGCTTTATCTCTACCCCCGAGGAAGAGGCGTTCCTAATGTCGAAGAATGGTCAGAAGAAATTGGCTTACAGCATATACAATGCCATAGTGAAATACGCCTCACAACACACCGGGAGGAATATGAATATAGCGACAGCATCAGCGCCTGTTGAAGACAACGAACAGCCTGTGACAGAGACAGCAACTCCTGCAAGCGGCAGAAACACAAGCAATTCTGGGAATGCAAGCGGAAAAACAAGTGCAACAAAAAAGACGGTATATAAAGTGCAGGTTTTGGCAGGTAGCATAAAGTTGAACAGCAACGACAAGCAATTTAAGGGGCTGAAATGCGAAAGGCACGACTATGGGAACAGATACACCTATACTTACGGCTCAGCCTCAACAATGGACGAGGCGAAGAAACTACGTAAGTCAATCATTGACAAATTCCCCGAAGCATTCATCGTGACGTTTGAAGAGTAAACCTCATACCATACCCAACAGAAAAACAACATAGATAATAAAAACAGCAATATATGAAAATCAGCAAGGAAATTAAAATTGCAATGGTGGCAGTGCTTGCCGTCATAATAGTGTACGTTGGCATCATCTTTCTGAAAGGGCTGAAACTTTTCAGCAACGATGTCTCCTACTATGTGGAAATATCCGATATACAAGGCATGCCCACCGCATCTGACGTGCGTGCCAACGGACTGAAAGTGGGCAGCGTTAAGAACATAGCGTTCAATCCACAAAAGCAGAATATGACTGTGGAAATCAGTATCACACCCAACTTCAAGATACCCGAGGGAACAAGCGTATACATGACGAAGGAAATGCTCGGAAGCGCCATGATGAACCTAAAATTGGGTCCTGACCCTACAAAAGTTCTCACTCCGGGCGACACCATTTATGGAGAAGCAATGGTAGACCTCATGAGTGCAGCAGGAAATCTGTTGCCAAGCGTCGAGGCTATACTGGTGCAGACAGATTCTATTCTTAAAGCCGTCAACACCCTTGTCAATGACCCTGCCCTCGCCACATCGCTGAACAACATCGAGAGCATTTCCAATGACTTGAAGCAGACAACAACAAAGGTAAACCGTCTGCTCGGCAATGATATACCCCAGATAATGGCAAACGCCAACGGCATCATATCCAATTTGGATACTACGACAACGCGTCTGAACCAGATAGACCTGCTCGGCATGGCTCAAAAAGCAGACCTAACGTTAGGCAATATGCAGGACATGACATTTAAGATAAACACTGCCATGAGCAGCAAAAACTCATCGCTTGGCATATTGATGAATGATAATTCGATAGCCATGCACCTCGACTCAACTCTGCGCAATTCGTCATTGTTGCTCGAAGATGTCCGCCTGCATCCTAAGCGATATGTCCACTTCTCCCTTTTCGGGAAAAAGGACAAAGCAACGGAATCTGCGCAGTAATGAAAAAAGGTTGGAAAGGCTGCTCTATTTGAATTTAGTTCAAACAATAAAAATTATACTCGCAGCAATAGCCAACCAACAAGGAAAGGCATAAAAAACAGTAACTTAAAGGGTTCTGCGAACAAGATAAGGGAAAATGTTTCACGCATGAAACAAATTCATAACTTTTTATAAATCACACAATAACAACGAAACAACACCAAACAACACCTCAAATAACTTAAATAACGTAAATTGCTGAAATGAGGGAGTTTCAGCGACGTTTGAAAAACGAGGCAAAGAAACGGATTTTGAAATCTCATAAAAAAAAGCGAACTTTGCACTCAGTAAAAACACAAAGAAGCCAAAACCTATAAAATAGATAAATGAAAGATAGTCCAAAACTTCTGTGGGATAGATGCCTCGACATCATTCGCGACAATATCTCGCCAGAGCAATTCGCAGCATCGTTTGCCTTTGTCGAATTTCATTGTTTCGAGGAAGGCAAACTGGAGCTCAATGTGCCGAGCGAGTTTATCAAGGAGCTTTTGGAGAAGAACTATCCGGATTTGATGAGATCTACGCTTAAGCGGGTTTTTGGCAACAGCATTAAGGCTTTATATTTTAACAAAACAGTTGTCAATGTCAAGACTGGCGGTAAAGTGAGTGAAAAGACCAATATCGCTCCTAAGCCCGTCAACGGTCCTGCACGTGACGACGCTCGAAAAACGCCAGATGACGTCACTGCTCCGCAGGTACAAGACCTTGACTCACAGCTTGTTCCTCATTATAACTTCGACAATTACATTGAAGGAGCCAGCAACAAGTTGGCACGTTCTGTAGGAGATGCCATAGCAAAGAATCCTGCACAAAAAACATTCAACCCATTTTTCGTTTATGGTCCTTCGGGATGCGGAAAAACACACTTGATAAATGCTATCGGACTCCGCATAAAGGAACTGTATCCGCAGATGCGAGTGCTGTATCTGTCAGCCCATTTGTTCACGGTACAATACACTGATGCAGTACGTCAGAACAAGGTAAACGACTTTATCCGTTTCTATCAGACAATCGACACGCTTATCCTTGACGACGTGCAGGAATTGTCTGGCAAGACACAGACTCAAAACACATTCTTCCACATATTCAATCATCTGCACATCAATGGCAAGCAGATAATCCTCTCTGCCGACCGACCTCCAGTGGCAATACAAGGAATAGAAGACCGCCTGCTTACCCGTTTCAAATGGGGAATGCTGGCTGAAATAGAGAAGCCAACACAAGCCATGCGTTTAGACATCCTCATGGCAAAGGTCGACAAGGAAGGTCTCAACATTCCAGAGAAAGTGCTGAAAGTCATATCTGAAAACATAGACTACAGCGTGCGTGACTTGGAAGGCATTATCAATTCCCTCATGGCATACTCTGTTGTCTATAACTGCGATGTCAATATGGGACTTTTGCAGAAAATCATGCCTCGCTTCGTAGAGGTTAATGACAAACCAATCACTATTGAGGATGTGAAAGAACGTGTTTGTGAACACTTCAACTTGAAAGTCAGCCAAATCGACTCACGCACACGTACTCAGAAGATCGCTCATGCCCGACAAATGGCAATGTTCTTGGCTTGCGAACTGACAGGCAAATCAAATGTGCAGGTAGGGCTTAACATCGGCAACCGCAACCATGCTACCGTCATACACGCTATCAAGCATATCAAAGACATGATAGAGATTGACGAGGAGACACGGCAAACAGTGGATGAATTAAGAAGTACGCTGAGAACGGCGAGGGGATGACGTGTTCTGCTTGTGCCGTCTTATTTGTAACTTTGCAGTCGTTTTTAGTATGTAGTTTTGCAAACTGATGTGTGGAAAACGTACATATATTATATATGCAGCAACGCTATTTTTGCTGAACATGATTTTGTTGTCATGTTCGGTAGACAGATATATTCCCGACGATCAGCACATGCTGACAAAGACAACTGTTGTGTGTGATAATAAGAACGTTGCGAAGAATTATTCGTTAAGTGACTACATTGTACAAAACACAAATACGAAATGGTTTGGCGCTCGTGTGCCACTGAAAATATACACTCTATCGGGAACAGACACTACAAAACGGTTTTGCCGTGTTATGCGGAGGCTGGGAGAAGCGCCTGTGCTTTATGACACACTGAAATCAGCAAGAACCATTAGTGACATAAGGCAAGTGCTGTCCAACGCAGGCTATATGAAAGCGACGGTGGATGAAAAACGAAGAGTGAAGGGTAAGAAGGTGGCTGTAACATACGACGTACACCCCAATAAGCGATATACGATTCGGAGCATACAACGCTCATCTGACGACAGCAATTTGCGGCAGTTCATCTGTGTAGAGGACACGTCTCGGTCTTTACTTAAAGTGGGGAGGGCGTTTGATGTAAACGTACTGAACAATGAGCGCAACAGGATTGCTTCTTTCTTGCGCAATCACGGATATTACAAGTTCACGAAGGAGAATGTGCGTTTTAGTGCAGACACTGCCCGTAATTCTACTGAGGTTGATGTGTCCCTCCGCATCACTCTGCACCAAGAGAACGGACGGAGTGAAGCCACTGAACACAAGCAATATGTGATAGGAAACGTAAATTTCTATGCTGACGTGGCATCAAAGGATGAACCTATTGACAGCGTGAACTATCGTGGATATAAGTTTTTCTATCAAGATGATTTGCATTTCAGAAAAAATATGCTTGCAAGCAAAACGATGTTCTATCCGGGAGAGTTGTATGACGACAATAATTTCCGCCGAACATACGCTAACTACACACGCTTGTCTGCCATTTCATACTCAAACATTCAACTTGCAGAAAGGCAAGGTTCTGACACTCTCGACTGCAATATATCCGTGAACCATGCCAAGCCCCACTCTTTCGGTTTTGATGTGGAGGCAACCAATTCAGCAGGCGACCTTGGCGCAGCAATCTCCACATCGTATCAAAATAAGAATATCTTTCGTGGTTCTGAAACCTTTATTTTCAAAGTACGTGGCGCATACGAGGCAATCACAGGCCTTGAAGGATATGAGGGCAACAATTACACAGAGTTTGGCGCCGAGTCGAGGCTAAATTTCCCAATGTTCCTTTTGCCATACGTCAAGCGTGATTGGGGTGCATTGCACAATGCCGTATCTGAGATAGCATTGCAATATAACTTTCAAAATCGCCCCGAGTTCCAACGGCGAGTGCTTACAGCGGCATGGCGTTATCGATGGAACAGCAGAAACCAGCACATACAGCATCGCTTTGACCTCTTGGAAGTAAACTATGTGTATATGCCATGGATTTCACAAACATTCAAGGAACAATATCTGGATTCTCTTGGCAAGACTAACGCTATCTTGAAATACAACTATGAAAACCTGCTAATCACGAAATTAGGCTACACATACTCGTATAACTCCCTTGGGGCAAAGGAACAAACTTATGGAAAGGATGCATATACATTCCGCTTCAACATCGAGACGTCTGGCAATGTGCTGAATGCCTTCTCTAAAATGACAAATGCCTCTAAAAATGAAGATGGACAATATAAATTCTGTGGCATAGCATTCGCCCAATATGTTAGGGGCGACATAGACTTCTCCAAAAGTTTTCGCATAGACAAAAACAACTCTGTGGCATTCCATGCAGCATTAGGCGTGGCATATCCATACGGCAACTCCAATCAGTTGCCATTCGAGAAACGGTATTTCGCAGGAGGAGCCAACAGTGTAAGAGGCTGGTCGGTGCGTTCACTTGGCCCCGGAGCGTATAATGGAGCGGACAAGGGGATAAACTTCCTTAACCAATCAGGAGACATTAAACTCGATTTGAACCTTGAATACCGTGCATTGCTGTTTTGGAAACTAAGTGGAGCCGCTTTTATTGACGCTGGCAACATTTGGACTATCCGAAAATATGAAGACCAACCAAACGGAGAGTTCCGCTTCAACAAATTCATTGAACAAATAGCAGCCAGTTACGGCATAGGTATACGCATGGATGCCAGTTTCTTCATCATTCGTTTCGATGCCGGCATGAAAGCCGTAAACCCTGCGTTCAAAGGGAAAAAACACTACCCTATCCTACATCCTAACTTCAACCGTGATTTCGCTTTCCACTTTGCTGTAGGAATGCCGTTCTAATGAAGCATGTGAAATAAAGAACTGTTGTATTTTATTCAATAAAAACTCGTCAGCGTGGTATACCTTCCAACGCTGACGAGTTTTTATTGAATAAGTATTGTTTTATAAATTACGAAAGGAAGCCGAGGAGGACACCGGCGGCAACGGCTGAACCGATGACACCAGCAACGTTAGGTCCCATGGCGTGCATGAGGAGGTAGTTGTGGCGGTCGGCTTTTAATCCCTCGTTCTGAGAGATGCGTGCAGCCATTGGCACGGCACTTACTCCGGCATTGCCGATGAGAGGGTTAATCTTCTGGTCTTTCGGCAAGAAGAGATTCATGATGTGGACAAAGATGATGCCGCTGGCAGTTGCCACAACGAATGCACATGCACCGATAATGAAGATGAAGATGGTGTTCCATGTGAGGAACTCAGAAGCCTGTGTTGAGCATCCCACGGTAAGTCCGAGGAGCATCACAACGATGTCGTTCAAAGCACTTCCCGCTGTCTTGGCAAGGCGTGTAGTCTTGGTTGACTCCTTGAGGAGGTTGCCGAAGAAGAGCATGCCGAGGAGTGGGAGACCCGAAGGAACGATGAATGTTGTGATGAGCAAGCCGACGATTGGGAAGAGCATCTTCTCCGTCTGGCTCACCTTGCGTGAAGGCTTCATCTTGATGAGGCGCTGCTGCTTGGTTGTAAGCAGTTTCATAATGCCCGGCTGAATAACTGGGACAAGTGCCATGTAGGAGTAAGCACATACAGCGATTGCACCCATGAGGTTAGGGCTGAGTTTGCTCGAAAGGAAGATGGCTGTTGGACCGTCTGCTCCACCAATGATTGCAATACCTGCTGCCTGATTTGGTTCAAAGCCAAGGAGGAGTGCCACGATATACGCTCCGAAGATACCGAACTGAGCGGCTGCTCCGATGAGCATGAGTTTAGGATTGGCAATGAGTGCCGAGAAGTCTGTCATTGCTCCGATGCCGAGGAAGATGAGCGGCGGATACCAGCCGAGACGCACACCTTGATAGAAGATGTTTAGCACGGAGTTGTCTTCGTAAAGTCCGATTTCGAGACCTGCATCCTTGAACGGAATGTTTCCGAGGATGATGCCAAGCCCTATCGGGATGAGGAGCAGCGGCTCGAAGTCCTTTGCTATGGCAAGCCAGATGAAGAATATGCCGACAGCAATCATAATGATGTTTGCCCATTCCACGTTGGCAAAGCCTGTGTAAGTGAGGAAGTCTGCGAGTTTTGTTCCTATGAAGTCGATAGTAGAAACGCTTTCAAGTACCATAAGTTTCGGTTAATGGTTATGATTAACAATTAGTGTAGAAAACGCTGATTAACCAATAGTTAAGAGGATTGCTCCTTCCATTACGGTGTCGCCTTTCGCTACCTTGATTTCCTTCACCTCGCCGTCACGGTTGGCATCGATGTTGTTCTCCATCTTCATTGCTTCAAGCACAACGACTGTGTCGCCTTTCTTGACTGTCTGTCCTACTGTGACCTTGATGTCGTTCACAGTGCCTGGAAGTGGCGCACGAACTGCCGAAACGCCGTCTTCCACCGCCTCTTGAGCAGCCTTTGGTGCTTCGATAGTCTTTACTGGTGCAGCAACGGCACGCACCACTGGCTTTGGCTGTACCACTGGCTTCTCGAGTTCCACCTCGAACTCAATGCCGTTGACCTCAACCTTTGCGATGTTCTCCTCAATGCTCTGTATCTTCACATTGTATGGAGCTCCTTTTATTTTATAATTGTATTCTTTCATATTGTTCTTCTATGTTTATAATCTAACTTCTGCTGCCTGATGATGCTGTGGAGTAGCACGCAGTTCATGGCTCTTGTCCGCCCATGTGGTGTGTGTCTGCTGAATGGTGATGACACCTGACTCGAGGTCGTGTGTGCCTCCAAAATACTCATGCAGAGCGAAACCAATGACTGCTGCGTATGTCTCCATATCGACACCTCTTGTCTCTGTCGTTCCCTGCTTTGCCATTTCCACCATTTTGCCTGCATGCTCGTGAATAGCACGGATTGCACGCACACGATTGAGCAAAGAAATACGATTCATTGCCCATCCGAAGATGTGGAAGAAAACGAAAAGGAGGATGAGGCACGAGAACACAACACCCATGCACATGAGGGTCATTGCGATGCCGTGAGGGTCTTTCTCCTTGAACTCCTGTATCTTGTCGTTTCTGTAAGGCACGTTTGGAGCGTTTGGTGTAACATGGTCAGCATCACATACTTGCCATTCGTTGCCTTTGAGGCGTGCATAACTTGACCCTGCTGCCATTGGCTGAACACGAACTGAGTCAAGCAAATCAACGGCATTACCGTCGAACAGATAAACGGTAAATGGCTCACCTGCTGGCAATGTGAAGTTGAGGTGCAATGTACCTCGATTAACGTGTCCGTCGGCAAAGAACGTGATGCGCTGCTTAGCAGCAAGCACCGTGCGTGGGTCACCTGCAGGAATGAGCGACATGAGTTTTTCTCGCTCAGGAGCAGACATAGATTTGTCAAGCACGGCAGGATTGATTGTGAGGAAACAGTTTCTTATGTCGCGTGTGGAATAAGAAGTGTTCTCAATCTCTATCCATGATGACGGCTGTCCGTACTCATCCACATAACTCGGCTGGCAAGCAGAAGCATCGCAACAAGAGGGAGCGGCAACGAAAACTTCATTGAGCATGAAGTCTCTTGCTCCCTGTGCGAATGCGGCCGTGGAGGCGATGAGTAATGTTATTGCTGATAATAACTTTTTCATTGTTAAAGCCATTGTTAAAGTGGGATATTTCCGTGCTTCTTGGCAGGATTGGTGAGTGACTTGTTTGCGAGTTGCTCAAGTGCGCGGATGACACGGAAGCGCGTGTTGCGTGGCTCTATCACATCGTCGATGTAGCCGTACTTGGCTGCCTGATAAGGGTTGGCAAAGAGTTTTGAATATTCCTCCTCCTTCTCGGCGATGAATGCCTTTGCGTCGCCGCCCTTCTCCTTGACTTCTTTTGCCTCGCGTGCATAGAGGACAGCGGCTGCTCCGCTTGCTCCCATAACGGCGATTTCGGCTGATGGCCATGCGTAGTTGAGGTCGCCACGCAGTTGCTTACATGACATGACGATGTGGCTACCGCCGTATGACTTGCGGAGAGTGACTGTAACCTTTGGAACGGTTGCTTCGCCGTAAGCGTAGAGGAGTTTTGCTCCGTGAAGGATAACCGCATTGTACTCCTGTCCTGTACCCGGAAGGAAGCCCGGCACATCGACGAAACTTACGATTGGAATGTTGAAGGCATCGCAGAAGCGGACGAAACGTGCGCCCTTACGAGAAGCGTTGCAATCGAGCACGCCTGCAAACTTGCTTGGTTGGTTGGCAACGATGCCGACTGAACGACCATTGAAACGTGCGAAACCAACGATGATGTTCTGTGCAAAGAATGGCTGCACCTCGAAGAACTCTCCGTTATCAACCGTTGCGGCGATAACCTTGTACATATCGTATGCTTGGTTTGGATTGTCTGGAATGATTTCGTTGAGTGAGTCTTCCAGACGGTCGATTGGGTCATTGCACTCAACGATTGGTGTCTCCTCTTGGTTGTTCTGTGGGATGTAACTGATGAGTTGCTGAATCATCGCCATTGCCTCTTCCTCAGTAGCGGCTGTGAAATGAGTAACACCCGACTTTGTGGAGTGAACGGATGCACCTCCGAGGCTCTCTTGGTCAACATCCTCACCTGTAACGGTTTTCACAACGGCTGGACCTGTGAGGAACATGAAAGAGGTGTTCTCCATCATCAGCGTGAAGTCAGTGAGTGCAGGAGAATAAACCGCACCACCTGCGCATGGGCCGAAGATACCAGAAATCTGAGGTATTACACCCGAAGCCATAATGTTACGCTGGAAAATCTCTGCATATCCTGCGAGGGCGTTGATACCCTCCTGAATGCGTGCGCCGCCAGAGTCGTTGATGCCGATAACTGGTGCACCTACCTTCATCGCCATGTCCATTATCTTGCAGATTTTCTGCGACATTGTCTCAGAAAGCGAACCTGCATTCACTGTGAAATCCTGTGCGAAGACGAAGACGAGGCGGCCACCGATAGTACCCGAACCTGTCACGACACCGTCGCCAAGATATTGCTTCTTCTCCATGCCGAAGTTTGTGCAACGGTGGAGTTTGAACATATCGTACTCTTCAAAACTTCCCTCGTCAAGGAGCATTGTGATGCGTTCACGAGCGGTGAACTTGCCTTTTGCGTGCTGCTTGTCAAGGGCTTTCTCACCTCCACCGAGGCGTGCTTTCTGGCGGAGTTCAATCAACTCCTGTATTCTTTCTGTTTGTTTGCTCATGATAATTTTACTTGTTCTGTGGTTCGCAAAGTTCTGTAAGGATGCCTGCTGTTGACTTTGGGTGCAGGAATGCGATTGACATCTGCTCAGCACCCGGACGTGGAGTCTTGTCGATGAGGCGGATATCCTTGCCTTCTGCCTCTACAAGAGCCTCGGCAACACCGTCTTCAACTGCAAAAGCAACGTGGTGAATACCCTTGCCACCCTTCTCCAGCCATTTTGCAACGGCTGATTCGGGAGACGTTGGCTCAAGGAGTTCGAGTTTCACTTCACCAACTTTGAGGAAGGCTGTCTTTACCTTCTGGTCGGCAACTTCTTCAATGGCGTAGCACTTGAGGCCAAGCACATTCTCAAAATAAGGCAGCACCGCGTCGATGCTTTCAACCCCGATTCCGAGGTGGTCAATTCTTGAAATCTTCATTGAATTTAGTATTTTTTATTTCTTTGTATTACAATTAAGTCAAATTTCATCTTGTCATTTGGCGATTTTCAAGCAGTCTTTTGGTTTGCCATCATTGCTTCTCACCACACATAATTCATCACCGTTTCGATACACCGTTTATCGATGTTTCGATACACCGCTCATCGAAGTTTCGCTAAGCCGTTCATCGGTCTTCCGATAAGCCGTGTGTACTTTTACACCACAAGAACGTACAAATTTAATGCTTTTATTTGGTACGAACACCACTAAATCTGGAAAAAATGCAAACGATGCCGTTAAATACTGATATTGCCTTTGAAATAAGCCTCTATTTCAGAAGTCAACAAAGCATAGTCGCGGTCGTAATCCTTAATGATGCTGCCATGTTCAAGCAGAGTTATTCGAGTGCAGATGTCGAGAGTGTGAGCAAGATTGTGAGAGGACACCATGATTGTGGCGTGATGCTCCTTGCTGTATGTTTCGAGCAGATACTTCATGGCAAGTTGCGATGAGGGGTCGAGGAAATTGAACGGTTCATCGAGTATGAGCAGTCGCGGGTGGTGGAGCATTGCCCCAATGATGCCTACCTTCTGCTTGTTTCCCATGGAAAGGTTGCGTATGAGTGTTTTTTGCCCAAGAACCTCTCCATTCATGAAACTGTCGAAAAGCAAAAGGCGGTCGCGAAGCATTTCATCAGATATGCCTGATATTTTGGCAATGAAACGGAAGTATTCTTCGGGAGTGAGATAATCAATGAGGAATCCAGCATCGACAAAAGCACCTGTGTAGGCTTTCCATTCTTCGCTTTCAGCGGTATCGCAAGCGACTGGTTTATCATCAATTATGCCGTCAATAGTCACACATCCTGTGTCAGCATGAAGGAGGTCGAGGATGATGCGGAAAAGGGTTGTCTTCCCTGCCCCATTGTTTCCCACAAGCCCGATGATTTCACCACTGTGTATGGAATAGTGGTCGATGTTGAGTACCTGTTTTTCTCCGAATGATTTAGTTAGATTTTCGATTGTTATATTCATAAGTATATGGGAGGTGCTGCCTCTATCTTGAATTTCTGAAGCCGTCCATATTGGCATAACGGCGTTGCATAAATCTATTATATATGTTGCGAAGCCACAAAGGATGAAGCACCGTGCCAACAATGCCGACGGATAGCATCACAACTGCGGCTGTATCATTGCCAAACAAAGAGACAAGAATATACATTATAAGCATGGGAAAGAAGAGTGCCGCACCCGACATAATCATCTGAATTTTAGTGTCTCTCCCTGCTTTGGTGAGTTTTTCGTTTAAGTGTATGGTGCTATCATTATATACCGCCAGCTGAAACATGAAAGGGAGTACCACACCCGAAGTGAACAGCAAGCATCCAAGCGAAGCAAGCAGATTTATTTTGCCTTCCACCACTGGCATAATGGAGAAAAGCAAAGGCACAATGAGGATGAGGCATTGAAAGTAATACTTTGCTTTGAGCAACAGCAAAACGGTTTCTTTCCTCACCATAAGCCCGTCAATATAATTGCCTTCTGCACACATGACGGAGGAAAGTGTCATGCACCCAATGCAAGTGAAGCAGTAGATGCAGATGAAAATACGCATGAATGGCATATCATCATAAACATCTGTAAACGAGAACAATACACATAACATCAGCATGCAAAGAGTGCCATAAATGAACTGCTTGCGAACAACAAGATTGCGCATGACGGATTTTATTTCCAACTTCAAATACTCTCCAATTACACCGAACTTGTCGAGGAATAGCATATTGTTGGTTTTCACTTGCTTAACCATATCCGTCTTGGCAATCTCAACATATATTGCAGATTTCTGCAAATGATAATTGATGATGTATAAAGGGATAGCCATACCTATAGCAATCAGCCAACTAAGTGGATTCCACAAACAAAATCCACGCATAAGATGAATGGTTGCAAGAAAGAGCCATTGTGCATTGTCATCATAGAAAATACCGAAGTATATCACCCCTGCATATATAAGCAAAGGAGCAATGATATACAGGATGTTACGGTTGATGAGTGTTCGCCATAACAGATACCAATAACTGTTCACTATAAACATCACCCACCACCCTAAAAGAAAACCGCACAATCCTCCTAAACCGTAGAATTGCGGAATTGCCAAAAGTCCGAAAGGAATAAAAAAGAATGCTCCGAACAGATTGTATGGATGCAAGCCCATGCGTAGCAAAAAGGTGTTGAGCAAAAAACCAGTGGGTATGTTCAGCAACTTGTATTGCTTCACGTTTTGCGCAGGAGTTTCCTGCATTGCGAAACGAGCAAGAAAGTCAATGAGCAGAAACCACACCATTCCCCCATCAATCCAATCAAAAGATTCGTATGCAGTATCAGAGAAAAGCACATGTGCCAACACTCCGAGAAAGATAAGATAAGCCGACCAGAAAGCAATGAAGATATATGTAAGAATCTTCATTACCATATTCTTCTCGAACATCGGATGGCGACGTGCCTGTATCCGTTGATTACGAGAAATTTCTTTGTACAACAATCGTATGTACGGAATATCCATCACTATCTTTGTTTATCGGAGGTCAACTACCTCAACATTGGGATAGTTTTTCTTGTTGAACTTAAAAGTATCATCTGTGTACTTCTGGTTCTTCTGAAAAGAGTTGCAGTTTATGGTAGTCACATTATCTTTTTGCGACGTTATGCTAATATATGAAGGAATATTTGAAAACCTATTCACGCGTATCACCACCTTCTTATAGTGGCTTGCATCATTGCCTGTGAGGATTACCTCATATTCTTTCCTTGTAGGGTTTCCCTTTTTTGCTGTGTATCCTTTCTTATAGAACGAAAGGAATGCGTATGGGTTCATCTTTGCTACCTCTGTGGCAGTAGGAGTGGTAACATTCACTTCTTCATTCTGCTTCACATAACTCCACATAGTTTTACCGTCAAACCACGTGATTGTACCGCCTACATTCATCACAAACTTCTGCCCTTTCAATTTGATATAACCGTCTGATGATGAGCCGTCGGCAGTAAGAGTGAAACCAATTTTGACATCACCAGCAGATTTAATAGTTGATGCCGCTTTGTCCAAAACCTCCTTAGCATAATCCACTGCCATTGTTGCCACAGAGAAAGAAAAGAGGAGTGTGAAAAGTAATAATAATTTTTTCATTGTATTGAGTGTCTTTTATTATATATAATATGTATATCAAAGTGTGTTAAGCAATCCTTCCAATGTCATTGGGTCTTTGATAAGCACGTCTCTCGGCTTTGCACCAATCTGAGGCCCAACAACACCCATTTTCTCCAATTGATCCATAATCTTGCCTGCTCGGTTGTAGCCAATAGAGAAATTGCGCTGTATCATTGATGTCGAACCGCTTTGATTGCTTACCACAAACTTTGCCACTTCTGAGAACATCGGGTCAAGGTGTCCTTTATCGACAGTACCCATTCCAACACCGCCGTCCCCGTCTACATCTGCAACCTCTGGCAGATACATAGGATGCAGGAACGACTGCTGAGTCGCAATAAATTGGCATATATCCGTAACTTCAGGAGTATCGACAAATGCGCACTGCACACGCACAGGCTCGCTTCCTTGCAAATAAAGCATATCACCCTTACCAATCAACTGATTAGCACCTGAACGGTCGAGAATAACACGAGAGTCCATCATTGAACTTACTTTGAAGGCGATACGTGTCGGGAAGTTTGTCTTTATCGCACCACTGATGATGCTTGCCTGTGGTCGCTGAGTGGCAATAATCATGTGAATACCCACAGCACGAGCCAACTGAGCAATGCGACATATAGGCAACTCAACCTCTTTACCTGCTGTCATAATGAGGTCGCCGAACTCATCAACAATGACAACAATGTATGGCATATATTCATGCCCATACTCTGGGTTGAGTTGGCGGTTCTTAAACTTCTCATTATATTCTTTGATGTTACGCACATGAGCCTTTTTCAGCATGTCATATCGGGTGTCCATTAACGAACAAAGAGAATTGAGCGTCTTCACAACTTTCTGAACGTCGGTTATGATACAATCCTCTTCTTCCTCCAAACGAGCAAGGAAATGGTTCTCAATAGGACTATAAATGCTGAACTCCACTTTCTTAGGGTCAACCATTACAATCTTCAACTCCGACGGATGTTTCTTATAAAGAAGCGACGTAACGATTGCGTTCAATCCAACAGACTTACCTTGACCCGTTGCACCTGCTACAAGCAAATGAGGTGCTTTTGCAAGGTCAAACATAAACACGTCATTGCTAATAGTCTTACCTATGGCACAAGGCAACTCCATCGTGCTTGTCTGATATGTACGGCTGTTTATGATGCTTTCCATTGAGACGATGCACTTTTTCTTGTTAGGCACTTCAATACCGATAGTACCCTTTCCCGGAATAGGTGCAATGATACGGATACCTTCTGCCGCAAGCGACAAAGCAATGTCATCTTCGAGGTTACGGATTTTGCTGATGCGAGTACCTTCGGAAGGAACAATCTCGTACAACGTAATTGTTGGGCCTATTGTTGCCTTGATACTCTTTATCTCTACACCAAATGTCCGCAATACCTCAATAATCCTATCCTTGTTAGCATTCTGCTCTATCATATCAATCTGAGGCCCTTGGTCGTCAGACTTATTCAAAAGGCTAATTGTAGGATATTTGTAATGTTCAAGGTCAAGTTTAGGGTCGTATGGCGTGTCAATGCCACCACGTTCAATCCCTTTGTCTCCCTTGCCCTCCTCTGTTTCATTCACCTCTATCTCCATATCCTGCTTGTCACTCGACTCGCCATCATGCGGTTCATCATTATCATCGTTGTCTGAACCATAAATAATTGTTCCTGTGATATTATCATCATCGTCAAAAGGCTGGTCAGAAGTGTCATCATTAGGAAATTCCAAAACTGTACTTACATCCTCTTGCCTATCACTTTCTGTATTTACATCATCTTCCGCTACCGCCACATCTTCTTCCTCTTCATCTTCCTCCTGTTTCCTTTCTACCAACCTTTTTATTCTCTCTGGATTTACTTTCTTCAAAAATCTAAGACGGAACGCATTGCGAATAACTTCTATTGTCTTGGCACTCAAATATATCAAGTAAAGCACAGCCGTGATGACAAGCACAGCAAACAATCCGGGAGTACCAATCACTTGGGTAAGAATTCTCACAACATTTACTCCATGATTTCCGCCTAATTTGATAAAAGAACCTTCAAAATATGGGAACAGATAGCCAAATGCAGCCAAGAAAACGCTGCCCCAAAGCATCAGAACAACAAAAAGAATAAACTTTCGGACAAGCGTAAACTTAAATATGCGCATCATCCTCAACCCCACGATAATAAAGTACGGAAGAATGATGAACGAAGCCAATCCAAAGAGGTCATTAAGCCAGAAAAAAGCGACCATAGCCCCCCAAGAACCACACACATTCTTATATTGCAGTTCGTTATTCATAGGGTCAACGCTCTGTTCCAACAGACTGTAATCAGCCTCTCCTGTAAAAAGGTATGACACAAATGAAACAAGCATCAGAATAGAAGCAACAACAATCAGAAGCCCCAAACAGAAAGAAATTATCTCCCATTTGCCAAACCCACTGAAAAAATCGCCTGCTGTCAATTTCTCCTTTTGTGCCACAGCATATTTTTTCCCCTTACTATTTTTGTTCTTCGCTTTAGCCATTAAAAATGAATTTTATCAATCAGAAGGTATAACCAATAAAAGCATTAACTTTACAAAGTTAACTAAAATATGACATACTTACAACAGTTCCACATTTTTATCAGATATTTTTATCTTCCAAACAGTACTTTACACAGCGTTTTGTTCTTTATAACTCTGTTTTCTCCTACCTTCCCTATATGCCTATTTATATTTTTCCAACGCTTTCAGTTGGCGTCCTTTATTTAACTTGAAATAAGCCTCACGCAATCCCGACAGCCACAAATCCTTGTTCGCTTCATCGAAAGTTTTAGCCTGTTCAAATGCGGCACACGCCTTTGTATAGTAGCCATTGATAGATGCCTTTCCCTTTGCGTAGGAAGGGTCAGACAAAGACACATTAAATTTAGCATACGCCTCATGCGCCTCATGCAAATAGATATTACCAATAGCAGAAAAAGCCTCTGCGTCATCAGCCTTTATTTCAACACATTTCTCAAAGGAAGCACATGCCTTATCATAGTTTCCTATTAACAGATATTCTTTCCCCGATAAAAACCAGTAATCACGGTTCTTGGGATTGAGTTCGCACATTCGGACAGCCATTCCCAATGCCTTGTCGTACATAGCGTTATCATTATAATACTTAGTCAATGTCATAAAGAAATACTCCGTTTCGGGATATTCCTCAAACCCTCTTACAAGCAAGTCAACCATTTTTGTTGTATCTCCCAATTCGGCACATGATTTACTGCCGATTTCCAACATCTGCGGAACTAATTCCTCATCTTTCAAACTCTCCAGCAAATAAGACATCACACCACTGTAATTATCAGAACCGTATGCACTCAACACAGCTAATACAGAAACAGACACCACATCGTCAGGGTCGTCAACGATAGAGTTTCCTTTGGCATCAACAAAAACGTCCGCCGACTTCGTTTGGGCATACATGTCCAAAAACTTGAAAGCATTGGCATAGTCTCGTTTCTTGTAATAAAACTTTCCAGCATTGAGCATGTTCCTCCGATACGGCAACATCGTCTGCCCCACCCCTCTACGCAATTTCGGTTCAGCCTTCTTATGTTCCGCATGGCGTTCCGCCACATACTGCTGTTCCAAACTGTCGCATTTCAAACCAGTGAGATACAACTCATAAATATAGTTAAAAAAACTCGTTGTATCAGGTTTCGACTGAAGATATATCTTATTGTTCTCCGTACCTATCAATCCATCAAGAGCAGCCAACTTGTATTTATACAACTCAGCGTCTTTGCTCGCCACCTCATACTTTGCCACAGCATTATCAATTTCGGCTTTTGCCTTCGCATAGTTCTTATCCTTCATATATCCTCTGAAAGCCTTTACCACAGCGGATTTCTTAAAATTATCTGCTGGCAGACTCGCAGCTGTTTCGGCAGCACAACAACGCGCACTTGGCAATACACAAAGTGACATAGCCATAAACATGGCAAATACAACAATGAAATATCTCTGTTTCATATTCAATACAAGAATGGAAATTGCACCATCCCTTATAGAGATGGTGCAACCTTTGGTATGTATGTTACTGTTAATCTATTGATTAGTTAAACCACTTCACATAGCAGAAGTCCTGACGATGTGGCAGGTCTACATTCTTTGGATACATGCGGTAAGCAACCTTGAAACTACCTGCAGTTGGGATAATATGAGTACCCTCGAAGGTATAGAGATTGCCTTCACGCTTTGTAACCTCAAGCGGGTCAATCTGGCTGATATGCTCACGGCCATCATCGTCCTTAAAGATTGTAACGAGTTCCAAACCAACAGCATCGTCAAGGCCTTGCTCGTCAATTACATACTTCAGTTTGTACTTCTTACCAGAGAGTACATCGCCCTTGAGCATATCCTCGTCCTTCTCGAATGATACAACCTTTATGTCGTCCCAACGAGAAGCCACAAGCTCCTTCCATGCTGCGATGTCCTTAGCCTTCTTATAGTTGTCAGCAAAGAGGACAGCACGACGCTCAGCAAGAGGACCATAGAAATTAGTATAGTAGTCGTCGAGTTGGCGCTTCATTGTGTAGTGAGGCGCAATCTGTGCGATAGAGTTCTTCACAGTCTTTATCCAGCCTTCTGAATAGCCCTTTGAGTTGCGAGCATAGTAGAGAGGCAAAATCTCGTTCTCCAAGAGAGAGTAGATTGTAGCCGCATCCAACTGGTCTTGCTGCTCTTGGTTCTGGAATGTACGCTTCTCTGTGAGTGCCCAACCAGCACCTTCACGATAGCCTTCAAGCCACCAACCGTCAAGCACAGAGAGGTTCACAACACCATTCATCAGAGCCTTTTCGCCTGATGTACCCGATGCCTCGAGCGGACGAGTTGGAGTGTTCATCCAAATATCCACACCAGTCACAAGGCGGCGAGCCAACTTCATATCATAGTTCTCAAGGAAAATAATCTTTCCAAGGAACTCTGGACGGCGGCTGATTTCATAAATCTTCTGTATGAGACCTTGACCTGCACCGTCTGCTGGGTGAGCCTTTCCTGCGAAAAGGAACTGTATTGGATAGTTAGGGTTGTTAACAATCTTTGCCAAACGGTCGAGGTCGCTGAAAAGCAGGTGCGCACGCTTGTATGTTGCGAAACGACGAGCGAAACCGATAGTCAACGCATTAGGATTGATTTTCTCAACGATAGACACGATGCGAGATGGGTCGCCCTGATGCTTCAGCCAGTCCTCTTTGAACGCCTTCTTGATGTAGTCAAAGAGTTTTGCTTTGAGGGCGAGACGAGTGTTCCAAACCTCCTCATCTGGCACATTGTAGATTGATTCCCAAATCTTCTGATTAGACTGGTCAGCAAGATGCGTCTTGTCGAAGTGCTTAGCATAGAGAGTCTTCCACTCAGAAGCAGTCCAAGTAGGCATGTGAACACCATTTGTAACGTAGCCCACATTCTTCAACTCCTCTGGGAAATAGCCCTTCCAGATGCCATTGAACATATCGCGAGACACCTTGCCGTGCAACCAACTTACACCATTCACCCAAGAACAAGTGTTGCAAGCGAATGTCGACATGCAGAAACGCTCGCCCTTGTCGTCTGGATTTACACGACCCATACCGACGAACTCATCCCAAGAGATACCAAGTTTTGCAGGATACTGACCCATGTACTTGCCGAAGAGACCTTCATCAAAATAGTCGTGACCTGCTGGCACAGGAGTGTGAACAGTATAAAGAGAAGATGTGCGTACAACCTCCAACGCCTCGTTGAAAGTCATGCCTTGCTCAACGAACTCTACAAGGCGCTGCACGTTTGCAAGCGCTGCGTGACCCTCGTTACAATGAACGATGTCCTTGTGAAGCCCAAGTTTTCTCAGCAGCAACACACCACCGATACCGAGCAATATCTCCTGCTTCAGACGGTTCTCCCAGTCACCACCATAGAGTGCGTGAGTGATTGAACGGTCATATTCAGAGTTCATATCATTGTCTGTGTCAAGCAGATAAAGTTTAACACGGCCAACGTTAACACGCCAAACGAGAGCATGAACTGTATAGTTGTTGTAAGGCACGTCAATTACCACCTGATTGCCGTCAGCGTCCAACTCACGCTCGATAGGCAGAGTTGGGAACACCTGAGCCTCATAGTTAGCAACCTGCTGACCCTCCATAGAGAGTGTCTGAGTGAAATAGCCATAGCGGTACAAGAAACCTACGGCGCAGAAATCCACGTTAGAGTCTGATGCCTCCTTCACGTAGTCACCTGCCAAAATTCCGAGACCACCTGAATATATCTTAAGCACGTGGCTGAGACCATACTCCATACAAAGATAAGCCACAGAAGGACGCTTCTTGTCTGGCTCAACGTCCATGTAAGCACGGAACTCCTTATATACCTTGTTTACACGGTCAACGATTGCCTTGTCTTTTGCAAGAGTTTCAAGTTTATCGTAATTCATACGACCGAGGAACAGCACTGGGTTCTGCTGAACATCGTGCCACAGTTGAGGATCCATGTCATTGAATATGTGACCTACCTCGTTATTCCACGACCACCAAAGGTTGTGTGCAATCTCGTTCAGAGGCTCGAAAGCCGCTGGAACAGATGACCTTGCGCTAATTTCACGCCAGTTTGGCGTGTTCGCGTTACTTGCCTGAATTCTCATAAAAATCTGTTTATTGAATTTTAGGGTTGTTTAACGTTGATATTTATTTTATACGCTCATCGCGTGATGCGAGAGCCTTATCGTATGCTTCGTAATAGTACTTTATGAAATGCTTCCACAGCGCCTTCTCCGCCACCTTCTCAGCATTCTTGCGTGCAGCGTTCACCTGCTTCTTGTCGAACTGAGAGAACTTCAAGATTGTGTCTCTTATCGTGTCGCTCACTTCGTCAAAATTGTAGTCCGAGCGATGAATTGTCTTCACACCATCTTCAATCTCACTCGCCCCACCCTTCAAGCCATTAGCCCAAATGCCAAAGCCTGCAAGGTCGGTGGTAATGCAAGGAACGTGGAACGCTACCGACTCCGTGGGGGTATAGCCCCAAGGTTCATAATACGACGGGAACACTGTAAGGTCGTTACCTATGAGCAAGTCATAATAGTGCTTGTTGAATATGCCGTCCGTGCCGTCAAGATAGCAAGGAACAAAGATAACCTTCACCTTGTCCTCCGGGCGGTTGTGCATGTCGAGCCAATTCATTTGGGCAAGCACCTTGTCGTTGTCCTGTTCATGCAGAACATGAGTAATGCGTGGGTCGCCCACAGGCTCACCTTTCGCACATCCCTTCTTTTCTGCAAGAGCCGCCTTCAAGTCTTGGCGAGCCTCTTTCATCCATGCAGGAACCATGACAAATGCCAAGACATTCTTCTCCAGTCGGTTATCCCAGCGCAGACGACTAAGAGCATCCACATACACGTTTATGCCCTTGTTCTGATATTCGTATCGTCCTCCCGTACTTATTATTATAGTGTCGTCGTCAAGTTCCGTACCCATAAGCGTGTTTGCCACTTTCAGCAAACTCTTGCGAGCCTCCTTGCGTGCGTCGTTGAACTTAGCGACAGGCGACGGTACAAAATCATTCTCAAAGCCATTCATCAGAATTTCATCGGCAGGCTTATCCAACAGTTCGGCACATTCTTTGCCTGTTATCTCGCTTACAGTAGTAAAGCAGTCGACATTCCATGCAGCCTTCTTCTCCACCGAGTGCTTTGCCTCCACATTCAGTTCTGCCGCCATTTGGTCACCGTTATATGCTGGCAGATAATCATAGAGAGGCTTTCCGTTGCCAGCAATAGAACGCCCTATTGTCGTGGCGTGGGTGGTAAATATCGTTGCCACCTCTGGCACATATTTCTTCACATACAGCGCAGCCAAGCACGTCTGCCACTCATGCGCCTGAAAAACAACGTTGTCCTCCTTTGTCAGTCCGAAGAACTTGTAGTAACTCTCCACCACCTTGCCTGCAGCCCACGAAAACACGAGGCTCTCATCATAATCGCCGTAAGCATGCAGCGAATCAACCTGAAAGTTTTCCCACGCCCAACCGAAAATGTCATTCTTATTCTCGAAGAAAGGCTTGAAATCTACCAAAATAGCAATAGGCTCGCCCGGCACCTGCCAACGGCCAATGCGGAACGATACACCGTCATATTGCAAAGCACTTTTTCTCCACTTTGCCAACAGTGTCTTGCTCTCTTTGAACAATGGATTTTTCTTGCCTTCCCAAAAATCGGGACCTATGAAAAAAACTTTATCTGGAAATGCTTCTTGAAGGGTCTTTGCACGTGTTGACAACACTGTATATATGCCACCCACCTTATTGCAAACCTCCCAACTGGACTCAAAAATATAGTGTGGTTCCTGTTTCTTTTTAGCCATAAATGTCTAAGAGAATTTCTTACCTTAAAATCAAATCGCCGGCAAAGGTAGGCATTATTTTTCATTTAAGAAAATTTCAGAAAGAAAAACACAAAAATACACATCCAACTATTGCATTTCACCCAAATTGCAATGGCGAGTTTGCAACAACCTCTCAGCACTATCGCTCAGCGGAAATTAGCATAGAAGGCAACAACCGCCCGGCAAAAAAACTGTCGCCCTTTGAACGAACTAGCAGCCAACCGCCGAGAGGGATAATCTGCATTGGCTGACTATTATAATCTGTCACCGCTGACTATTGTAATCGTGAACGGCAGGGAGTTTCAGAGGTCAGCCGTCGACAAAAGAAACACAAAAACCGCTCTTTCGTTAGCGGGAAAGAGCGGTCGTAATTATGCGGCATTGGTGGAGAGAATTTATTTTTCTTCGCCAATGACACTTTGGTCAAAACCTTAATTTTCGTCATAGCCAAAGTTGGAATCGTCATCAAGGTCAAAGTCGGAGTCGTCATCGAAGTCGAAATCCATGTCGAAATCGCCGAAAAAGGCTGGCTGAATGAAGTCGTCGAGGTCACGGCGCTCCTTTTTGGTTGGCCGCCCTGTGCCTCTCGCCCTGCCGACAAAGCCACTGATGCGGTTCATTTCGAGGAGTTCGAGTTGGTCTTTGGAGGTGACGTTCTCCAGCACTTCTGGAACTAATTTTGCGCCTACACGGTTCTGTATTGCTTTCAATACCTTGAAGGAGTAGGTGATTGGGGGCTTGCGTACTTCTATAATGTCGCCCTCTTTTATCATTTTCGATGCTTTCTGCTTTACGCCCCCTATGGTGACACGTCCATTCTTGCAGGCATCGGCAGCAATTGTGCGTGTCTTGAAAATGCGGGCTGCCCAGAGCCATTTGTCGAGTCGTGCTTCCATTGTTATTTCTTGTTATACTGGTTCATGGTGCGTTCCAACCCTTGCAGACAGAAACTCTTTATCATGTCGCCCACGTAATCGAGTTTCTCGTCTATGATTTTGTTTTCCTCGTCGCTGAATGTGCCGAGAACAAAATCTACCTGCCTCCCTTTGGGGAAGTCGTTGCCAATGCCGAACTTTATTCGAGCGTAGGTTTGGGTCATCAGGCATGACTCTATGTTTTTCAGTCCGTTATGTCCTCCTGCGCTTCCATTGCCACGCATGCGGACTTTGCCCACTGGAAGGCTGAGGTCGTCGACGATGACGAGCAGATTTTCCACTAGTATCTTCTCCTGCTGAAGCCAGTAGCGTATCGCCTGACCCGAGAGGTTCATATATGTAGACGGTTTGAGCAGGGTGAGTTCTGCGTTTTTTACACGCACTTTGGATATGGCGCCATAGCGTTTGTCCGCCCACTCCACGCCGAGTTTGTCGGCAAAGGCGTCGAGAGTGCGGAAGCCGATGTTGTGGCGAGTGCCTACGTATTCGTCGCCGATGTTTCCAAGGCCTGCTATCAGATATTTCATACTGCTATCTACCGTTTCTGTTTTCTTCTTTTTGAATAAATCTATCAACCACATTGTTAGCAATCAGTGTTTTAGGAGTGGCGCAAAGCATGGCGGACACGTGCTTCGCACATCAATGCTCACAAGCAGCGCAGAGGAAAAAATATAGGAGCCACGCAACGTGACTCCTATTCTCTTTTCGCTGTTGCCTCAATGATTATTTCGCAGCCTCTGCTTGTGCGGCACGAGCGGCACGAGTCATGCGGACAGAGCAAACGACAACTTCCTTGGAAGTGATGATTTCGAGGCCTTCGTATGAAAGCGCTCCAACCTTCATTGACTTGCCAAGGCCGAGGTTTGTAACGTCGATGTCGAGCGTGTCTGGGAACTGAGTGTAGAGAGCCTTGACAGCAAGTTTGCGCACGCTGAGCGCAAGTTTACCACCGGCCTTAACACCTTCTGCAAGACCATTGAGTTTAACTGGAATTTCAAATACAACTGGCTTGTCCTCTGTAATCTGATAGAAGTCAACGTGTACAGGACGGTCAGTAACGAAGTCGCACTGCAAGTCCTTGAGGATTGCCTTCACAGGGTTGCCGTCTACGATGAGGTTGACGATGTAAACGTTTGGAGTGTAGAGAAGTTTTGCGAGTTCCTTCTCTGAAATCTGAATTGACTTTGAAACTGGCAGTCCGTCTTCACCCTTCTCTACTCCGTAGAATACTGCTGGGATTTGACCTGCGCGACGGAGGTCGCGGCTTGCCTTCTTGCCGAACTCTGTGCGAGTTGTAGCATTGAGTGTAATTTCTCTCATTTTTTTGATTTGTTTTTGTGTTACTATAAATTAAGTTTCTCAAATCTTGGAGCATTGCCCCAATCCTTGACGCTTAATTCGCCATCACACTGCGACTGCGGAACTGTGCCGGCACGCCTATGTGTTGCTCAAAAAGCGGTGCAAAGGTACGGCTTTTGCGGAAAATGACCAAGAATTTGCTGTCTTTTTTTACAGAAACACAGCATTTTATGCTGTCATTGCGAAATGGTTCTCGTCAGAAAAAAATGGGTTATAATATATATTATATGTGATACACCGTTCATCGCCACATCGAAACACCGTTCATCGACGCATCGGTAAACGGTGTTTCGATGTGGCGATGAACGGCTAATGGTTTAGCCCCCTGCATAAAGGGCTATCTTTTGCAGGGGGCTTGTCGGTTGTTTTTGTCCAAAAACTTAGAAGATGTCCTTCATCTTGTCGAGGAAACTCTTCTTTTCTGCTTTTTCAGCCTGCTCCTCTTCTGCTGCAGGCTCTTCCGCTGGTGCGTCTTGCGGCGCTGGCTCTGCGGCAGCCTTTGCCTCTGCATAAGAATTGGCGGCCTGTTCTTTCTCTGCCTCTGCTTCCTCTACTGACATTTCGCCTTTTGCCACTTTCAGCGTCTTTGACAACGCATCGACAAACTTCTCATAATCTTCCTTGTAAAGGAACAGTTTGTGCTTTTCATACACGAAACGAGGGTTTTCGAATGTTCCCTCATTTATCTTCTTGCTCTCTGTTATGGCAATGTACTTGTCGCCATTGCGGCTCTGCTTCACATCGAAATAGTAGATGCGCTTGCCAGCCTTGACATTCTCGGAATAAACCAAATCTTTGTCTGTTTCGCCCATATAATCTTTAATGTTTATTGTTATGTCATTTGAATTTGTGGTACAAAATTGTCAATTATTTTTCGTTTACACAACAATTTCGGCTGTTTTTTTCCGTTTGGCGCAATCATTCGTGCAAAAAGGCAGCGTTTTTCAGAGAAAATCACTAAATTTGCACACGAAAATTGAAAAAGAGACTTATGATTAACCGCAATCTCATCCGTCTGAAAATAGTGCAACTGATATACGCATACTATCAAAATGACGGCAAGAATATAGACACGGCAGAGAAAGAACTTCTTTTCAGTCTTTCGAAAGCGTATGACCTCTACAACTATATGCTTCTGCTCATGGTCAGCGTTTCTCGCTACGCTTTCGAGCAGGTGGAACACAAGGAGCAGATGAACAAGGTGGGGCATATAGACGAACCCGTGAGCCACCGCTTTGCCGACAATCAGTTTGCGGCGCAGTTGGAGAACAACAAGCAGTTGCAGGACTTTGTGGAGACGAAGAAGAAGACGTGGAAGGATGAAATCACATACATAAAGCAACTGTATGCGGACATCGTGGCGAGCGACTATTACGCCGACTACATGGCTCTTGACGAGGCTACATACGACGACGACAAGAGAGTGTGGAAGAAGATATACAAGAATATCATCATGAAGGATGAGCGCATTGACGATATTCTTGAGGAGCAGAGCCTCTACTGGAACGACGACAGGGACATTGTTGACACTTTCGTGCTGAAAACAATCAAGAGGTTTGACCCGAAGAATGGGGCTGACCAAGAACTGGTGCCAGAATACAAGGACATCGAAGACCAAGATTTTGCCACTCGATTGTTCCGCCGCACAGTGATGAACGATGAGTACTACCGCTCGCTGATTGAGCGCTGCGTGAAGAACTGGGAGTTCAGCCGCCTTGCATATATGGATGTCATTATCATGCAGATAGCCATTGCCGAAATGCTCAGTTTCCCACAGATACCTACATCTGTCACTATCAACGAATATGTGGAGATGGCACGGTGGTACAGCACGCCGAAAAGCCCGGGATATGTGAACGGCATTCTCGATGCGGTGGCAAAGAAACTGAAGCATGACAATATCATTACGAAGCCTTAAAAGAGGATTAACTATTTACGATTTTATAAATTCACATTATTTATTATTATAAAACAAACAGACTATGTTACATTTAATTCAAGCACAAGGCGGTTTCGACTATAGCATGATTATCATGATTGTCTTAATGTTCGCCATTGTATATTTCTTCATGATTCGCCCACAGCGTAAGCGTCAGAAGGAGATTGACAACTTCCGCAAGAGCCTCACGGTAGGCAGCAAGGTGGTGACGGCAAGCGGCGTGTATGGCACAGTAAAGTCTCTGAACGAGGGCGAGCCATACCTCACTATCGAGGTGTCAAAGGGCGTGAACATCCAGATTGACCGCAACTACGTTTATGCTGACACCTCACAGCAGGTAAGGCAATAATCGTTTGGCATACAGACATAAACTTGGCTTATAAACAGAAACGCAGACAAAGACATCTATGTTTCCTTATTCCTTGAAGGTCATAATGAGAAGATTGCGATTGGTGAGGTTCAACCGCAATCTTCTTGTGTTTATGATATTTCTTGCCATATCCATAGCCTTTTGGTTCATGCAGTCGTTGCAGGAAACAAAGGAGGTGAGCATTGCCTACACTCTGAAAGTAGAGGATGTGCCAACAAGGGTAATCTTCACGAGCGACCTTCCAGAACAAGTGAACGTGAACTACACGGGCAAAGTGTGGGATGCGCTATATCATAAGTTCCTCGCCAACGAACAGCATGAAGTAGTACTGAAATTCAAGGACATAGACAATCAAGACGGCAAAATCGTGATAGATGCAAACGCTGTCAGACGGGCTGTTGTGAGAATGGCAGACAAGGACATGGTGTACACTTCCGTAACTCCCAACAGAATAGAGGTTTACTATTCTCACGGACAGCACAAACGTGTGCCTGTCACATTTGGAGGGAAGATATCAACTGCCACAGGACGATTTCTCGGCGAAACAATCCTCATGCCCGATTCGGTCGACGTGTTTGCTCCCAGCCACATGTATGACAGCATACGCAGCATATCCACCGAGAAAATTATATATACGGAGGTAGAAGATACTATCATGGCACGGCTGGCACTCAATGCCCCACGTGGAGTGAAGTTGACGCCAGATTCAGTAAAAGCAAAATTCTGCGTAGACATATATATAGACAAGACACTGCAAGTGCCTATCTACTGCGCCAACGTGCCGAACAACCGCATCATGCGTCTGTTCCCTCTCAAAACAAGCGTAACGTTCTTAGTGAGCGCAACACTGTACGACGAGATAAAGCCCGACGATTTCATAATCATAGCGGACTATTCGGAAACCTCCAACGACACCAAGCGTTGCAGGCTACACGTCAGCCAGAAGCCAAACAACATACGCAACCTTCGTATATCTCCCGAATATGTTGAATATGTGATAGAGCAGGAAACGGAATGATAAAGGTGGGAGTGACAGGAGGCATCGGCAGCGGAAAGACATTTGTATGCAACCGACTGAAAGACAGAGGCATACCAGTGTATAACTGCGACGATGAAGCAAAGAGGCTCATGCAGGAAGACCCGAACATCAGAGAGCAACTATGCTCACTCGTCGGCAACAGAGCATACATCAACGGCTGTCTCAACAAGCCAGCAATAGCGGAGTTTCTGTTTGCCAGCCCCGACAACGGAAAGAAAATCAACGGCATAGTACATCCCGCTGTAAAACGAGACTTCATAAAATGGGCAGAACAGCAGGGCAGACATCACATAGGCGGAGGTTCTACCGCCACATCCACGCCCATAGTGGCACAGGAATGCGCCTTGCTCTTTGAGGCAGGATTTCAAGATACAGTGGATGCCGTGATAACCGTACATGCACCTATCGAAGTACGCATGGAGCGAGCCATGAGACGTGACAATGCGACACGTCAGCAGATAGAGGCACGAATGCTTCAGCAACTCGACGACGAAGAGAAAATCAGCCGTGCAGATTACAGCATAATAAACGACGGCAAAGCAGACATAGAGCAACAAATAGACAATATACTAAAACTTATAACCAATCAACCATGATTAAGAAAATTCTCGCCATTTCAGGCAAGCCCGGACTCTACAAACTCGTGTCACGTGGCAACAAGAGCCTCATCGTAGAAACTGTTGACGAACAAAAGAAACGCATGCCTGCCTTCGGTGCTGACAGAGTGGTTTCGCTCGGCGACATATCCATCTACACAAACGACGACAAAGAAGTGAGCCTCGCCTCTGTCTTCGAGTCCATTAAGCAGAACTACAACGGCACCACCGTTGACCTCTCACCAAAAAAAGCCGACCAAGACGACATCGTCGCCTTCTTCGCCAAAGTACTCCCAAACTATGACACCGACCGCGTACGTGTGTCCGACATGCGCAAGGTGCTTTCATGGTACAACATCCTCGTTTCTAATGGCATCAACGAGTTTGTCGCTACGGATGAAGAACGTGATGAGGATAACAAAGAAAACAAGGAAGAAGAATAAAAAATCGTTAGGCCAAACACAAAAATAGGCCTAAAATATGTTGAAAAACATAAAAACGCTTGGTTATTTCAGATAAAAGCCTTACCTTTGCATCAGTTTTCAGAAACTAAAAGGTAAGATTTATGAAGAAATTACTGGTATTAGTTCTGATGACCATATCTTTGACAGCAGTCGCAGAGACCCCTGTAAAGATAGATCTTCAGAAAAAATGGGGAGCAGTAATCGAAGCCATTGCAATGGTGGAGAGTGAATGCCAACCCAAGAAAGTATCGAGGAATGGACTCTACGTTGGTTATCTGCAGATTTCCGAAATCCTCGTGCGCGAGTGCAACCGAATTGCCGGATATAAGAAGTACACTTACGCAGACCGTTACGACAAGCAGAAGAGCATTGACATGTTCATCGACTATCAGGAACATTACAATCCTGAAGGCAATATGGAAAGAGCCATACGCCTCTGGAACTCCGGCGACCTGAAGTGCATGACACGAAAGATGCGTACCGAAGGTTACTACCGCAAGGTAATGTCAAAGTACACCGAAATGGCTTCTCTGCGCTAACATCGAAAAGATTTTATCTTTCCATACAAAAACGTCCAAGACAAAAACCGTGGTTTTGCCTTGGACGTTTTGTTTTTTAGACAAATGGGGATTATATATCTATAACCTTAATCTTCAATCTCTATAATAACACGGCGATAGGAAACAAGCGGTATCCGCCCATTGTCATGCACCTCACATATCAAGTGTATCTCCGACCCTTTTGCATCAGCAGGAACAGCAAACTGCAATTTAGGAGATTGCTCCGTCATCACAATATTCTTATCATAAGTTCCAGCATAAGGCTGACACCACCATTGGAAAGCCAAGCGGTCACCGTTGGGGTCGTAAGAGCGTGAAGCATTAAGAGTGACTGTTTCCCCACCTTTTGCCTTTATCTTCACAGGAGCAAGACCTTTCTTGCCATTAACTATCACAACTGGATTGATGTTGCCTCTGCCCTTGTCAGCCCATTCCATGCGAGCAGCAAAATCATTGAAAATATCATTGTAGAACTTTTCCTCATATCGTCTTGAAATAGCCTTTTGAGGGTTCTGCCAATTTGTCCATGCAACAGTCACGGAGTCGGCACACATACCACGAGTGAAGCATCCTCCCCACCCTATCTGCGATGGATATTCCGTATCATTCAGCCCATTGGGAATTAGATTAAGAAAACTCGGCGTGTCTCCCTCTACACCATATTTATATTTAGGATATACCAAACCGAGCCACCCTTTCCCTTGTATCTTTTCTTCATATTCTTTCCAATTCTTACTGCCCAGTTCACACTGAGTGAGCCACGCACTTTCATCCCACAGAAACACAAGGTCGTCAGCAAACTCTCGCCGCATCCACTGATGAGAACTGTAAGCATAGTTCTTACGTTCAGAGTACGGCATATCTTGGTCTGTGATTGTATATACCCTCAACTTGTTAAGAAAAGCCTTCACTTCCTCCTCCGTCCTTTGCTGCTTCACTTGCCAAATAGCCTGAGCCAAAGTGTTCGCCCCACCCCACACAGCAATCCACAACGGACGTGGGTCGTTTTCATCTGCCAACTTTATTATTAAATCACTTCCTGCTGAGTTATTCCCCTCTTCCACAACAGATATGCCAGAACGGCGGCTACCCATAGCCACTCTGCTACGCAAATAGTCAGGACTTACCCAATATCCAATCCTTTGTTTCCCATTTTCTTTTGCCAAAGATTGAAAGCCTTTTTGTCCTGACCTTTTCATAAGATTAGGCACATCCTTCTCGTATGCGTCAATCACACGATACAGAGAGTCTGCCCACCCGTCGGGATAAGGATTGCAGTTCCAGCCGGTGGATGTTATGAGAGCCTCTATCTCCAGCACATCAGCGTATGCCAGCAGGCGCACCATTGACTCCATATCGTCTGGCTCGATGTTTCCGGGAGCAATATCTGTAAGGATTATAACTCGAGGTTTCAGCGGATTAGCAGCCTTCAACGTGCTAAATGCACAAAACAGCACGCTTACAAACAATAAAATTCTTTGTTTCATATATGTTTAGGTTCAAAATTAGAATATGGCACAAAGATAATGATTATTCCTCATATATTTGAACACACTACATATTGTTTTAGCAATTATACAGATATACGCATAAAACTTTCTGTCTTTTTCCCTTGTTTAAGTTATTTTCCTTACCTTTGTACGCATAAAATCAAAGTATCACATTATGGAAGTGAAAGATTCTTGGCTGGCAAAAGGCTATGTGGACGAGCCTATTCCCGATGGCATCGACCTAAACACAGAGATACGGAGGATGTGCAAAGAGAAGAACGCAGTGATTTTGGCACACTACTACACAGATGGTGCAGTGCAAGACATCGCCGACTTTGTAGGCGACTCACTTGCGTTAGCACAGTGGGCGGCAAAGACCGACGCCGACATCATCGTGATGTGCGGAGTGCATTTTATGGGCGAGACAAACAAAATACTCTGCCCCGACAAGAAAGTGCTGGTGCTTGACCTCAACGCTGGCTGCTCGCTGGCAGACAGTTGCAGGGCAGAAGACTTAGAAAAATTCATCGCCGAGCATCCCGACCACAAAGTAGTCAGTTACGTCAATACCACCGCAGCAGTAAAAGCACTGACAGATGTTGTGGTGACATCAAGCAATGCAAAACTGGTCATAGACTCTTTCCCAAAAGACGAGAAACTCATCTTCGGGCCAGACAAAAACCTTGGAGACTATATCAACTCCGTCACAGGCAGACAGATGCTGCTGTGGAATGGCGGATGCCACGTCCACGGACAATTCTCCTTAGAAAAGATTTTAGCACTGAAAGCCGAGCATCCGCAGGCAAAAATATTAGTGCATCCCGAGTGTCCAGCACCCATACAGAAAGTGGCAGACGTGATAGGCTCCACAGCAGGGCTTCTGAACTTCGCCATAAAAGACGAAGCCACAGAGTTTATCGTAGCAACCGAAAGCGGCATACTGCACGAAATGAAGAAAGCCTGCCCCGACAAGCACTTCATCCCTGCCCCTCCCGAGGCAAGCGAGACCATAGGATGCTCATGCAACGAATGTTCCTTCATGAAACTCAACACATTGAAGAAACTCTACAACACCCTCAAATACGAGTGGCCCACTATCGAGGTTGACCCAGAAACGGCACGTAAGGCAATAAAGCCCATAGACCGAATGCTGGAAATAAGCAAAGGGCTAAAATCAGCAATGGCAAGCGACAATAAAGCCGAACACTAACCAATATACGCCACAAGGCTAAAAGACTGATTGCCATGACTGTAGCAGCATTAGTATCAGGCGGAGTAGATTCTGCCGTGTCAGTCCACATGCTGAAAGAGCAGGGAATTGACCCCCATTTGTTCTACATCAAGATAGGGCCAGACAAAGACACCGAGTGGAACTGCACTTCGGAAGAAGACATAGAGATATGTCAGTGGCTTGCCCGTCGCTATGGGCTACGGCTCGACGTCATTGACCTCCACCGAGAATACTGGGACAAAGTCGTCGGCTACACAATGGACAAGGCACGGCAAGGACTAACCCCCAACCCCGATGTGATGTGTAACAAACTCATCAAATTCGGCTGCTTCGAAGAAGTGGCAGGAAAAGACTTTGACTATACCGCCACAGGACATTATGCCACTACCACCACCATCGACGGCAAAGTCTGGCTATCCACTTCGCCCGACCCTGTGAAAGACCAGACAGACTTCCTCTGTCAGATAAACTCCCTGCAAGTCAGCAAACTGATGTTTCCCATAGGACATCTGTGGAAGCACGAGGTAAGAGCCATAGCCGAACAGGCACACCTGCTCAATGCCGCACGCAAAGACAGCCAAGGCATCTGCTTCTTGGGAAACATCGACTTCCGTGACTACATCAAGACACATCTTGGAGAAAACCCCGGCGATGTGCGTGAGATAGAGACAGGCCACAAGATAGGCGAACATCGCGGGCTGTGGTTCTATACCATCGGGCAACGAAAAGGACTTGGCTTTGGTGGCGGTCCGTGGTTCGTCGTCAAGAAAAATCTGAAGCGCAACATACTCTTCGTTTCCCACGGCTACGACCCCGAGAAAGTCTATAAAGACCACATCACGATGAACGACTTCCACTTCATCACCGAAAACCCTTTTCATACCCTTCTCCCCAAGCGACACGCTTCCCAATTAGGCGACATACATCTGACCAATGACGAATCTTCTATGCGTGTAACATTCAAAATTCGCCACACACCTGAATATCTCACTGGCACTCTCACAGCCACTACCGACGGTCGCTATTCCCTTCGAGCCGACAAGCCTATCCATGGCGTTGCCCCCGGACAGTTCTGCGTGGTTTATGACGACGACCACCACCTGTGTTTTGGCAGTGGAGAAATCAATTGAACATAACAGTTTTTTGCGATATTGGATTTTTCTTGCTATCTTTGTGGCAAAATTACTAACCTATATGAAAAAAATAGTAAGACCTTTACTTATATTATTGCTTGCATCACCTGTATGCAGGCTGGATGCCAACGCACAATACATCGAGAAACATGAGGGTAATGTAGAGAAAAATGCCCCATTGAGTGAGTTTGTCAGCCATCAGAAAGAGTTGTTCAATTTCGACTGGAAATTTATGCTTGGCAATCCAGAAGGTGTGGAACGTGCTGACTATGATGATAGTGCGTGGCGAAAACTGGACTTGCCGCACGACTATCAGTTTGAACAGCCGTGGGATGAGAACGAGGACAAAGGGCGAGGATTTAAGCAGATGTGTGAGGGGTGGTATAGGAAGACTTTTACTGTGCCTGCATCATTGAAAGGAAGGCGGTTGGTGCTTGACTTCGAGGGCGTTATGTATGTGAGCGATGTGTATGTGAATGGCAAGAAAGTGGCAAGCAACGAGTATGGATATACTGGCTTTGAGGCGGATATTACGAAGGCGGTGAACTATGGCGGAGAGAATGTCGTGGCGGTGTATTCTAACACAGGCAAGAAGAACGGAAGCCGTTGGTACACAGGAGGCGGAATCTATCGCAATGTGTGGCTGAAGGCGAGCAACAATACGAGGATTGCACGGCACGGGTTGTATGTCACTACTGATGGAGACAAGGTGAACGTGCAGGTGCAGGTGATTGGTTGGCAGAAGCACAATATAAACATAAAGGCAAGCGTGAAGGATGCAGCAGGAAAGGTGGTTGCGAGTGCCGAAAAAGGCATGCCCGACCATACGGTGCAGAACAATACAGAGGTGATGCTGCCTGTGATGGCTGTAGAAAATCCGAAGTTGTGGGATATTGACTCTCCTAACCTTTACTCGGTTGAGGCGGTGCTGGTGGAAGATGGCGTAGTAATTGATTCTGTGGCAGATAACTTCGGTTTCCGCACGATAGAATACGGCACGGATTTTGGCTTTAAGTTAAACGGACGCAAGGTGTTCATGGCTGGCATTGCCAATCACCACGACCTCGGTGCGGTGGGCGTTGCGGCTTTTGAGACAGCGATAGAACGGCAGATGCGTACTCTGAAAGCATTTGGATATAACGCTATCCGCTGCTCGCACAACCCTTATTCAGAGGACTTTTATAGAATTGCCGACAAGGTAGGTCTGCTCGTTGTGGATGAGTTGATAGACAAATGGTCGGACAAGGACTATTGGGCTGGCAGAAAGCCATTCATGCAGATATGGCCCGAACTTATGCAGGAGTGGATAAAGAGAGACCGCAATCATCCGTCAGTCGTGATGTGGAGCCTCGGCAACGAGTTGCAGACACGCTCGGATTGGAGCGGTTATCAGACAGACGACTGGGGCATCACGACTTACCGCATCTTCGACCAAATGGTGAAGCGATATGACAAGACACGCCCAACGACCGTGGCGATGTTCCCTGCCCGTGCAGGTGCTCAACGTGGCACACCCGACTTCAAGACTTACCTCGTACCGCCAGAGTTGGCATGCGTGACTGAGGTTGCATCGTTCAACTATCAATGGGATGCTTACCACGGATATTACGACTTCAAAAACGACCTCATCCTCTTTCAGAGCGAGGCAGTGACAAACCAGTTGCAGCAGCCCTATTACGGCATGGACAGACAGCGTGGCGTAGGTCTCTGTTGGTGGGGAGCAATCGAGTATTGGGGCGAGTCAAACGGTTGGCCCAAGAAAGGCTGGAACTACTCGTTCTTCAGCCACACCCTCCAACCTTATCCGCAGGCATATCTCATCAAGTCGTGCATACAACCCGATGAGCCAGTTGTTCGGATAGGCGTAGTGGACGGCAAGGGCGAAAGCATGGAATGGAACGACATCAACGTGGGTCAGCAGAAAATCAATCAAAACTGGAATCAGCCAGAGGGTTCTCATCCCAACGTCCTCACCTACACCAATGCCGAGGAAGTGGAACTCATCTACAACGGCAAATCGCTTGGCATTCAGAAGAATGACACCACCGACATTGCCAAACGTAACGTCATCCTATGGAGCGGCATTGACTACGGCACAGGCGGAAAACTCCTCGCCATTGCACGCACAAACGGCAAGGAAGTGGCTCGCAACGAGATAGAAACGAGCGGCAAAGCAGTAGCCCTTAAAATCGTTGAAGAAACATCTGACCCCTTCCCCGCCAACGGCATATCTCTCAAATACTACAACATCTATGCCGTCGACAGCAAAGGTCGCCATGTCCCAACTGCCACCGACGAAATTTCCGTTCAAGTCGATGGTGCCGCCACCTTCGTAGCCCTCGACAACGGCGACCACTACACCTCCGACCTCTTCAACGGCATAACAACCAAGAATATGCAAACAGGATATATGCAGTGCATCATCCGCAGCACTCGCACAGGAGGCAAGATAACCGTGTCCGTTTCATCGCCAACATTGAAAGGGACAAAAGCCACTCTAAAAAACTAATCTCCAATGAATGAATATATTTTGAGCTCCCTTTTACCTCCGATTTTCTTCTGCCCTTTGGCAATTTCACGGACAACCGCATAAGCAAACAAACCACATTCGCTTATCCTCCCAGTCCTTTCATAGGATGACTCCAGTCCTCTATTAGGAGGATTGCAGTCATCCATTACGAGGACTCCAGTCCTTCCTTAGGAGGACTGGAGTCCTTTATGATGTGTCATTATACGAGATTACGGTTTAACTCTAACCTGTTGAAAGACTGTTGTTTGCAAAGAATAATAGTTCGCAACATATATACACAACATCTTCAATGATGTACTCGAAAAAACAAATTTTCTTTAGAGAGTTACCATTTTATTTACTATGCAAGCAAATTCTCAACAAAAAATAGATAAACCTTATGCCAAACAATGATGTACAGGTGTAAAAAGCAGAGGAAATAACGCTTTGACAATCAGAAATGTTAAATAAAGTATTTTAATACATATTCTTTTCAAGAAAAAATGCTACCTTTGTGACCGTAACATTCTATTGTTGAGATATTGATACTATGTATAAAATCTTAAAACCAAGTCAATCTATAGCAAAGGCATATCTTCGGGAACGCCCAGAAGCGAATGAAGTAAAGGCTTTTAGGGATGCGATGAAGGAGTTGTTGGAACACATCAATCCTTCAGAACACGAAGAATTTAATAAAAATCTTGTTGCAGAATTTCTCAACAAGAGCCTATATAGTGATAAAAACTATATGGTAAATACATACCAACGGACTGACCTTGCTATTTACACAGAGATGGGAACGCACAACGAACACCCTGTGGTGCTTTTTGAGTTCAAAGGTCCTTCTCGCCCTGACATGGTATCAAAAGACAATCTGAAAAAGAAGGCTCTTTTTGAACTTATTTTATACTACATCCGTGAAGAAGTTAAGAACCGTAATACAGACATAAAACATCTTGTAATAACGAATTGTTGGGAGTACTTCATTTTTGAAAAGAAACTGTTTTACCAACTGTTTGCCCGCAACAAACGCTTTGTGCAAATGGTGCTTGATGCTGACACTGGCGACAACAATACGGATTATATCTACAATACGATTATCAAACCAGAAGTAGAACGATTGGAACATCTGTTGCAGTTTGTGTATATTGACTTAAGGGCATTTGAACGAGATATAAAGAAAGAAGATGTGGTAACACGCAAGCCATTTGTTGCTGTTTACAAAATGTTTTCCCCAACACATCTGCTAAAACTCCCGTTCACTTCCGACCACAACACCCTGAACAAGCACTTCTACAGCGAACTGCTTTACATTATGGGCGTTGAAGAAGACATTGACAAAGGTGTACATAAAATCAAACGATTAAAGAAAGGCAAGCAAAGTTTTTCTTTGGCAGAACAGGCTTATGAAAACTTAGAAGGGTATTCGTCTATAACCAACGAGGAAGAACAGTTTGAAGCGGCTTTGGGATTGGTGCTGACGTGGATAAATCGTGTTTTGTTCTTGAAACTATTGGAGTCTCAACTTGTTAGTTTCAATAAAGGTCGAGATGTTAAGTTTTTAGACACGGCTCATATTCAAGATTATGATGTGCTTCACGCATTGTTTATGCAAGTAATGGCTAAACCTGTTGATGAACGCACGGACGATATGAAACGCCAGTTTCCCGATGTTCCATACCTTAATAGTTCGCTGTTTGAATTGGCAAAGATTGAGGAAACTTTTTTTCCCATTAGCGGCATTCGTATGGGGGAAATGGATGTCTATACAAAAACAGTATTGAAAGACGGCAAAGGGAAAAAGGTTACAGGGAAGAAATCAACGCTTGACTATTTGTTTTCATTCCTTGACGCATACGACTTTGGTACAGAACAAAGTCAAGCACAGGAAACTGTCAGAACAGACAGCGATAAACTTATCAACGCTTCGGTGTTAGGCTTGATATTTGAGAAAATCAATGGATATAAAGATGGTTCGTTTTTTACGCCCGGATATATAACGGAGTACATTTGCAATAAGACACTCCGCCGAGCAATTATAGACAAGTTCAACAACGTAAAAGGCTGGAAATGTGAGGATTTTGAAGACTTGAAAGAGGCGATTGAATATGGAAAGCGAGAGGTAAGGACAGAAGCCAATGAGATTATAAATTCCTTGCGTATATGCGACCCTGCTGTCGGTAGCGGTCATTTTTTGGTATCAGCACTGAATGAAATGATTGCCATAAAAAGAGAGTTGGGTGTGTTGCAAGACCATCAAGCACTACCCAAACGCATCAATGAATACGACATCAAAGTGGAATATGACGAGTTAGTCATTTCAGATGAAGATGATGAGATTTTCAGATACGACCCTTCCAATCCGTCAAGCCAAAGAATACAGGAGACACTGTTTGAAGAGAAGCGTACCATTATAGAAAATTGTCTTTTCGGTGTAGATTTAAATCCTAAGAGTGTGGATGTTTGTCGTTTACGCCTATGGATTGAACTATTGAAGAATGCCTATTACTATAAAAATGATAAAGGTGAACGCCTATTGCAGACACTGCCTAATATAGACATTAACATAAAATGTGGAAACTCGCTTGCCTCTACTCATCCTGTAAGCATAGGGCATAGGATTAACAAAAATGCAGGAAACCAAGACGGAATACAAGAACTTGTTAGAGAGTATAAGCAGAATGTTCGTGAATATAAGAACTGTCTTTCCAAAGCCACAAGAAATCGCTTGTTTCAAGATATAACAGACATTAAACAAAAACTATCACCTCCAATAATGAAAGACCTTTTTGGTGACAACACAAAAGAAACCAATACACAAAAAGTTCTTCCACATTCATTGGAATGGATGATAGAATTTCCAGAAGTCTTGAATGAAGATGGAACGTTTGGAGGTTTTGATGTTATAATAGGCAACCCTCCCTACATAAGTTTGGAGAAATTGAAAACAGAGGTTTCGGTATATGGTAAGATGCACAGAATTGAAAAAGAAGGACAGGGTGTACATAAGACCTATAAAACATTAGAACCAAGAGGCGATATATATGCGTTATTCGTTGAAAGAGGTTTACACCTGCTTCGCCAAGGAGGATATTTGTCATATATTATACCAAACAAGTGGGAGAAAGTGATGTATGGGCGACCGCTTCGTGAACTCTTTTTGCAACAGAATCTAACCCATTTAGTAGATTTTGGTGATAATCAAATCTTTGAAGATGCAACTACATACACCTGCATTATCCGAATGAAGAAAGAAAAGCAGGACGGCAGGTTATTTATATCCACACTTGAAAAGGTAAACCCAGAAATGCTTTCTGAAAATGTGGAAGAAGAAAAGGAAGAGTTTGATACTACAAAAATGAGTGATGAAATTTGGGTTATATCCAGTCTTCATAACTTTAATGCTGTCAAAAGGTATAAAACTCAGATGATTACTTTAGGAGAGTATGTTGGTGGGGAGTCTTATCGTGGCATTCTTACAGGTTTATCAAAGGCTTTTAACATAGATATAGACAAAGCCAAAGAACTAATTACTCAAGATATTCATTCAAAAGATCTATTACGTCCATTTTTGCAAGGGAGAGGACTTGTTGCTTATGGTAAAGCCGTTCCATGTTCTTATTTAGTATTTATTCCCAAAGGATTTACAATACAGCACATGGGCGTAGACACAACGAAATATGCAGTTCCGACGGAAGATGAAGCATGGATTTGGTTCAACGACAAATACCCTGCTATTGCTGCATGGTTAGAGCAATTCCGTGAAGAAGCCAAAACACGAACAGACAAGGGGGATTATTGGTGGGAGTTGCGTGCATGTGCATATTATGACAAATTTGCAGAACACAAATTATTTTATCAAGTATTTCAAACAAAGTCGTGTTTTGTCTATGACGATTCATCAACATTCTGCAATAACTCAATGTACTTTATATCCGTTCCAGACAAAGCCCTATTAGCCCTACTTTGTTCCCGAATAGGCTGGTGGCTTATCACCGAGTTCTGCCCTCGTATTCAGCATGGGGCGCAACTGATTTGGGATAACTTCCGTCAGATACCTGTCCCGAAAGAACTGCCACCAGTGCTGAATGAATATGCCGACAAAATGATGGCGGTACGGGATGATGAAGAGCAATTCCAAAATTTGTCAAAAGAAATAGATAAAATCATTGCATCCCTATATGGATTTAGTGATGACTAATTAGTGTCTATATAATATCATAGTGATAATAAATTAAATAAAGAATAACTTTAAATATATAATTATGAGATTAAAGCATTTTATAGGAAAAGATGTCAGAGGTTACATGAACTTTGACATTAAATTTAGGGATTGTGTTACTTTTCTGATTGGAATTAATGGTTCGGGGAAAACAACTGTCATAAAGTTGTTATCGGGATTATTAACGCCATCTTTTATTGATTTGACACAGATAGAATATACAGAAATAAAGTTAGAATGTGAAAGAATTTCTGATTCTGCACAAATCGTTATAAGTTGTAAAAAAAATGCAGGTGTAATAACAATACAGTATTGGGATTCTGTAAATAGGCGAGTTTTTTCTAATGAGGTTCCGTTTATTGAAAAAATATTCAATAAAGGCAAGATGGATGTGGAAATGATAAATGTTGATAGAATTAATCGTTTTATAATGCTTTTTGAAGAAACAGAAGTTGTGCATAAAATAAAAGAATTACGTACACCTTTGTTTTTAGGACTAAATAGAAGAATCACAGAAAGAAATAGGTTTGGGTTTTCACAGCGAGATTTTATAGCACATAATAGGAACAGAATAAATCTAGATGTGATGTTTGACGCTGTTGATGAGGCTTTAATTGATATTCAAGAAATGTTTTACAATCTCGTTAGGCAGAATGCTCGTAGTCAAACGTCAATATCAAATGATTTCAGGAAAAAAATTTTTTCAGAATCATTTAAAGTCAATAAGTCTGTTTCAATACCAATTATTCAATATCGTGAGGAATTGAATTTGCTTAAACAGAGAAGGGAAAGACTTAATTCTGCTATTTCTAATCTTGAAATAAAAGATCTGTCATCTCAGTTTTCTGATTTCTTTGATAGCATTCAAAAGACATTAGAAACATTAGCTAGCACACCTTCTGTAGATACAAACAAAGGTGCTGCAACGCCAGAATACATGAATGCATTATTAGATTGGATGCTAAATAGCGCTCAAATCGAAAAGATTGATAAAATCATACAATATGCAAACAACTATTCTAATAGTATTCAAAAATTAAAAGAGCCAATATTAAGATTTGCAGAGAGTACCAATATATTTTTCAAAGAAGGGAAAAAAGAGATTGAAGTTCATGAACAAGGGGATATTAGCATTACCATAAAAGGGAGTCAAAGGAGAAATACTATATACGAGTTATCTTCTGGCGAAAAACAATTAATTGTCATGCTTGCACATTTAGCATTTCATAAGAAAAATAAACTCTCTCCGATATTTATTATTGATGAACCGGAATTATCTCTACATATAAGTTGGCAAGAAAAATTCGTTGATGCTCTAATAACAGCAAGCCCTGAGACACAATTTATTATGGCTACCCACGCTCCAGCAATATTAGCGAGACCAGAACGAAAAGAATGGTGTGAGGATTTATCAAAATAAACACAGTTATGCCTTTAGAATTTTCAACAGACGTACGACAAGCAGCAACCGTATTTAAGAATTATAGAAATTCGATAGATATATATACAGAAGACTGTCATAAAGATAAAGAATTTTATGTAAAATTACTAAAAAGGTTGTTGTCTGATACAAATATTGAAATAAATGACATACACCCTTTAGGATGTAGAAAAACAGTTATAAAATGTTGTCAAAATGACATTGAGATTAACCGAAAGAAATTATATATAGTAGATGGAGATATATTTCTACAATATGAAAAGAAGGGAAACATAAAAAATTTGTATATACTTGATGCGTATTGTATAGAAAACTATATGATATGCGAAGATGCAATTTGTGATGTTGCATACAAGTTTCATGCACGTGATTCTTATGATAATGTAAAAAAAACATTAAATATTCCTCAAACATTAAATGAGATAGCAGAATCTCTTATTAAATTGTTTTTTTATTATTCTATTCAAATGGAATGCTATGGAAATTTTGATTTAAGGCATATAGACTTTTATATGTCAGGGAAACAAATAGATATCGATAAGATAGAAAAGAGAATAGAAGAAATAAGAAATGGTTTGATCCAGAATGGGGTATCTAAAGAAAGAATTGGCAAATTATTAAGCAATCGAGAAAAGCAATTTCCTTATAATGAAAATACATTATTGAAAATTGTATCTGGTAAGGATTTCATTATTCCATATTTCATACACTACATAGAGAAGAATTTTAATTGTTCTTTTAGATTGCCTAAAGAAACATGGAAATTTAATTTAGTTGATAAATGCGATATTCGTAGATTAGAGCCACTGAAACATGCAATTCTTTCAGTCTAAATTAGATTTTATATAGATACTCTTTTTTATAATAAATATAAATATGAAAGAAGCACAGAATATAGAATATAAGCAGAATTGGCGTGACGACTATCTAAAACGGATATGCGGATTTGCAAATGCACAAGGAGGTACAATCTTTGTCGGTATAGATGACAAGGGAAATGTGTGTGGTGTGGGGAATGCAAAGCGACTGATGGAGGATATTCCGAACAAGGTGAGAGATGTGATGGGGGTAATTGTGGATGTGAATCTGCACGAAAAGGAAGGGAAGGAGTATTTGGAGGTTGTTGTAGAGCCATATCCTTATCCTATCAGTTACAAAGGGCAGTATCATTACAGAAGTGGTAGTACCAAACAGGAACTGAAAGGGGCTGCACTTGACCGCTTTATGCTTCGCAAGCAGGGAAAGACATGGGACGGAGTGCCTGTGCCTTATCTGAAAGTGGAAGATTTGGACGGCGCTACATTTGATTTGTTTCGCAAGTTCGCAAAGAAGAGCGGTCGCATGGATGAGGCAGATTTGCAAGATAGCAATGCGGAACTGCTGGACAAATTGAGGCTTGTTGAAGGAGACTATCTGAAAAGGGCGGCAGCATTGGTCTTTCATCCCGACCCTGAAAGGTTTGTGTCTGGTGCTTACATCAAGATTGGCTATTTCAAGGAGAATGCAAACTTGATTTTTCAAGATGAGATACACGGCAATCTTTTTCAGCAGGTAAAAGGAGCGATGGACTTGCTCACAACCAAATATTTACGTGCCTTAATCAGTTATGAAGGCATTCAACGTGTGGAATCTTTGCCTATTCCTCGTGAGGCTCTGCGTGAGGCATTGCTGAATGCTGTTGTTCATAAGGCATACGAATCACTGACACCCATTCAGATTGCTGTATATGATGATAAATTGGAGATATTCAATTGTGGCTATCTGCCTGAAGGATGGACGGTAGATAATCTTTTGGGAACTCATCGCAGCCGTCCTTACAATCCCGATGTGGCTAATGTGTTTTTCCGTGCTGGCGAAATAGAAACTTGGGGGCGTGGCATAGAGCGAATTGTCATGGCTTGCAAGAGTTATGAATGTCCAACTCCCACTGTCAGATATAGTAGTGGAGAAATGTGGATGGTGTTTTATTTTAGAGAAGAAAATCAGGAAGGTTCACAGAAAAGTTCACAGAAAAGTTCACAGAAAAGTTCACAGAAAAGTTCACAGAAAATAATTGAGTTAATCCGTCAAAACCCTAATATCACAACATCAGAGATGGCAGAAGCAATTGGAGTCAACAGACGAACTGTGGCTAAAATCACGAAAACACTACAAACAAAAGGTATCATCCAACGTGTAGGTCCAGATAAGGGAGGACACTGGGAAATCGCGGAAGATAGTGTAAAATAGAAATACTTATATATTGTAGAATATGCCAAATTAACGAATATAAACATTTGTGTAAATGGCGCTGATTTTGAGTATTTGTAAGACTTTTTGATGTCGAATGTGATTTTTTGTGTAACTTTGCAAAAAATTACATTGTATTATGAGTATAGAAGAAAAGATTATATCGGCAGTGCAGGCGGCGGTGAAGTCGCTGTATGGCTTTGAGGCTACGGAACAGCAGGTTCAGTTGCAGAAGACGAAGGCTGAGTTTGAGGGACATCTGACGGTGGTGGTGTTCCCATTTGTTAAGGCGGCTCGCAAGTCACCAGAAATGGTGGGCGAGGAGATTGGAAAGTTTCTTGTGGAGAATGCTGGCGAGATTGTCGCAAAGTATAATGTAGTGAAAGGATTTCTTAACCTTGTCATCAGCGATGCACCGTGGATTACGTTGCTTAACAATATCAACGCAACGGAAAAGTTCGGTTTCCGTGAGGTGACTGATGAGAGTCCGCTGGTAATGATTGAATATTCTTCGCCAAACACTAACAAGCCGTTGCACCTTGGGCATGTGCGTAACAACCTGCTTGGAGCGGCACTCGCACGCATTGTGGAGGCTAACGGAAACAAGGTTGTGAAGACTAACATTGTGAACGACAGAGGCATACACATCTGTAAGTCAATGCTTGCGTGGTTAAAGTGGGGCAATGGAGAGACACCAGAGTCGTCGGGCAAGAAGGGCGACCACTTGATTGGCGACTATTATGTGGCTTTTGACAAGCACTATAAGGCTGAATGTGATGAACTTGCAAAGCAGTACATGGCTGAAGGCATGGATGCCGAGGCGGCGAAGGAGAAGGCTAAGCAGGAAGCACCTCTCATTAAGGAAGCACACGAAATGCTTGTGAAGTGGGAGCATAACGACCCCGAAGTGCGTGCTTTGTGGAAGAAGATGAACGAGTGGGTATATGCCGGTTTTGACGAGACATACAAGATGATGGGCGTTGGCTTCGACAAGATTTATTACGAGTCAGATACTTACCTCGAAGGTAAGGAGAAGGTGATGGAAGGACTTGACAAAGGGCTGTTTTATCGCCGTGACGATGGCTCGGTGTGGGCGAACCTCACAGCAGAAGGATTGGACGAGAAACTGCTGTTGCGTAGCGATGGTACTTCGGTGTATATGACACAGGACATCGGTACGGCAAAACTTCGTTTCCAAGACTTCCCGATTGACAAGATGATTTATGTCGTTGGCAATGAACAGAATTATCATTTCCAAGTGCTTAGCATCCTTCTCGACAAACTCGGTTTCAAGTGGGGCAAAGACCTCGTGCATTTCTCTTACGGCATGGTGGAATTGCCTAACGGAAAGATGAAGAGCCGTGAGGGAACGGTGGTAGATGCCGACGACTTGATGGCTGCGATGATAAGTGACGCTTACGAAGCAAGCAAAGACCGTGTGAAGCAAACGGAAATGCCTGAAGATGAGGCTCGTGAAGTGGCTCGCAAGGTTGGTCTTGGCGCTCTCAAATACTTCATTCTCAAGGTAGATGCACGCAGGAATATGCTGTTCAACCCCGAAGAGAGCATTGACTTCAACGGCAATACTGGTCCATTCATACAATACACATACGCTCGTATTGCAAGCATCCTCCGCAAGGCAAAGGAGCAGGGCATCGACATTCCTGCACAGTTGCCAACAAGCATTTCCATTTCTACGAAAGAGACGGAACTCATACAGAAACTCAATCAGTTCCCCGTGGCACTTCGTCAGGCTGGTACTGATTACAGTCCTTCGGGCATCTGCAACTATTGTTACGAACTGACGAAGGAATTCAACCAGTTTTATCACGATTTCACTATCCTTGGTGAAGAAAATGTGGAATTAAAGCAGTTCCGCTTGTCGCTCGCTAAGGCTGTGGCAAAGGTTATTAGTCTCGGCATGAGTCTGTTGGGAATAGAGATGCCAGAACGTATGTAAATTTCACTTTTAGGTTAAAGGATAAGGGTTAGAGGCTATTTCCCTCTCGCCTTTTTTCCTTTCCTTTTTATTATATAGAAAACCGCTTTTTGTATGGCAAAGCACTCTTTACAAGAATGGATAGTGGCTACACGTCCGTGGTCTTTCACAGCATCAGCACTCTCGGTAGTCGTTGTCTTGGCTTATTTGGAATGGATTTTTGGTGATATAGATTGGTGCAACGGATTATGGGCAGTGTTGGCTATTGTTCTTTTCCATGCCGCAGGAAACACATGGAGCGACTGGCATGATTTCCGCCGTGGCGTAGATGCTGCCGACACGCATGGGGTTGATACTCTCACAAGCGGTAAATTCTCTCCGTCAGAGATACGCAACCTTGCTATTGGATTGTATGTGATCGCTACCGCAGTAGGCTTAGGATTAGTGTTTCGTACAGGACTTCCTTTGCTGTGGATTGGAATAGGCGGGCTATTGTGTGCTGTTCTATATCCTCCGTTGAAATATAGGGCTATGGGCGATGCTGTAATTCTTACGGCATACGGCATTCTGCCAGCCATTGGCACTTCTTACGTTGCAATCGGCAGGATAGAATGGGTTGTTATGTTTGTGGCATTCCCTGTTGCCTTGCTGGTTGACTCAATCCTTCACGCAAACAACACCAGAGACATGTACACCGACCGCCGTGCCTCTGTGTCCACAATGGCACAAGGGCTTGGAGTTCGAGGTGCTGTCGTTTTGTTTTTTTGCGAGCAACTGATACCTTTCGTATGGGTTGCAGCATTGTGGGTGTTTGGCTTTTTCCCCATGTATTCTCTTGCTGTATTGGGACTTCTCCCTGTGGCACTGCGTAATTGTCGCACAATGAGTGCCTATAAGAAAGAGGCAGATGCAGCCTCCATATCTTCACTCGACCAGCAGTCGGCACAACTCCAACTGCTTTATTGTGTTGTGATGACTCTAACATTTTTCCTTGATAAATGGCTGAGATAAAATCTAATATGCCACTCATAAAGAACTCACCTACATCCACACTAAAACCTGTTGTGTTTACCGTCCTATGGGCTTTTGTGCTGTGGACACTGATGTTTTTCCCACTAACCGCCCATCATTTCAACTTCTGGCTACTAATGACCATTGCGGCACTCTCACTTTCTACCTGTGCCACAATCTTTATGCCCAAATGGTGGGAGAGGCTTAAACTTTCACCCTCAAATATTCTGCTTGGCGTGGTCATAGCAGTATCACTATGGCTATTCTTTTGGCTTGGCGACAAAATCGCAACTTTTCTATTTTCCACAGCACGCCCCGAAATCAATGCAATCTATGGAATAAAAGGAAGTATTTCCCCCTACCTTCTCTCCTTTCTCCTTCTACTCATCATAGGCCCTGCCGAAGAAATTTTTTGGCGTGGTTTTATACAGGAACGCCTTTCCCAACGCTACGGCCTCACCAAAGGCTTCCTCATTGCCACCGCACTCTACACCTCCGTCCACCTCGCCTCTTGTAACTTCATGCTCATCATGGCAGCCCTCGTAGCAGGCACATTTTGGGGACTCCTCTACCGCTTCTTCCCACAACGATTTACCGCCATCATCATTTCCCACGCCCTGTGGGATGCCGCTGTATTCGTTTGGTTTCCCATTATGTAAGGAACACAATCATAGCAAATAAAAAATGTAGTTACGATTTCGTAACTACATTTTTTATCAATTGCCCTACCCTTCTTATATCGACAGGTTATGCAGTATATCAAGAATATTTCTGTCGATTGCTCGGGTGTCTTTTATGGCACGAGAGAATGGTACATACACAATTTCGTCGTTGTCGATGCCTACCATCACGTTGCGCAGTCCCTTGAGCAGTGCCTGAATGCTGGCGGCTCCCATGCGGCTGGCTATGATGCGGTCGTGGGCAGATGGCTGACCGCCACGCTGCATGTGACCGAGGATGGAGATGCGCACGTCGAGGTCGGGGTATTGGTTCTTCACCAGTTCGGCATAGTGCATCGCTCCGCCCGTCTGCTCGTTGGCTGCCACAAGGACGATGGAACTGCCTTTCGTCTTGCGGAAGCCGTTTTGGATGAAATGGTGCAGTTGCTCATCCTCAATCTCTATGGTAGGTACGATTGCCTCCTCGCATCCAGAAGCAACACCGCTGTTCAAGGCGAGGAAACCTGCGCCGTCGCCCATCACTTCGACAAAGAACAGTCGCTCGTGGCTCTTTGCCGTGTCGTGTATTTTGTCTACTGCCTGCATGATTGTGTTGAGTGCCGTGTCGTAGCCGATGGTGGTGTCGGTGCCGCAGAGGTTGTTGTCAATCGTGGCAGGTATGGCGATGCAGGGGTAGTCATATTCTTGTGCAAACACTCTCGCTCCCTGTATCGTGCCGTCTCCGCCAATCACAACCAAGGCGTCAATGCCTTCGTTCATAAGGTTTTCGTATGCCTTCTGCCGTCCTTCTGCATTCATAAACTCTTTTGATGGTGAGGACTTGAGGATTGTGCCGCCCTGCTGTATGATGTTGCTGACGTTCTGTGTTTCAAACTCTTTTATCTCGCCGTCAATCAAGCCTTTGTAGCCACGATATATCGCTTTCACTTTCAGCCCGTTGTAGATTGCAGAGCGTGTCACGGCTCGGATAGCACTGTTCATTCCTGGGGCGTCATTGCCTGATGTTATGATGCCGATACATTTTATTTCTGCCATAATTATTATATGTTATTTCGTAAATGTGTTAATAGTTTCTGCTATATATTCCGCTTCCTCGTTTGTCATTGTCTGATTTAGTGGAATGCTAAGTTCTTCTTTTGCAAGCCTTTCAGACACAGGCATGCTGATGTTGTTCCATTCAGCGTAGCATTGCTGCTTGTGTGGTGGGATTGGGTAATGTATGAGTGTCTGTATGCCTCGTTCATTAAGAAATGCCTGCAACTCTTTTCTCTTTTCAGTGAATACGGGAAAAATGTGATAGACATTACTCTCATCATCTATCATCTTCGGTAACCACACCACACCTTGCTTTATATTACCATAATATATGTGTGCGAGTGCCTTTCTTCTTCTGTTGTCATCATCTAAATACTTCAACTTCACATCCAGCACAGCTGCTTGCACCTCGTCCAATCGGCTGTTTCTCCCCTTGTAATTCGCTACGTATTTCTTTGCAAATCCATAGTTGGAGAGCGTCCGTACCATCTGTGCCAATTCCTCATCGTCAGTTGTTATCGCTCCTCCGTCGCCTAATGCACCGAGGTTTTTACCGGGATAAAAACTGTGGCATCCCACATCTCCCAATGCTCCTGTATGTTTGCCACGATAGATGCACCCATGCGCCTGTGCATTGTCTTCAATAATCAAAGTCCCTCTATCTCGACATAATTGAGCAATGCTCTCGTTATACACACATCTGCCATAAAGATGCACCATCATCAGCGCTTGTGTCCGCTCAGTTATCGCCTTCTCGATATTCATCTCGAGGGTGTCCTCATCCACATCCACAAACACGGGCTTCAATCCATTCTCCGTTATCGCTAACACCGTGGCAATGTATGTATTAGCAGGCACAAGCACTTCCGCCCCTTCATCTATCTTCCCCAACTCCATATATGCCCTCAGCGTCAGCGTCAGAGCATCCAACCCATTTCCTACACCCACACAATGCTTCGTGCCGATATACTTTGCATAGTTGGCTTCAAACCTCTTCACCGCCTCCCCTTGCAAGTACCATCCGCTACTCACAACCTCAGCCACAGCCCTCTGTATCTCTTCTCCGTGCTGTGCCGTTATTCTTTTCAGGTCAAGGTATGGTATATTCATACGTGTCATAACAGATTGCTCTTCCTCCGAACCCCTCTTTCTGAAAGATGAGGCTCTCGTTTAGATATTTGCCCCCATCCTCGGTAGATATGCCGAAGTCAAGATACCGCTTCTTCATCCGCATCACCTCCTGCATAATGGCATCTACAGCACCAATCTCTTTGCCCTCGTCTGTTGCAGAAATATATTGCGAATGTATCACATTTTCAGTTATATACAACAGCACTCCTGCCACAGCGACGCCATGTTTGTTTCGTGCGATATATAGTATTATATTATTAGGAAAACGACTTTTCAACAACCTAATTTCCTCTACACTATGTACTGGTCTAACTCCGTGAGTTTTCTTCAAATTGCTTTCCAGAATGCTCCAGAAGCATTCTAAATCCTCTGAACATTCCACCGTCACCCCCTCGCTATTCGCCTTGTTCAACGCTGTCCGTCTGTTCTGCCTCCACTTCAACCGCCTCTCTAAACTAATGCTTGATGATACACCTCTTGCCACTAATCTTGCTCCATTTCTGAACAACGCATACAAATCCTCCTCCGCTGGCAATCTGTGATATATGTGCGGCACAGGTTTATACACCACCTTGACAATCCCCATACCTTTCAGCCATTCATTCATCGCTCCGAACATCTCCAGCACTTCAGCCATCGTGCATCTCTCGTCTATCACTAATCCTCCGTATGTCAGCCCTTGATGAGAGTAGAACACTCCATCGCTCACGTTGCCTGGCAGTACGGCATGCAATCTCTTTTTCTTATAAAACATCAGTGAGCAGTCCTCAAACCTGTCAGCATGGTAATCCATATACCCACGTTTCATTAGGAATGTGCCGTTTTTGCTCCTCTCCACCAGCGCATCCCATTCCGCTTGCCTGCCTGCCGTATATCTAACCGTTTCCAACATACTTCAGAAAGTCCTCATATTCATATATATAGTCATCAAGGTCAAACAGTTCGCTTGCCAACACCATACATACAGCACCGCTCGAAAAGTCATCCAATGTTCGCCACAACCCTGGCTTTATCAGCAATCCTTGCCACGGATGATTCAGCAATATCGTTTCACGCTCCCAGCCATTATCGAGAGTCACGGTGAAACTGCCGCTCATAGCCACCACCAACTGATATAGCCTCTTGTGCGCATGCCCACCACGGCTTTCTCCTCCAGGCACATCGTAAGTCCAGTACACTCTCTTTATGTCGAAAGGCACATTCTTCATCTGCTCAGCCACAGTCAGATTACCCCTTGGGTCAATAATCTTTGGCAGTTCTATTATCTCATAGTCAATCTTCTTCATCGCTGTTCATTTATCATCTTGCTTCCTTTTTCTCAATAACCTTACACCGTGTATCGCAATTGCCCTACACCGCCTATCGTAATTGCCTTACACCGTGTTCTTCTATCCTCCTTTTGCTTTCTTCCATCAACCACTTCGGCGTGCTTGTCGCTCCGCAAATGCCCACGCTCTCCACCCCTTCAAGCCATCCGAAATCAATCTCTGCAGGGTCGTCAATCATGTATGTGCGAGGGTTCACCGACAGGCATTCATTATACAGCACCTTGCCGTTAGAACTCTTGCGTCCGCACACAAAGAGTATCACATCGTGCTGAGCAGCGAACCGCCTGATGTCAGGGATGCGGTTTGCCACACGTCGGCAGATAGTGTCGAAATAGTTGAACTTTGCCCCGTCCTTCATATTCTGCTCGATATATCCGACAATCTCCCTAAATCCTTCCAGAGATTTTGTCGTCTGCGAAAACAACTGAATGTCGTGGCTAAAATCCAACTTCTTGGCATCCTCCAAATTCTCTATCACTATTGCCGTGCCGTCCGTCTGTCCCACAAGCCCCACCACTTCGGCATGTCCGTTCTTTCCGTAAATAACAATCTGCCCACCTTCTTCGTATGCCTTTCTGATGCGCTTTTGCAGGTTCAGTACCACAGGACACGTCGCATCTATCACACTGATATTATGCTCCTTAGCCATCGAGTAAGTCAGCGGAGGCTCGCCGTGCGCACGCAGCAACATCTTCGTGTCGTGCAGCCTTTCCAAATCCTCATGCCCCACAGTAATAAGTCCCAAGCCCTTCAGCCTTTCCACCTCACGTCCATTGTGTACGATGTCGCCCAAGCAATAGAGCGACTCGCTCTTTGCAAGTTCCTCTTCCGCCTTCTTTATGGCTGTTGTCACACCAAAGCAGAACCCTGACCCCTCGTCAATCTCTATGAGCATCTTTCCTTATATTTCTCCAATAGCCACGCACTCTGCTCCTCTCTTGTCATGTCCGAATTATCCAGTACCACGGCATCTTCCGCCTGTCTCAAAGGAGAAACTTCACGGTGAGAGTCTATATAGTCCCTTTCCTTTACATTCTCAAAAATCCCCCCGTAATTCAGTGCATCCTTTTCCTCTTGAGTTTTCGCCTTCCCCAACAACTCGTCATACCTTCTCTGCGCCCTCACTTCCGCGCTTGCAGTCACAAACACTTTCAGTTCCGCCTCTGGGAATACAGCCGTGCCGATGTCACGACCATCCATCACGATGCCCTTTTCCTTGCCCATAGCCTTCTGTTGCTCTGTCAGAAGCGCCCTCACGAAAGGTAATGCGGCGATAACGCTCACACGCTTGCTCACCTCCATTGTGCGGATTTCCTCCTCTACATTCTCATTGTTCAGATATGTGTCAGCCTTACCTGTTTGGAGATTAAAGACAAATCCTATCTTTATCTTTCCTTCATTTATGGCATCTTGCAGTTCTGCTTCCTGTACGCCATCCTTTGTGAACATTCCGTTACGCATAGCATACAGTGTAACGGCACGATACATAGCCCCTGTGTCCACATACACATATCCTATCTCCTTAGCAAGTTGCTTCGCCATTGTGCTTTTGCCGCAACTCGAATGTCCGTCTATTGCAATGATTATCTTCTTCATAATGAAACGCTTGCATTAACTAAAAAAGCCGATGCCGACACATGGTACTTGCCATACGCCACACCGACCTTGATTTTCTTCACATTCAAACCTGCACCCACTCCGATGCCAGCCCATTTGCTTTTATCCGCCACCTTCATTTCGTGCGCTCGGCGGAAGTTGTAACCCAGTGAGAACCACGTTGTTTTGGTGGGAATGAAATCAACGCCCAACACCAAATGCTGAATAAAATTCACGTCCTCCCAATGCGTCAAGTCATCTGCCGTCAGCGACACCCTTATCGGTGCATTAGCCAAATCCTTGCTCACACCGATAGCAAGATTGAATGGCAGTTTCTCATGTTCTCCGTCCTCATAAAGCGACGTTATCTGACCGCCGAAATTCCGTCCCGCCACAGAGAACGAAAACCCGTGGCTCGGGTCGTAATAGTTCACTCCAAGGTCTGCGCCCATCGCTACACTCGAAAACTCCGCGTAGTTGCTCAGCAGAACCTTCGCAGTTATCGAACCGCTCCAGTAATCTGTCAGCATATATGAGAACGAGCCTTGAAAATTCATATCTTTAGCCGAGAACTGTCCAAGCACATTGCCATACTCATCCGTCTCGTCCATCTTGCCGTAGTTCAGCATCTGAGCGCCAACGCCCAATGTGCCTCGCTCTCCTATGTTCTTCACATATCCTGCCGACATCAACAGACTTGAACGGATGTAAGAGTTCACGCCTAAAAACAACGTGTTGTCCGACACCCCCGTCAGCATCGCCGCATTCGTCCACATTAGGCTCGCATCGTCTTCGACAATGCTGATGTTAGCACCGCCCAATGCCGCCGAGTGAGCAGAGACAGGCACATTCAGAAACTGATAACCAACCTTGCCATCCTGCGCACTGACCGACAACACCGCCATGCTCAATGCCGCAACCAACAGAGAAATCCTATTTAAGTGTCTCATAATAACTGTCCAAAAGTCGCTTTGCAGCCACAAACGATGTCACCTGCCCGTTCAGCACTTCCTGCTCCATCTGCCCAATCATTCCCTTCACCGTGGCGTTGTGGTAGAAACTGTTTCTCAGATGCTCGTTTATGCTCTCATACATCCAGTACTTCGACTGCTCGTTCCTTCTGTGCTGGAAATATCCGTTCTCCTTCACCTTGTCAATGTATCGGAACACCATCTTCAGCACCTCGTCGATATTCAGTTCGTAAAAGCCCGAGTAGCACATCACCTCTGGCACGAGTCCGCTCTCAGGCACAGGGAACAGGTGCAACGCATTCCGAAAGTGTGTAGCCGCCAACTGCGCCTTGTCCACATTGTTGCCGTCCGCCTTGTTGATTACAATGCCGTCGGCAATCTCCATGATGCCACGCTTGATGCCCTGCAACTCATCGCCCGTCCCTGCCAACTGAATGAGCAGGAAGTAATCCACCATCGAATGGCACGCCGTCTCGCTCTGACCCACACCCACTGTCTCCACAAAGATGTTATCGTAACCAGCCGCCTCACACAGTATTATCGTCTCCCTCGTCTTCCGTGCCACACCTCCGAGGCTGCCAGCCGTGGGGCTGGGACGAATGAACGATTTCGGATGCACCGACAACTTCTCCATTCTCGTCTTGTCTCCAAGGATGCTCCCCTTAGTCTTTTCCGACGAAGGGTCAATCGCCAGCACCGCCAGTTTTACGCCATAGTTGTTCAGCAGATGCACCCCGAAAGCGTCGATGCTCGTCGACTTGCCAGCCCCAGGCACACCGCTGATGCCAATCCTCACCGAATTGCCCGAATAGGGCAGGCACTTCTCAATCACCTCCTGCGCCACCACCTGATGCTCGGGCAGCACACTCTCTATCAGCGTCACCGCCTGTCCCAGCATGCTCACGTCGCCCTTCAGTATTCCCTCCACATATTCCGACACGCTGAACAGCCCGTGCCTCTTCTTCCTCATCTGCTTCAGATAAGGATTTACATTCGATGGCTGCTCCACACCTGCATTCACTTGCAACCCTGCAAACTCAGCACCATTCTCAGGATGTTCCATATTAAAATCATTTTTCAAAATTCACATTCACCACCTCTTTCGGTCTCTTGGCATCATTCGTAATAATCAGCACTCTCGGCTTAGCCTTCGACATTCCAAGAAATCTCGCATCCACCGTCACCTTCATCGTCGCCTCTTCCCCTGGCTGCAACTCCGTCTTGCCTAAACTCACCGTGATAGCCTGATTAAATGCCTGTATCTTGCTCAACTTCAGCACTCCCTGCCCCTTGTTGCTCAACTTCACCTGCCCAGTCAACTTCGTTTTCTTCCCCAACTTCCCGAGGTTCAACTCTGTCGTAGAGATTTGAAACTCAGGCTTCTTCGCATATCCCTCAGCAAAATGCAAGTCCGGCAATTTCACAGCCGACACAGCAATATCATTCTCCGTACCAACCTTATCGCCCGAGAACCTCGCCAGATATATGCTCGTCTGATTGAGACCCAAGTCCTGCAAATTCTCACTGTGCAGCGTCAACTCAATCTTCCCTCTACGTCCACGAGCAATCATTTCTGGAGAATACGTCGCCGTGAGATACGAAGGCAAATGCATCAGCGCAGGTGTGAACACCTCATTGCCATTGTTCATAATCTCAATCTCTATCTTAGCCGAATCCCCCGCACTCACATCTGTAAACTCCACATTGTTGGTACTCAGCAAAATGTCTCCAATGCTATACGGAAACAACTCCTCCACCGTCTTCACCTCGCCCGTGCTTACCACCGCCTTCATCCTCACCCTCACTGGCTTCTCCCCTGCATTCGTATAGACATCGATATACCTGTCGAAATGCCCAAGCATCTGAGCGTCATACGTCACACGTACCTCACCTTCATCACCCTTATGCACCGCATGAGTTGTCCACTCTGGTTTCAAGCATCCGCATCCGGCGTCCACCTCCCTCACAAACAGAGGGTTTTTGTCCTTGTTCGTAAACTTAAACACCGCCGTCACAGGCTTCTTCCACAGCGTTGCCCCTGCATTCACCGTGCTTTTCTCAAACGAAATCCTCTGTGCCGCAGCACCAAGCCACATCGCCCAACATGCCACACATATCAAAATCACTTTCCTCATAATATCATCTATAACGTATTTTCTCATCTTATTATTGTTTTTCTATATATCAAATAAAGTATATCTACAACATATTTTTTCTTTCCCCCAACCTTTTTGCCCACAAAGTTACATCTTTTTTTCCTCAAAACACAAAATACACCCATATTTTTGTACGACAAAAAAACATGAATACAAGCCAAAAATGGAATGTAATACCAAACAAAAGAAAAACTAACATAGAATACAAGGAAAGCCCTCCGACAATGCTGACACTATCAGAGGGCTTTCACCAATTTACAAGAAGGCGTTTTTATTTCTTGAAGTATGCACGGAAATGCTTAAAAATCTTGTCCTTGATGCCACTCGAAGGAGCAACATTCTCGCTTCCGGCAAGAGTTTCGATAGCCTTCCGCTCCTCTTTTGTCAGCGTCTCTGGCATATACACGGAGACATTGACAATTTGGTCGCCTCGCTGATGAGAATAGCCGTTGATATCTGGAATACCCTTGTTTTTCAACCGCAGCACCGTGCCGGGCTGTGTACCTGCGGGGATGGTGATTTTCGCCTTGCCGTCGTGGGTGGGAACTTCGAGAGATGTGCCGAGTACCGCTTGCGGAATGGTGAGCAGAAGGTTATACACAAGGTCGCATCCGTCACGCACAAGGTCGGGATGAGGTTTTTCGTGAACAAGAATTTGAAGGTCGCCATCTACGCCGCCTCTGCGACCTGCTCCTCCTTTTCCTTGAAAGTTGTACGCGTATCCCTCGACAAGTCCAGCTGGAAGTTCTATCTCCACCTGCTTCTCGCCCTTCACGATGCCTTCGCCGTTACAGTGTTTACATTTGTTTTTGATGACAGTACCCTCGCCACCGCAAGTGTCGCACACGTTTTGGGTCTGCATTATGCCAAGCATCGTCTGACGAGTTCTGTACACAACGCCTTGACCGTTACATGTGGAGCAAGTCGCTTCTTGTCCGTCTTCTGAGCCTGTGCCGTTGCAGTGAGAGCATTTAACATCTGTACGCACGTTAAATTTCTTCGTCACTCCATTCACAATCTCGTTGAGGTCGAGTTCAATACGCATACGCAAATCCTGTCCCTTATACACAGGTTTGCGACGCTGACCTCCACCGCCACCGAAACCGCTAAATCCGCCGAAGCCTCCACCTCCGAAGATGTCGCCAAACATGCTGAAAATGTCGTCCATCGACATTCCCGCACCTCCACCGAAACCACCTGCACCGGGCGAGAAAGCATCGGGCCCGAAGCGGTCGTACTGCTGTCGTTTCTGAGGGTCGCGAAGCACATCGTATGCCTCTGCCGCTTCCTTAAACTTTTCCTCCGCCTCCTTGTTACCGGGATTGCGGTCGGGATGGTACTTGATGGCCATCTTCTTGTAGGCCTTCTTTATCTCGTCGTCAGAAGCGGTCTTAGACACTCCCAGCACCTCGTAGAAATCTCTCTTTGCCATAATGTCAATGTCGTTCTGTCATTGTTATTCAGCCACAGCCACTTTTGCGTAGCGGATAACCTTGTCGTTCAGCATATATCCCGCGGTCATGCAGTCAATCACCTTGCCTTTTTGGTCTTCGGGCAATCCCGGCACCATCGCAATGGCTTCGTGATAGTCGGCATCAAACGGCTGACCTACCACATCCATCTTTTTCAGACCCTCTTGAGCCAACTGCTTCAGGAATTTGTCAATGATGAGGTTTAGTCCTTCCTTTACGGCAGCAACATCCTCGAATTTGTCCATGTTCTGCTGCGCTCTTTCAAGGTCATCCACAACAGGGAGCAATGTCGTGATGACCTTTGCACCTCCGTTCTTGATGAGTTCAGCCTTCTCCTGCATCACACGCTTGCGGAAGTTGTCGAACTCCGCCACTTTATACAGTTGCTGCGTTTTCAGTTCTGCTATTTGTGCCTCAAGAGCGGCAATCTTCTCCTCAGGAGTGAGTTCCTTTTGTTCTTCCTTTTGACTTTCCTCTCCTGTGCCTTCATCTGTCACAGTCTCCTCGTTCACCTCCTCGTTCACGAGTTCTTCATCTTTTATATTTTCTGCCATAATATGTTATTGTTTTTAGTTGTTGTGAAAGCAACAAAAAAGATGCCAGTGTGGCAAAACACTGGCATCGGCATGACAAAGTGTCGCATCAGTCACTAATAGCATGGAGAAAAAAAACTGCAACAACTGCAACGCTGTCACTCATCGTCACACCTTCCCCCTGATGTTACGCTTATATTCCTCCGTTTTCACATATCCGCCACTCACATCGTCGTATGCAACGTAGCCCCGCTTTGTCCAACTGCGTAATGTGCTGTCGCCATCGCCCGTGCGACCTTGACACTGACGCATCTGCCTGTATTGCTCGCGTGTGAACTCGTCGGGCAGCAGTTCAAGCAAGTTCTGAGGACCCGACTGACGCTGCATCTCCACCTCCTCACGCAGTTCCCTCTCCATCTGAGTGCCGAAGTAGAGCATCTTGCACCACAAGTTATACTGCTCCGTCCACCTCACGAAGTCGGCAATCGTCCTGTCCCACTTGTAGCCATGAGCAACGTAGAGAAGCATACCCTTGAGCCACGCGATGACATTGGCACGATAGGAAAACACCTTGTATGCCTCCGAGTCATACAGCCGTGCCGTGTCGCGGTTCTCCCTCCTCATATCGAGTGCGAGTTTCCGTGACTGCTGACATTCTATGAGACCGCTTGCGGCTTCGAGCCGGTCGATGTAAGGCTTCAGTTCCTCAGCAAAAACATTGTCGTAGATGCCAAGAATAGGCACCGCATCCTCATCGTCGTCAGGACAGATGATAGTGCTGATGTCGAGCCGGCTCACCGTACCGTCGTTCACCATCTTCGAGAAGAAGCGGCGTGCATTAGGAGGAGTGGTCGAAGCGTTGAAGTTCCACCTCAGCGGCGCAATTCCGCTCACCGAGTCGGCACCCACACGCTCCTGCCCTGCCAGCGAATTGTCGAACGCCTTGCGGATGAGCAGCCCCACCTCGTCCACCGTGCCTCGCGATGTCACCTTTTTCAGCGAGTCAATCTCGTCCACGATAGTGTAGATGTACCTCTGCCCATTGTTGTGAGCATCCACTATACGCTGGTTGAACACGGCATCCGTCAGGTTGTCGATGAGCATCTGAACGCAGATGTCCGTCGGACGTGGCTCCTTCTTCTGCTTCGCGTAGGGGTTCTTCTGCTTCCACTCCGCCTCCCTCTTGCGGTTAGGCAGGTCACGCAGACGGATGTCCTCCATGATGAACTCGATGGGCTTCTTAATGGACCCCTTGCCGATTGACTGCCGCCCAATCAGCACATTCATGAACGTGGCCTCGTGTTCCACATTGTCCCAGTAGCGGAACTTCACCCCGTGCAGATGTGCGGCAAGGGCGGGAAACACAGCGTTTGCCACAGCAGGCTTGTAGAACGACGGCACGTTGCGTGTGAGCAGCCCGATGAGTTTCGGCAGCCGCTTAGGCATCGGAGGAGGCGTAGTCATCGTACCGCCGCACGCCCTCACCCCAGCAGTCTCTTTCATAGCATTCAGCACCTGCTTTAGTCGGTAAGGCATCCCCTTGCGCGGCTCCTTCAGCGTGTTCTCCACCGTCCGTCGCCATTCCTCCACATTCTCTTCGCCCCAGTAGTTGGGAATGACGGCAAGCATCCTCTCCAGCGAATAGTCGCAGATGCTCCTCAGCGTCATCGCCAACTCGTAGGTCTTCACGTTGCGGTCGCCCTCACACGGCTCTTTGCCGTCGTTGAACATCTCCCAGTATTTCGCGATGATGTCGGAGAACAGCATGCCGTTGTAAGTGGCAGCGGCATCGCGACACACCTCCTTCCGCTCCTGCACCGTCGCACCACCCTTCTCCTGCTGCGGCTCACACTCCTTCGGAGAACTGCAACACTGCAACGGTGCAACGTCAAACACCTCGTCGTCAAGAAACAGCAAATCCTCCTCGCTCGCCGACGTAGTGAAAAACACCCTTGTGATGTCCTTCGCCCCCTCGTCATACTTCACGCCCAGCACCTCGCTCGCCCACCGCAGATTCTCCTCCTGCGAGAGTTCAGCACGGCGACGGAACACGACGTGAAACCCCTTCGATGCCGACCTCTCCAGCATGAGCAGACCCAACTCCTCTTTCTTGTCCAGCACCAGTTCTGGCACACGCCTCATCTGCTCCTCCTTCCACAACATCTGCTCCTCGTCCGTCATCGACCTGTCAGCCACAAAGTCAATGTCCATCCCCACCGAGCGGCTCGCCGTCCTGCACCCCTTCAACGCACCGTCCTCTCCCGGCAGACACGAGTAGTTCATCTGCACAAGATTTTGCTTCTGCCGCGAGTCCCCGTGGCGGACAAGAGACAGCACCGTTCTCTGCCTCACGCTCCCACGCAACTCCAGATATTCCCTCCGTGTAAGCACAGGACGCATCTTCTTCGCCCCGCCCTCGTAATAAATCACATGCACACTCATACTCTCTCCTCCTTCTCTTCCTTCGCCATCACCCCGTCATTCCTCTTGCACATAGCCATAAAAAACTCTGCATGCTCATTAGTCTCCTCAAGATGCAGCCTCTCAATGAGTTCCGCCCCCAACCTCTTTGGGAAACGAAGCGTGAAAATCATGCTGTCGGCAGTCTCCTTCACCTCCCCGTGTTGCGTGCGGAACAGATGCGTGTATCGGCTTCCGCCCGCCTTTGCGTATGGGCGGAAATGGCTCGTACCCGAATCATCTGTCACCATCCGCCCCTGCTGGCTCGCCTTGCGACCGCCCGCCACGATGCTCCGTCCGTGCTCAAAGGCACAAGGATAGATGTAGATGTCTCCGCTCTGAAAGAACACTGTCTGCGTCTCCATATAAACGTCTTGATTGAAAATAATTCTTTTCATAATTTTTTTCTTTGTAAGTCTTGTAAAAAAATGAAAGCATCGTGCCGCACTTTGCCGTAGTCGACGAAGATGTGTTTGCAACCACATTCCCCATGTCCGCGAGAGGTTGTTGGGTCTTTTCAAACGTGCGGGTACAAAAAATGCACCCTCGAAAGTTCAGAAGCCATTTCAAGTGCTTCTTTTTCCTTTCGACGGTGCAAAGGTACAGGGTCTTTATAGGCTCTTAAAACGAATTTAATTGTATTTTTCAGTTATTTCAATACTATACCTAACCGACTATTAAATAGACTGATAACACAATTATTCCTCTCCTGTAACCACCATAACCATTTTAGAACCATTCCTAAACCATTTATACAACAGCGTATTTTTTTATGATTTCATCTATTTGACGTTTGTGTTTGCTTAAATAGCGTGAATGTTTAGACACATCCGTCATCAAATAACTCTTAACTGACACTCCAAAACCTAAATTTTTGCTCAATTTGTCGTATGAAAACGAAAGGATATTCCCTCTCTTCATCATGCCAATTATATTGCAAAACAATGTTCTGTTGAACTCCGTGAAACCGCTAAACTCCGAATCCATCATACTGTCCAGTAAGCCATCAATGCCCAAAATATCATCTATCAGCAATTCAAACTGTGTTTTTCCTATTTTAGCCCCCAATTCAGTTTCAAGAAATTTGCGTCTGATACACACACTTGTTTGTTGCAACTTTTCCTGCGCCATTTTTATTTCTATTTCTACCGCCTCTGCCTCTTTCATATAGTCCTTAAAAGGAACTACCACACCGTTATTTTCTTCATCCTTTTCGGCACTTCTTTGGCTGTCATAAATCTCTCTGACAATAAAATGCTTAGATATTTTGTTACCGATAGCAACACACACTCTGTCGTAAGGGTTTTGTTCGTCTTCTGTGGTACATAGCATGTACAAAATGCACATCAGCACACATACAGCCGTGCGCTCACTTTCCTCTTCCGTACGACTGCGCGGAACGCCTTTCTCCAGAAAAACCGTATATCTCTCCACAAGTTCGTTATATATGGCACTTACCTCTTTATCTGGTCTTTTTGCTTTACCTAATTGGCGTGCGTACCTCCTTGCCTCGTTCCAAATTTCTTCTGCACCCAAATCATGATATTTCAGAGAAAAATCATTTAGAGAATTAATATATGTAACGAAAAGCGGGTCATCATAATAACACTCGTTTCGTAATTTTTTGCACTCGTTTTTGGTAAATCTTTTATACATATATCATTTTTTATACGATTTTGTTTGTTTTTCATTGCAAAGATGCGAAAAAGTTTAGAAAATGTCGTAATATTGCAATAAAAAGATATGAATTTATGTCAACGTACAAAGTTTACAACTATTCCTTTGGTCCAATAATAGGGCATCCCCAATTACCATTGGACAACAATCTGCTAAAAGATGGGGAAGACCCAATGATACACAAACAAGAGTTCTTTCAGCGTTTTTTCTCCATCAGCCAAGGAAAATCTTTTTATCATAAAACAAGGCACTATATCAACATTCTTATGGACGAAGGGAACATTGTCATATTCCAGATTGACAACGAAAAGAGTGTGACAATCGAAGAGAATTTCAAGAAGAGGCAGGAGAAAGACCATCCCAGTTGCATAGTCATCGTTGACAACCGCAAGGATGTCCAGCGTATTCTTATAGAAAACAATCACGCCTTTACCAACCCTGATGTTGTAAAAAACATTCTGAAGAACATCTTCCGACGCCACATGAAAAGTTACAGCCTCTACATAGATATATGGGCTGCGAGCAATCCGCGCAACTTCTGGAAAACTGTCGCCAAATACCCCAAAGGTATCAAAGAAATTAAATTTATCTTTCCACGCAAAAATCTTCCTCGCGTATCAGACAAAGTTGGGCCATACCTCGACTATAAAACCCTCAGTGAAGACACCAACTGTGCACCCATCATATACATGAAAGCGCCGACTGGCACACTGCATCTTGATGAAGGCAATCCGAGACTCAATGCTCTTGTTGAAGGCAGCGCCGAAGTTGGCGTAGGCAGCCAGTGCATAAAACCTGTTGGCAGTCGTTCATATATTACCTGTGGGGAAAACTCCAGCGTGACCATCAATATCGCCGACAGCATTGTCTATCAACCACAGCAAATGGATGCTTTTGAAACAAGACTTGAGAAAATTGCAGAAAAACTGAACTCGCTGAAAAAGTCCTGACAAGGAGCGCTGATCTATGATATTTCTTTATTGCAGAGGTTTGCAATTCTGTTTTGAACAGCCTCTATCTGTTCCTGTAACTTTTCGGTGTCTTCATACATTTTGACAAGTCGAATCTGTTCTTCGTATTCTGGAATGTCAATCTTCACACCATTGAAAAAGCCTGTCATGTTCCATGTGCCATTGTCAGAGGATGAAGCGTATGCTAAAAACTCTGAACGGTATTGCAGCGACAGCCATTTCAGATTAATCTGATAGGGGCATTGAGGTTTTACATATAAAATATAGGCATCATCGTTCAGGGTGTATTTCCCCGGTTGCAGAAAATATGTTTTGCCAGCCTTTCCTTTACGAATGACTAACAAGCCCTCTTTATCTTCAAAAACTTTCAACTCCTGTTTTTTTATTTTGCACTTCGGTATCTCTCCGAGTTGGTTTTCTGCCTTTGTGGCGCTTGACAGTATTTTATATCTTTGTCCTTCCAAACCAATGTTATTATACAAAAATTCTTCTGTCAGCCCGGAGTTGCCGCTAACATAGTCAAGAACGGTATTGATTGGTACATCTTTTGTTTGGTAGCGCGTTTGCCGCACTTTTGTATTCCCATTTACTATAAACCCTTTTATGCGAGCCATTTTTTTTATATCAGCCATTGCAGCCGACATTTCCTTTGCGAATTCTTCTTGGCTGACAAAATGCGGTTCATAAGGGCGCAAATACCTTTCTGGCAGCAATGTATGATATTCGTCTTTGTTTATTTCTTCAAACGGAACAAATCCGCCTTTTCTCTGTTTTACCATCACTCCCTTCTCGTCCATCCAGCCAGTTCCACCAGACAAGCGGTCATCATAATTCTTCCATCGCTGCACAAGCAGGCTTTTTTGTTCGTTGCCTTTGTTGTCTGAATATCCAGATACTTCATCGTGCATCCATTGCTGATTTTCGTTTCTCAATCGAGTTGGGAACCGTTTGTCAGAGTTCGCAAAACCATCGTTGTCAATGATATACATCCAAATGGGATCTTTCTGAAACTTGCCTGTCGCCAAATGACGTTTACCTTTGTTTACTTTTGCTGCATTGTAATTTCTTTCATGCTTTTTCTTCACAAACAAGGCATAAGTCTTCTCTTTTGTGTAGGGTGCAAACGCAAACTTGGGCAATGAGATTATTGCTTCAACATGGCATACAGACATGATTTCTGTGCGTAATTTCTTAAAGGAAGGATTTTCAAGCACACCGTCAGGAGTGATGATGCACGCTTTGCCTCCAACTTTCAGCAAATCTATTATTTTGCAGATGAAAGCAATTTCCATCCTGTATGAATTAAGCACATCTGTTTCCGCCATGATTGTACCTGCTCCATACGGAGGATTGGTAATCACATAATCGTATTGACCATTAGTCAAGAACTGCTTGCCCCTCGGCTTTTCTGGCTTCAAACTGTTGTCAGCAAACATATTTGTGTGACCATCTCCTACCAGAAACATATTCAAGCGAGTCCGTGATATGTTTTCTGTTCTTATGTCTATGCCATAGAAACATGACAAACTCAAATAAGACTTTGCCTCTGCCGTATATGTGCCACTATCTTCATAATTCGACCTTAGCACCTTAAAACATTCTGTCAGCATCCCCCCTGTTCCACAACTGGGGTCAATGATTCTTATCTCACGGAATATGTCTTCATCTTTCATCAGCAACTCTGCCAACACGTGAGCATAATGGCGGCGTGTAAAATACTCGCCAAAATCTTTTTTCTCTTTTGAATTAGCAAAGTTCTCGTACACTGCTCCGAACAAATCGAAACCAGCACCATGCATAGGTTTCATGGAATCGATGATGGGATATATTGACTGCAATTGCGATGGAGAAACTATTGCATTGTTGCCTGCAATTAAGTCTTTCAAGGCAAGCAGAAGTTGCGAAAAATCTTTGAAGTCAGAATCCTCTGAAACAAGCCTGTCAATGTATGACACAATTAGAGTTTTCAGATTATTCGCCTTTGCGGAATCAAACTTTCCGTTTTCCGAGATGTACTGCTTGCCGTCTGACCAGTATTGCTGTGACATGTCTTTTGTATTATCTATTTCCGCCTTTTCTTCATAATACTCCAAAGCAATCAAGCCAATTGTAAAATCAATCTTTTGAGTGTTGTTGGCAAAATCAATCTCCCTGTACTCCTCTTTAAGTTCCCACAATTTTTTGTTGAACACCGACTCTGACACAGAAGAAAGGGAATCCACACCGATTTTAATATCTGTCCGCGACGGAGCCTCTGTTAGTTTCCTGCGCATTACACGAAAGACATCAAGCGTTTGAAACTCGGAAACCAAATTCCCGTTCAATGTCAGTTTAAGCCCATTTTCCGTATTATAAAAATAAGTCGTACGGCAATTAGTGACTCCAAAATACGGCATGCCTAACTTCATGGCTTTTTCCCTCCCCTGCAAATATCCGTCCTTCCAGTCGCTATCATCAATTTTGCAACTGCAATCTTTAGCCTCTACATAGCATAGTAAATTTTTAACAAAATCATCATCATTCTTACCATCATACCCCACATTAGATATTAACAGGTCTGGTCGCTTAGACCCAGTATATTTAGAGAACGCCGTATCATTCACTATATTCTTAAAAGGAATGCCTAACTGTTCCACCAGAACCTCTTTTATCAGACGTACAACAGACAAAGCCTCTCTTTTCTGTGCTTTTTTCATTATGCTATTTCTTTTGTGTCATAAATTTCTTTTTCCTTTTGCAAAGATACGAAATTTCCTATTGGCATGCAAATATTTTCCGTGCATTATTTTGCGGAGTGCAGGAGGTGAGACTTTCTGTCATCGGCTCGCATATAGGGAGGGTGATTTGCAGGAGGGAAAAATGATTTCTCCGTTGCAGCGTTGCAGTTGTTGCAGTTAAAAATGCAGTGCAACGAAAAGTCAAAGAGAAATTTTATATTATTATAATATAAATACTTTTTTAGGGTTTTGTGAGGGGGTTGCGAGAACTGCAACAACTGCAACGGTGCAACGGAGGGAGGATTATTGGCGGATGGAGGAGTGTGTTTGTGATGAAGAGTGGAGTGTGTTTGTGATGGATGGCGAAGCGTGATTGCGATGGAGGGTGTGGGATAATTGGGCTGGACGGCGGAAGGTGATTGTGGATAGGGGTGTGGCGGAGGTTGTAAGATGTTTTTTTTGAAAGTTTTGATATTTTTGGAAAATTTTTCTATGATTGTTGGACGTGTCGAAAATTTTTGCTAACTTTGTGGTGTGAATAAGGAAAGAGGGGTATTGAGAAAACGAATGTCTTTGGAATTTACGATTTGACGATTTACAATTTACAATTGATTTTTCGATTGAGGTATTGGGCAATTTAATCTGCATGGATAAATCTCAAAATTGTCAAATTCGCAAATAAATGGTAAATTGTAAATCGTCAAATCGTAAATGAAGAAATGTGTTTAACAAGTAAAAAATGAAGAAAGGGAAGGACGGATGGTAATCAGGTTGAGAAGGTATTACGGTGATGCGGAGGTGACGAAGAGCGTGATGGAGGTGTGGATGCAGGACGAGGAGGAGCCGAGGATGGTGTGCGAGGCTCGTGAGGCTGCGTTCAGGGACTACGGGGAGTCGTTTGCGGGGGCGTCGAGGTTCTGTCTGCCGAGGGGCAGGTGGAGGATGAAGCCGGGAGGGTCGCCTTACGGGCCGATGGGGCTGAGGGTCGTGAGGTGTCCGGGACACAGGCAGGTGTTTGTGGGACACAGATGGAGCAGGCAGTGGATGGAGGGTGAGGTGCTGATTGGCGTGGGCGTGCTGGCGAGGGAGTGGAACACGGAGGAATGGGGGGATGATGCGGTGGCTCGCAAGGCGTGGGAGGACAGGAAGAGGAGGATTGAGAGGGGGGACGAGGTGTTCGCAAGGCTGACGGAGATGGTGTATGAGGCGTATGGGAGGGGCGAGGAGTTCTGGATGGAAGTCGAGAATGAAATGATAGTTGTTGCAACGCTATAAGAAAAATGAATGTTTAACTATGTGGCGGACGCTGTAAAAAAGATGTATGTGTGGTGTTTGCCCGAAAAAAAGAAAGGAGATTTGAATTATGGGTCTGAATTATCGCAAGACGAAGATTAAGTTGAATTATCTTGAGAGTAAGCCTACTCGCTACAAGATTCAGCAGTTGACATATCCGCAGGTGTCGTATGAGCAGCTGGTGGAGGAGGTGGCTCAGAGCCGTGGCGTGAATTCGAGTGCCACTCGCTCGGTGGTGGATGCGTTGCTGAACCGTCTTATCCACTACATGGAGATTGGTCACGGTGTGTCGCTGGGTTCGTTTGGCTCGTTCAAGCCTACGTTCACGGTGAGGGCGGTGAAGGTGCTTGACGATGCTGACGAGAGTACGCTGAAGGTGAAGAAGGTGCGGTTCTATCCGGGGGGACAGTTCCAGAAGATGCTGAAGGGGCTGAACGTAACGGGAGGCTCGGAGGCTCTGGACGTGACGGAATAGAGTAGTTTTAATTTACGATTTGACGATGTACAATTTACAATTTATTTTTCGATTGAGTTATTTGGCAATTTTAATCCGAATGGCATAAAATCTCCAAATTCCTAAATTCACAAATAAATTGTAAATTGTACATCGTCAAATTGTAAATTACAAATGGCGTTGCAGTTGTTGCAGTTCAAAAATCAGAGTTCGTCGCTCATGTAGCCGATGGGGAGACGGCGGCAGTTGTAGCCCGATGCCATGATTTCGCCGTATGCACCTGCTGAGAGCATGGCTATGAGGTCGCCTCGCTTGGTTTTTGAGAGTTGGATGCCTTTGGCGAAGACATCGCTCGACTCGCATATTGGGCCTACCACGTCGTATGTTTCTTCTTCTGCATCGCTACATAGGTTGATGGTCTTGTGGTGGGCATCGTAGAGGGCTGGACGGATGAGGTCGGTGAAGCCTGCATCGACGATGACGAATTTCTTGTGCGAGCCTTCTTTCACATAATTGACTTTTGTGATGAGTGCACCGCATTGTCCCACGACTGAGCGTCCGAGTTCGAAATGCACGGTCTGGTTGGGACGGAGTTTCAACAATTTGTTGTAGGTGGCGAAGTAACTTGCGAAGTCGGGGATGGGGTTCTCTTGCGGATTGTCGTAGTCGATGCCGAGTCCGCCTCCCACGTTGATGATTTCTATGGGTAGTCCTGCCGCTTCGAGTTTGTCCTGCAGTTCGTTTATGCGGTTGGCGAGGGCTGCGAAGTCGTCCATCTCAAGTATCTGTGAGCCGATGTGGAAGTGCAGTCCTTTGAACTGTATGTTTTTCAATGTCTTTGCCAAGAGAATGAATTTCTCCATGTCCTCCATTGCGATGCCGAACTTGTTTTCAGCCAGTCCCGTGGTGATGTTGGCATGCGTGTGGGCTCCCACGTTGGGGTTGATGCGGAAGCACACGGTGGCTGTCTTGCCTTTCGCTGCCGCTATCTCGTTGATGACCTCCAGTTCGGGGATGCTCTCGACATTGAAGCAGAAGATGTCTTTGTCGAGTCCGAGTTCAATCTCCCAGTCGCTCTTCCCTACCCCTGCAAAGACGATTTTGTCGGCTGGGAAACCTGCTGCCAACACTTGCTCAATTTCTCCGCCCGACACGCAGTCGATGCCGAGTCCTGCCTCGTTGATTATTTTGAGGACTTTCATGTTGGCGTTGGCTTTCACTGCATAGTGGACGAAGTAGTTGGGGTACTTTTGTGTTTCTGTCTTGATTGCATCGAGTGTCTGACGCAGGATGTTTGTGTCGTAGTAGTAGAAGGGCGTGCGTATGTCCGCCAGTTTCTCTACATTGAATGTGATTGCCATGTGTTGTGTGTATATTAGTTGAACAGATGATTGGACAGCGACTGAAGGGCATGCTTCTTGTCTTCTGCCGAGATGAGGAACGAGATGTTGTGGTTGGAGCCTCCGTATGAAATCATACGCACAGGGATGTCTTTCAGTGCCTCTGTCGCCTTGCTTTCAAAACCTACGTTCTGTGCATCGAGGTCGCCTACTACGCAGATGATGCACATGTCGCTATCTACTTGCACATGTCCGAGTTTCTTCAGTTCGTTCACTATTGTCGGCAGGTTTGTCACGTTGTCGATGGAAACGCTCACGCCCACTTCCGACGTTGCTATCATGTCGATGGATGTCTTGTAGGTCTCGAAGATTTCGAACACCTTGCGAAGGAAGCCGTATGCGAGCAGCATGCGTGAGGATGTGATTTTGATGGCTGTGATATTGTCCTTTGCTGCCACAGCCTTTATCTTTCCGTGTTCGGTCTCGTTGCTGATTACGGTGCCGGGTGCCGAGGGGTCCATCGTGTTGAGCAGTTTCACTGGTATGCCCGCGTATTTTGCTGGCTGCACGCATGTTGGGTGCAGTATTTTCGCACCGAAGTATGCCAGTTCTGCCGCTTCCTCGAAGTGCAGGTGATTGACGGGCGATGTGTTCTCAACGAAACGGGGGTCGTTGTTGTGCATGCCGTCAATGTCTGTCCATATCTGTATTTCAGATGCTCCGATTGCTGCTCCGATGAGCGATGCCGTGTAGTCAGAACCGCCTCGCTGAAGGTTATCTACCTCTCCGTATGCGTTGCGGCAGATGAAGCCTTGAGTGATGTAAATCTCTTTGCCGGGATTTTGTTCAAGTTGCACCTGAAGTTTCTCGCGGATGTACTCAAGGTCGGGTTCGGAATTCTTGTCAGTACGCATGAATTCAAGTGCGGGGATGAGAACAGCATTATATCCCTGCTCGATGAGGTAGTTCGTCACCATGTTGGTGGAGATTATCTCTCCCTGACCGACAATGATTTTCTCTTCGTACATGGTGAATATGCCTTTCGTGAACGAACGCAGATAGCCGAACACTTCTTTGAGGAAATCGAGCGTCTGCTGCTTCATCTCGTCAGTCGTGTAGAGTTCATCTACATGCTTTCTGTATTTCTTTTCGAGCGAGTTGATGGTCTCGTTCGCACCTTCGGGATTTTTGTTGTAGAGATAATCTGAAATCTCCACAAGCGAGTTGGTTGTGCCTGACATTGCCGAGAGAACAACGATTTTCTGCTCGCCGTCAGCGATTAGTTTCACGACATCCTTCATTCGCTGAGGAGTGCCGACGGATGTTCCTCCAAACTTGAGTACCTTCATAGTCTTATTATAAAATATGTAATTGTTTTAATCCTTTTTACCTTTCTCTATATTTTCAATTTTATCTGTTTCCTACATCGTCAATCCAATTCCTCCACCGATGCCCTTTCCAACTTATACTCAACCTCCACAAGGCGGTGATTGTCGCACAGGAACTGACGACCGGGGTATTGGTCGATGAGGTTCAGATTGTGTGTAATCATTATCACCGTGCTGCCAGCCCTGCATATTCTTTGCAGCAGTTCGGAAATCTGTCTGCCTGTCTCCACGTCGAGATTTCCTGTCGGCTCGTCGGCAAGGATGAGTTTCGGTCGGTTCAGTATGGCACGGGCAATCACGATGCGTTGCTGCTCACCGCCAGAGAGTTCCGACGGCATCTTGTAGCCCTTTGTCGCCATGCCTACCAGTTCGAGGACATCGTTTATCCGTTGGTCAATCTCCACCTTGTTTTTCCATCCCGTAGCCTTCAAGACGAAACGCAGATTGGCATCAACGCTGCGGTCGGTCAGCAACTGGAAATCCTGAAAGATAATGCCCAACTTCTTACGCAGTTCAGGCAGATGACGACGCTTCAACTCAACCATGTCCACACCCATCACTCTCGCTTCGCCCTCTTTCACAGGCAGTTCGCCATACAAGGTTTTCAAAAATGAACTTTTGCCCGTTCCGACCTTGCCCGTAATGTAGATGAACTCGCCCTCGCCTACCTCAAAATCAACATTCTGCAAGACGAGTTGGCTCTCTTGATATACGTTTACGTTCTTATATTCAATCAGTTTCATCTATATAATTTACAATTGTAAAATCGTAGATTTACTTTAATGCTTATGCCAGTTAGGGTCATGGCGTTCCGCTAACTCCGATGCGAGGTCTTCGATTGTAAGCCCCTTCGATGTTAGGAGAACAATCAGATGATACAGCATGTCAGATGCCTCATACACCAAACGCTCGTCATTACCTGCCACTGCCTCAATCACTGCCTCCAACGCCTCCTCGCCCACTTTCTGTGCCATGCGATGACAGCCGTCCTTGAACAGCGATGTGGTGTAACTACCTTCGGGCATTTCCTTGTGACGCTTTTCTATAAATCGCTGAAGTTCAACAAGGAACATGACGGGGTTCTCGTTCTTCTCGTTCCAGCATGTGTCAGCACCTGTGTGGCATACAGGACCAACGGGATTTGCCTTGATGAGAAGCGTGTCGTTGTCGCAGTCGTTCAGAATCTCCACCACGTTGAGGAAGTTGCCGCTCGTTTCGCCCTTCGTCCACAATGTTTTGCGTGTGCGGCTATAAAACGTCACCTTACCTGTCTCGACAGTCTTCTGATAAGCCTCCTCGTTCATGAAGCCGAGCATAAGCACCTTCAGCGTCTTGGCATCCTGCACAATGGCTGGCACAAGACCTTGCAATTTATCGAAATCTATTTTCATCCTTTTTATTTTTATGTTCTAACATTCACGCACCGTTGCAGTCGTTGCAGTTCTCTTTTACACCTTTCACATTCTGACATTCACCCCTTCAGCCATAAGATACTGCTTCAGTTCGGGGATGGGTATCTCGCCAAAGTGGAACACGCTGGCAGCAAGTGCGGCATCGCTGTGTCCATTGACGAATGTGTCTCTGAAATGCTCCTTCGTACCTGCACCGCCCGATGCAATCACAGGAATGGTGAGAGTGTCTGCCAACTTACGCAAGGCGGCATCGGCAAAACCCCGCTTCACTCCGTCGTGGTTCATCGACGTGAAAAGTATCTCTCCCGCTCCTCGCTCATTCACCTCCTTAGCCCAACTGAACAGATTATATTCAGTCGGCACACGCCCGCCATTCACATAGCACCGCCATTCTCCGTCAATCCGAGGGTCGCCATTCTCATGCACATTATCGTCCTCACATTTTGCATCTATCGCCACCACACACACTTGGCTTCCGAAGTTCCGTGCTATCTCGTCAATCAGTTCGGGACGACGCAACGCAGCGGAATTTACGCTCACCTTATCTGCTCCAGCATTGAGCAATCTATCAACATCTTTCAGTTCATTTATTCCTCCACCAACGGTGAATGGTATGTTGATTTCCAATGCGATACGCTTCACCAATTCAGTAAAAGTCTTTCTCCCCTCGTGCGATGCCGTTATGTCCAGATACACCAACTCGTCAGCCCCTTGCTCGCTGTACATCTTCCCCAGTTCTATCGGGTCGCCCGCCTCGCGAAGGTTCAGAAAGTTAGTGCCTTTCACCGTCTGTCCGTCCTTGATGTCAAGGCACGGTATGATTCTCTTAGCCAACATATTTCTCCAACTCCTCCATACTTATCTTTCCCTCGTAAATCGCCTTGCCGAACACCACGGCTGGAATGCCCGCGCTGTTGAGCAAATCAATGTCCTCAATGCAACTCACGCCACCGCTGGCAATGAGATGCAGTTCGGGAAACTCCTTCATCACATCCTCATACAACTGCATGGCGGGACCCTGTAACATTCCGTCGCGGCTAATGTCCGTACATAACACATTATCCACTCCCTTGCTCACATATCGGTGCAGAAACGGCATCAACTCATCGTCCGCCCCCTCCGTCCATCCGTTTATGCTGATGACACCGTCCTTAACGTCCGCTCCGAGGATAATCTTATTGTCATTGTACTTCTCCAGCCACTCCTCGAAAAGAGCAGGCTTCTTCACCGCCACGCTGCCAATCGTCACCATCGTTGCACCGCTGGCAAAAGCAATGTCGATGTCCTCGTCCGACTTTATTCCGCCACCGAAGTCAATCACAAGACTTGTGTGGTCGGCAATCTTCTCAATGGTCTTATAATTGACGATGTGCTGCGAACGAGCGCCATCCAAATCGACCGTGTGAAGGCGGCGGATGCCATGAGCCTCAAACATTTTCGCCACCTCAAGCGGGTCTTCGTTATACACCTTCTTCGTGTCGTAGTCGCCCTTCGTCAGACGCACGCACTTTCCGTCAATGATGTCTATTGCAGGGATTATCTCTATCATTTACAAATCAATAAAATTCTTCAATATCCGCTTCACGCCAACTCAATGCTTCACACCAACTCAATAAAGTTCTTCAATATCCGTTCTCCCACCGTCCCACTCTTTTCGGGATGGAACTGCGTAGCATAGAAATTGCCCTTATGCAAAGCAGAAGAATACGGCTGAATATAGTTAGTCGTAGCGATTGTAGCATCGCACAACGGAACGTAGTAACTATGCACAAAATACACAAAGTCAGGCTTGCCACCACCTTTCCCACCATTCGCCATCATCGTCCCCTCGGCATCCGCAACACTTTTTCCCAATCCTGCAAACAAAGGCGACTTCAAGTCCTCAATGGTATTCCACCCCATCTGCGGCACCTTGTCCTCATGCACCTTCGGCACAAACCTCTTCACCTCCGCATCAAACACCCCAAGACAATCCGTGTCCTGCTCCTCGCTATGCCTGCACAACAACTGCATGCCTATACAAATTCCCAACACAGGCTGCTTCAATCCCACTATCACCTCATCGAGCCGATGTGCCTTCAAATAAGCCATCGTACTCCTCGCCTCTCCCTGTCCGGGAAAGATAACACGGTCAGCACCACATATCAATTCAGGCACATCTGTCACCGTCGGCTCAATCCCAAGCCGCCTCACCGCATTTTCCACCGACCCTATATTGCCGGCATTATATTTCACTATCGCAACATTCATCTCAAGCCAAAAATTGCGTATTTGGATGCAAAGTTAGCAATTTTTTAGTGAAACACGCAACATTCAATAAAGAAATGGGGTTCTTTACATTCCATTATGCGTATTTCCATATATCATTGCGTATATTTCACTGAAAATACCTATTTTTGCAAAAACAAACCATTTATGCGGATAGGTATATACGGAGGAAGTTTCAACCCCATACATAAAGGCCACATACATTTGGCACAGGCACTGGTAGAACAAGGCATTGTAGATGAACTATGGCTACTGGTGTCACCGCTCAACCCCTTGAAGCAAGACGTTTCCACAGACATTGCCGAATATGAGCATCGGCTGAACATGGCTTCTTTGGCTACCCAAGGCATCAATGGCGTGAAAGTATCTGATTTTGAGAAACATTTGCCAATACCTTCCTACACCATAAACACCCTCCACGCACTTTCTAAGGCATACCCACAGCACACGTTTGCCCTTGTCATTGGAGCAGACAATTGGGAGCGTTTTCCTCGCTGGTATCATTCGGAAGAGATAATATCTACATACAACATATATATATATCGCCGCCCTGATTGCCACATTGACGAGACATCACTGCCACCAACTGTAACGCTTGTAAACACACCGCTTTACGACATCAGTTCCACTAAAATAAGAGAGGCTGTGAGGAGCAATGAAAGCCTCACAGCCTATGTAGATTACCGCGTTGAGCGATACATTAAAGAAAATCGCCTCTACCTTTAATCAGAAACGGAAACCGAATGTCGCCATAACTTGCGAGCGGTTGTTCTCTATCTTGGTAGGCAAGAACTCCACATCATTGTCGAATGCGTAGAAGTCGCCTTTCTGACCTTGGTACTGATAGGCAATGTCGAAATAGCCACCTTTGTATCTATATCCCAAACCGAATGTGAAACGGCTTATATCGCCCCAGTTAATCCAATCAGTCTCAGTATATACGCCGTCATATCCAATGGTGCGATAGGCATTCTTCTCGAATGGCGAAGAAACGTAGTTATAGCCTATGCGAACAGCGAACTCGTTAATAGGCTTAAATTCAGCGCCAATCTTCAATGTATGCTGTGCTTTTAGTATCTGCTCCGTTATCCTGTTCACATTGCGGAAATAGTCATAGTCGCTCCAACCAATATCTGAGTATTTGGCTGTACTCATATCCTGATATTCATACTCTGCACCAATAGCGAAGAAGTTCCCTATCGTATGTCCGAGACTCACACCCAACTTCCACGGAGTGCGGTAATGATAATCATATTCAGAATTGAAAGCGTCTGTTATATACTCATCATTATAATAGAGCGCAGAACCATTTGTATCCGTCATGCGATACCACGTAGGAGTGTGTAACGTAACGCCAAAACGGAACGGGCTGTCCTCAACAGGCCGGCAAATAAAGCCTAATTTCACATCAAATCCATCGCCTCTGGTCTTGTACCAGTTTGTGAAATCATAGCAATTGCCGTCTGTTCCAAACTCTTGATAGAATGACTCACGGCTATAATCTATGTCATACACACCCATGGACGCTCCGATAAAGAAACGGTCGCTGACATTGAACGAGAGGTTTATATCTGCCTGCATATTAGCACCGTATGTAAATCGTTCATAATAGGCATTGCGACCTGCCACACCCTCATATTCTATGTATTCATAAGGATTTCCTTTGTCGTCAACATCTTTCACGATGAACTCATTCAAAATGCCGTCATGGTCTTTTGACGATGCACTCATGTCAGCCATTGTTCCCCAATATCCGTTATAGTCAGCCATATTGCACAGGTCGGCAATCTGCCACGTCTGGCTGAACTTATCACCGAGGTTTATGTCTGTCAACTGATTAGTGAAGAAATTACGCTTCTTCTGATAGTTCACACCAAAATTGATGAACTGCAAGCCCTTGCTGGTAGGGTTGTTCATATCTAATGCTATGACAACACCTCCTTGGTCGAGCGACATTCGGTAGTTGTCATGCCCCATTGCCCCCTTGCTTTCTGTGAAAAGTTCGCTTATGGTAATGGCAGCATCGCTCTTGCGGTACATCGCCGTGCCGGCAGGGTTTGTACTCATCACGCTGACATCGCCTCCCAGAGCGCCGAGCGCCCCACCCATCGCTACAAACCGAGCCGTACCGTTGAGGTCGCTGGTCGCCATTGTCTGTGCATCATAACTGTCCTGTGCGTATGCTGTGCCTGCAAAGCCCATTAAGATGCTAAGCAGAATATGTAATTTTCGTGTTCTCATTGTCCTTATATTTTATATAATGTAAAAATAAATCTATGTCACTCCTTTGTGCCAGCCTCTACCGACGACCTCCGCCACCACGGCTGCCTCCACCTCCGAAACTACCACCGCCACTGCGACTGCCTCCGCCATAACTGCTGCCACCTACACTGCTGCGGCTGCTTCCTGCACTGCTACGGCTGCCACTGCTGTATGTTGAAGATGAACGAGACGAAGAAGCATTATTTGAAGATGATGACGAGCGATTGCCAGCATTCCTATCGGTTGCAGAACGTGAAGGCGCAGAGGTGGTGTTGCGTGTCGTTGCACTGCTGCGCTGTGTGGCAGACGTGCGCGAGTTCAGCACATTCGTACGTCCTTCCATTGCTCCGCTACGGTCGCCAGCAGCCGCAGAGCGACTTCTGGATGCATCTGCACGACCGCCAACGATGTTTGAACGTGACGCCATTGTGGTGCGTCCCGACGCATTGGTGCGCAGACGGCTGCCAGCCGCCATGTGGCCACGTGAAGAGTTATACTGACGAGGAACGATGTTATGTACACCGCCATGATGCCAGCCACCTCCGTACATAGGCGGATGATGCCAACCGGGACCCCATCCCCAGTAACTCCATGCGTATGGGCTATGCCAGCCCCAAATGCCTCCGTACCAGCAGTCCCAAGGCCCCCAAGCCCATCCGTAACGCCAACCGTAATGATAATACCACGGGTCGTAATATGGGTCATAAAGGTAATCCCATGCACCGTAACCATAGTACAAATCCCAATAGTAAGGGCTTGCCATAGCATAAAGACGAGGATTGTGGAAACGAACCAAACGACGAGAAAAACGATAGTCAAGTTCAGGGTCTTCCATGTCATACTCGTCGGCATAATATCCGCCAACGGTGTCAATGCTTGCCGCCAGAGAATCGGCATATAGTCCTCCCGCATTCTGATAGTCGCCGCTGTATGTATATCGGCGATTATACTCATCTTCACTCCGTCGGTTGCTCTGATAGTCAACCAGCGTGGGAGGTTCAAGCGTTTCCACTCTTGCCTGCATACTTGCCACAGCCTCCTGTGATTTCGTCTGCATCCTTGCCACAGCCTCCTGCGATTTCTTCTGCATATATTCCACTTGTTTTTGTTCCTTCGGTTTCTTTGAAGAAACAAAATAAAGGTCATCCTGCGCCATTGCGAATATCGGCACAAATGCAAAAGCCAAAATCAATAGTCTTTTCATATTTCCGTGTTTTTTAGTTCTTAATAACGATAAAGTAGTTTTCAACGCTACAAAGTTAATGCCTGTCCCACAATCAGTCAATGGCGAAATCCCTACACGTGAGGGGATTTTCCCTAATATAGGACTTGCATTGTTGTAAAGATATGAATTTTTGCATTAAATAGAGAATTTATGATGACAAATTAAGGCTTTTTTAACAAAGCAAGCACACTCAACGGCTTTCTTTTACATGAATTCCGTTGCACTCTCCATAAGAAATGCAGTCTTCACTCCATGCTCCCTCTCCATTTCCGAGGCGAAGATGTTGAAATCTACACGCAGCATTTCCTTATCGGCGAATGGCACGGCTATGACAGCCTCCTCTGCACTATCGCCTTTTGGTCTGGTCTGCTGCACAATGGCAATGCTGTGGTTCTGCCTTGCTTCTTCAATGAAACGCTCCGACAATCCTGTGCCGACACATATTCGTATCGGGAAATAGCCTTTGGGAAGTGTGCTGCATGCTAATTTTTCGTTCATATTTAGGTGTTTTATGGGCATATTGCCACTTTAATTACTAAATAAGGTTAAAAAAATGGGGTGTTCGGCAGTCAATATGCCTATTAACACTTATCTTTGCAATCGAATTGCAACCGCAAAGATAAGAAATTATGCTGAAAGTGTTTGTATATTGCCTGATAATAGTGGGTGTTTCGATGCTTTTGCTGAGTGTCAGGCTGATATTCAAGAAAGGCGGCAGGTTCGTGAAGACGCACGTCAGCCAGTCGAAAGCGATGCGAGACCGTGGCGTCACCTGCATTCAGAGCCAAGACTTCGCCATGAGGCATAAGTCGAAAAATGCGGTAAAGGAATGATATAATAAACAAATAGAATACATATATAAAAATGAAGAAAACAATTACTCTTGTCCTCAGCGGACTTATGATGATGGGTGCCGCATCCATCGTATCATCATGCAACAGCGGCAGTAAAGAGTCGGCAGACACTGAGGCTCCAGTCAAGAAAGAGGCAACCGCCAGTGCCAGTTACAAGATTGCGTATGTGTTGATTGACACTCTCACCTCTCAGTATCAGAAGTGCCGCGACCTCGAAGAGGAGTTCACAAAGAAGCGTGCCAATGCCGAATCTACTATCAACGCCAAGGGAAAGAACTTCACAGAGCAGATGCAGGAGTTCAACCGCAAGTATCAGCAGAACCAGTTCACACAGCAGCAGTTCGAGGCTGAACAGGCACGTTTGGCAAAGTTGCAGCAAGATTTGCAAGACCTTCAAGCACGTCTGAGCAATTCATTGCAGGAGGAGTATCAGAAAGAGTTTCAGGATCTTACCGACACCATTCAGAACTTCACAAAGTCATACGCTAAGGAGAAAGGCTACGACTTCATCCTCTGCAAATCGTCAGGCATCGACAACGTGCTTTATGCCAACGAGGCATACGACGTGACCGACGAGGTTGTGAAGGCACTCAACAAGCGTTACTCAAAGAACGCTCCAAAGAAGGAAGAGAAAGAGAAGAAATAAAACACGGATGAAATAATAAATAATCCGATTATCACAAGCATAGCAAGTGGGCGGAAACCGATGTGAAAGCATCAGTTTCCGCCCACTTGCCATATCTTTGAAAATAATGAAACGAACACACATAAAAAACCGTAAACTATTGCCTTCAAAAGGTGGGAGAGGTTGGGATAAAAAGATGATAGCCGTTGACCTAAAAACGGACAGCCGTTAAACTAAAAAACGGACAACGGCTGAACTAAAAAATGGACAACGGCTGGGCGAACTAGTAGACAACCGCCGGCATAGATAATCTGCATTCGCTGACAATTATAATTTGTCACGGCTGACTATTGTAATCGTGAACGGCAGGGCATTTCAGAGGTCAGCCGTTGTCAAAGGCGACAGGAAAAGAGTATTTTGGCACATGGCAAATGGTTAGCATTTCAGATCAGTGCAGGTGGATGTTGGACATTGCGAGTGGTTGCGGGCAAGAAATGTTTGGTGGATTGGGGAAAAATGGTTTACTTTGCAAAAAAATAGGAAAAAAGGATGATAGAGGAATTTCAGATAAGAGTGCTGCCAGAGGTGGCGGCGAGCGAAAGTGGCATAAAGAGATTTTTGCAAGAGGAGAAGGGGCTGTCATGTGATGAGGTGACGGCTGTTAGGGTGCTGAAGAGGAGTATTGATGCTCGGCAGAGGACTATTTTTGTCAATCTGAAGGTTAGGGTGTATGTAGGGGAAGAGCCTACGGGTGAGGAGTTTGAGAGGGTGGAATACCCTAATGTGGAGGATAAGCCACAAGCGGTGGTTGTGGGTGCTGGACCGGGAGGATTGTTTGCGGCGTTGAGGCTGATTGAATTGGGAGTGAAGCCTGTGGTGGTGGAGAGAGGAAAGAGTGTGCATGAGAGGAGGAAGGACATTGCTCAAATATCTCGCAACCATGTGGTTGACCCTGAGTCGAACTATTCGTTTGGCGAGGGTGGAGCGGGTGCTTTCTCGGACGGAAAACTCTATACGAGGAGCAAGAAGAGGGGCAGCGTGGAGAAAATTTTGAATGTATTTTGTCAGCATGGGGCAAGCACGAGCATTCTTGCCGATGCCCATCCGCATTTGGGTACGGACAAGTTGCCAAGCATTATTGAGGCGATGAGGAACACCATTATTGGCTGCGGTGGAGAGGTGCATTTCAACACGAAGATGGACGGGCTGCTGATTGAGGATGAGACGGTTGTGGGTGTACGATGTGGGGACAAGGTGTTCAGCGGTGCTGTGATTTTGGCTACTGGGCATAGTGCGAGGGATGTGTATCGCTATCTGCACGCTGAAGGGATAGAGATTGAGGCGAAGGATATTGCTGTTGGGGTGAGGTTGGAGCATCCGTCGGAGTTAATAGATAAGATTCAGTATCACAGCAAAGATGGTCGGGGCGAGTACTTGCCTGCGGCGGAGTATTCGTTTGTAACTCAGGTAGATGGCAGGGGTGTGTATTCGTTCTGCATGTGTCCCGGAGGTACGGTCGTGCCTGCTGCGAGTGGGGCTAATCAAGTGGTGGTGAACGGAATGAGCAATTCGCAGAGAAACAGCCCGTGGAGCAATTCGGGCATGGTGGTTGAGTTGCATGTGGACGACCTCGGCGATAAGTCTATTATGGAGTTGCCTCCTGTGCCGGGCATTGACGTGAGGGGCGGAGCGTTGGCTATGATGGAGTTTCAAGAGAGGCTGGAGTATGCCGCATTTCTGCAAGGCGGACGGAAACAGACCGCTCCTGCGCAGAGGATGGCACATTTCGTAAATAAGAAGATGAGTTATGACCTGCCTTCTTCGTCATATACTCCGGGATTGGTCAGCACACCTATGCACTTCTGGATGCCTAATTTTGTTTCGGCACGTTTGCAGCAGGGGTTCAAGAATTTCGGCAAGTCGTGCCACGGATTTCTGACTAACGAGGCGGTGATGATAGGCGTGGAGACACGCACATCGGCTCCTGTTCGCATATTGCGTGACAGGGAGACATTGCAGCACATTCGCATCAAAGGGCTGTTCCCATGTGGCGAGGGTGCAGGATATGCAGGGGGAATAGTGAGTGCAGGTGTTGATGGAGAGAAGTGTGCGGAAATGTTGGCGGAATATGTGAAAAACGGATGAATTTACGAGACAAACAAATACTTCATATCGCTTTGCCGAGCATTGTGTCCAACATCACAGTGCCGCTGCTTGGCTTGGTGGATGTGGCGATAACGGGGCATTTGGGGTCGCCTGTATATCTTGGCGCTATTGCCGTGGGGGGAATGCTGACCAATATCATTTGCTGGTTCTTCGCTTTCCTCAGAATGGGGACGAGCGGCATGACTTCGCAGGCATTCGGAGCAAGGGATTTTGCAGAGGTGGTCAGCGTGCTGCTGAGGTCTATGCTTGTGGCGTTGGGCATTGCGTGCATCGCTCTCTGCTTGCAAGTGCCGATGAGGGAGGGGCTGTTTTCCATTGTGTCGCCTTCGGCGGAGGTGAGGGATGTGGCATGCACATATTATAATATATGTATATGGGGCATTCCTGCTACGCTGACGCTGTATGTGCTGACGGGGTGGTTTGTGGGAATGCAGAACTCGAAGACGCCGATGGTTGTTGCGGTGGTGCAGAATGTGGTGAACATCGTGGTGAGTTTTGCGCTGGTGTATTGGTGCGGCATGAAGATTGAGGGTGTTGCGCTGGGGACGGTCATTGCTCAGTATGTGGGGCTTGGGGTGGCTTTCGCCTTGCTGTTTTGCTATTACTCCCGACTGCGAAGGTATCTGCGCTGGGGGCTTGTGCTGACGAGGGGGGCGATGATGCGGCTGTTTCAGTTGAATAGGGATATTTTTCTGCGTACTTGCTGCCTTATTCTTGTTCAGTCGGTTGTTGCTTCGGTCGGGGCGAGGTTTGGAGATACGGAACTGGCTGTCAATGCGATACTGATACAGTTTGTTGCTTTCTGTGGCTACTTTATGGACGGCATCGCCTTTGCTGCGGAGGCTATGGTGGGCAAGGCTATCGGCGCACGCAGTCGTGTTGTGTATGACGATACAATCAAGCATATTTTCCGTTGGGGATGGGCATTGGCGGCGGTGTTTACTGTGACGTATCTTTGTGTTGGGGAGCAGTTTCTTTGTATGCTGACAGATGAAGAGGTTGTCATTGAAGGAATACACGTTTATCAGCATTGGACTTTGCTCTTTCCCATTTGTGGTATGGTGCCGTTCATTTGGGACGGTGTTTATATTGGTGCAGTGGCAACGAGGGGGATGCTCATCGCTACGGCATCGGGAATGGTCGTTTTCTTCTTGCTCTACTGGCTGATTGTGCCGTCGCTTGCCAATCATGGCGTGTGGATAGCGTTCTTGGCTTATCTTGTCACGCGTGGGGTGAGCCAGACGATAATGAGGAAAAGGGTGTGGGTTGAGTATGGAAAGGAGGGTGCGGTATGTTAGTGCTTGTGACGGTCATTGTGTATTTTGCGGTGCTGCTGCTCATATCTTATATAGGGGGCAGAAGAGGAGGAAATGCAACCTTTTTCAGCGGCAACAGGCAATCGCCGTGGGGATTGGTGGCTTTCGGCATGATTGGTGCAAGCATATCGGGAGTGACTTTCATTGGTGTGCCGGGATGGGTGATGGGCATTGACATGACTTATCTGCAGATGTGCATTGGGTTCTTCTTTGGCTATCTGATTGTGGCGTTTGTGCTGCTTCCGCTTTACTATCGACATCGGCTTACATCTATATACACCTATCTGTCACATCGTTTTGGGCGGACGAGCCATAAAACAGGCGCTTCGTTCTTCATTCTGAGCAAGTTGTGTGGGGCAGCGGCAAAGTTTTATGTTGTCTGCCGTGTGTTGCAGATGTGCGTGGCGGATGTTTATCATGTGCCATACTCTGTGACGGTCGTTATCACTCTGTTTCTTATATGGTTATACACTCATCGCAGCGGCATTCGCACGTTGGTGTGGACGGACTTTGTGCAGACTTTGTGCCTTGTGGTTGCCCTCGTTCTTATATTATTCAGAGTGGCAACCATGCTCGGCATGGGGTGGGGAGAGGCGATGACGGCGGTGTGGAACGACCCTCACTCACGCATTTTAGAGTTCGGCGATTTCGCTTCTAAACAGAACTTTTGGAAACAGTTTCTTTCGGGCATATTTGTAGTGATAGTGATGACGGGGCTTGACCAAGACATGATGCAGAAGAACCTGACTTGCAAGGATTTACGCTCGGCACAGAAGGATATGTGTTCGTATGGCATATTGTTCATTCCTGTCAATTTCCTCTTTCTATCACTCGGCGTGTTGCTCCTTATGCTGTATCAGCAACTTGGAATGGCATTGCCTGCGAATGGCGATGACCTTCTGTCGGGCATTGTGCTTGACGGCACTTTGGGAACGACCGCCATCGTGCTGTTTACCATAGGAGTGATAGCCAGTGCTTTCTCTTCTGCCGACTCTGCCATGACGGCTCTTACTACAAGTTTCTGCATTGATATACTTGATAATGAGCATGATGAACGAACACGAAAGGTGGTTCATCTGTGTGTGTTCGTGGCGTTGGTGCTTGTCACTCTCGCTTTCAATGCCATAGGTTCGGGCGGCATTATGGACTTGATATATACATTGGTGTCTTACACATACGGTCCATTGCTTGGCTTGTTCGCTTTCGGCATATTGACGAAGAGGCATCCACGGGAGCGTTTCGTTCCTTACATTGCGATACTGTCACCCATTATATGCTATGCCGTCGATTATGCGGTGCTGACAACCACGGGCTATAAATTCGGCTACGAGATGCTGATGTTCAACGGCTTATTAACTTTTGTAGGATTATTCTTAACGTCAAGAAAATGAGATTTGTAGATTTGTTTGCTGGTCTTGGAGGTTTCCATCTTGCCCTTTCTCGTCTTGGGCATGAGTGTGTCTTTGCCTCAGAGATAAAACCGAAACTACAGAAACTATATAAGATAAATTTCCCCGATGTTCCCATCCACGGCGACATAACAAAGATAGATGCTGCCTCCATCCCTCCTCACGACATCCTGTGTGGCGGCTTTCCCTGCCAGCCATTCTCTTTTTCGGGAAAGAAGCAGGGGTTTGAGGATGAGTTGGGACGAGGAAACCTTTTTGACGAAATCTGCCGTGTCTTAGATTATCATCATCCCAAATACATCTTTCTTGAGAATGTCTCCGCCCTCCCCGGACACGACGGCGGTCGCACGTGGAAGATAATTCAGCAGAAACTTGATGCTTTAGGGTATGACTTCGACGGCCGTGTGTTTTCTCCACACGAGTTTGGTGTCCCTCAGCATCGTCCACGATTCTACATCGTCGGTATGTTGCGTGATGCTGACGGCAACAGCGGTATGCGCAAGTTTCATTTTCCGCAGCCAAACGAGAAGATTATCAGCGATGTACGCACCATCGTTGACCCATCCGACAACGATGACCTGCAACCTGTACGCCGTGCCTTGCATCCTGTGTTTGATGCGTGGCAGGAGTTTGTTTATAACGTAACGAAACGCGATGGATATATGCCATCCCATTGCATCTTCACTATGGAGTTCGGAGCGGACTATGAGTTTGAAGACACCCCTCCTGCATTCCAACCTATCGACCGCCTGCGAGGACGGCGAGGGGCATACGGCAAGATTCTGAAAGGCGACACGATGGATGAACTCATTGCCGACCTGCCTTTTTATATGCAGAAGACGAAATACGAAGACACATATCCAGAGTTTAAGAAAGTCCTTATCCGCCAAAACAGAGAAATGTACAATCGCCACAAGGACTGGATTGACCCGTGGCTGAAGAAGATTATGCCTTACCCACGCACACAGCGAATGTTGGAATGGAGTACCAACCAAGACTGGGATTTCAAGAACCATGTCATTCAACTGCGTCCATCAGGCATCCGCATCCGCTCGCTCAACTACATCCCGACCATCACTCTCTGCACCACCGCAACGCCCATTCTCCCGTGGGTCTCATATCCATTGGACGGTGCGGTTGACAAGAAAGGTCGCCCATATACCCCTGATGATTTCCGCTGGGGTCGCTACATTTCACACAACGAGGCGGCACGCATACAATCTATGCAAGAACTGAACTACAACGGACTTTCTCGCGTACAAAAGATGAAAGCCCTCGGCAATGCAGTGAATGTAGATGTGGTAGAAATGATTGCCCGGAGACTAATAAAAGGATAACTATTTCTGGCTCTTTTGCATTTTACTCCAAAAAAAGTTCTCCAAAAATTTTGTCATTATCCGAAAACTGCCTACCTTTGCACTCGCAAATCGGAAACGAAATGCTACACGGTGGATGTAGTTCAGTTGGTTAGAGCGTCAGATTGTGGTTCTGAATGTCGTGGGTTCGAGCCCCACCCTCCACCCTTAAAAGAAAGGAAGCCTTGCAGAAATCTGCAAGGTTTTTTTGATGCTATTCCGTATCAAAATTTGCTCGGAAAGATAAAATACGCAGAAAAGTGTTGATTTTAGAAAGAAAACTGCTATCTTTGTGGTTAGAAATGGTTGAGCAGTGCGGTTGAGAACGGAACACAGCAACCAATAAAAGGCTGAAAAAGAACTGAGTAAATAACTGAAAAAAGAGTTATAAATGAAGATTTATTTCAACATTGAGTATCATACAAAGTGGGGAGAAGACATCCGCATCCTGCTTGAGAAGACAGGAAAGAACGGGCGGAAATCAGACATGGAGGAGTATCATTTGGCTACATGCGACGGATGCGCGTGGGAGACGGAGATAGAGTTCCCAAGCAGTGGATTGAATGGGATTGAGTATAAGTATGCCATGTATCGTGACGGGGTTCTTGTGTGGACAGAGTGGGAGGTTGCTCCTCATAGGCTTGCTTTTGACGGTGTTACGGAACATTATCTATTGAATGACAGGTGGAGACCTATCCCCGATGATTTGCCTCTGTTTTCATCGGCTTATACTGAATGTGTGGGGGCAAAATCTGACTGTTGTGAGGGTGGCGGCGGTGCCGTTCCGCATGCGGTTGACACGCTGTATTCTTCTACTTTACAACTCCGAGTGGTTGAGCCTAATCTAAGAAATGGAGAATATCTTGCCGTATGTGGAAATACGCCTCAGTTGGGAGAATGGAAGCGTGCTAAACGCATGGCTCTCATAAACTTGCAGGAGTGGGCGGTGAATATAGATGCTGAGTTGCTGTATGACGAGGCTGAATATAAATATGTGGTGGTGAATGACGAGGGGGAGATTGTGATGTGGGAAGAGGGTATGAACCGCAAGATGAGGGCGCCGAAGTTGAAGGCGAAGCAGATGTGGGTGAAGACGGACACTCCGCCTGCGCTGAATAGAGACAGTTGGAAGGTGGCGGGAGTGGTCATTCCTGTGTTCTCCATACGCACATCAAGAAGTTATGGTGTGGGTGATTTTGGCGACTTGAAGGCGATGATACAGTGGGCGGTGAAGACGAAGATGCACGCCATTCAGATTTTGCCTATCAATGATACGACGATGTATGGGACGTGGCAGGACTCTTATCCTTATAATGCCATTTCCATTTATGCGTTCCATCCACTGTATTGCGACATCAGTGCGTTGCCACGGCTGAACGACCGCTTGAAGATGGAGCGTTTTCTGATGAAACAGCAGAAGGTGAATGCGCTGCCGAGTATGGATTATGAGCAGGTGATAAAGTTGAAGATGGAGTATCTGCGGCTGGTGTATGCGCAGGAGGGGAAGGCGGTGCTGGAGAGCGAGGATTTCAAGAGGTTCTTTGAGGATAACAAGGATTGGCTTGTGCCGTATGCGTCGTTCTCTTATCTGCGAGACATTTACGGCACTCCCGATTTCCATCAGTGGCCTAAGTACGGAACGTATGAGAAGAAGGAGATTGAGCGGTTGGCATCGCCTAATGGTGAGGAGTATGTGAAGATTGCGTTGTACTATTATATTCAGTATCAGTTGCATCTGCAATTGAGCGATGTGCATAAGGCGGCTCGTGAGGCAGGGGTAATTATAAAGGGCGACATTCCTATTGGAATATCGAGAAATAGTGTGGAGGCATGGTCGCAGCCGCATTTGTTCAACATGGACGGACAGGCAGGCGCTCCTCCTGATGACTTCTCGGTGAATGGGCAGAACTGGGGATTTCCGACATACAACTGGGAGGAGATGGCGAAGGACGGCTATCAGTGGTGGAAGAGGCGTTTTCAGAAGATGGCTGAATACTTCGACGCATATCGCATCGACCATGTTTTGGGCTTCTTCCGAATATGGGAAATCCCTACACACTCTGTGCATGGATTGCTCGGTCAGTTCTCGCCTTCGCTGCCAATGAGTGTGGACGAGATTGAGGGGTACGGAATGCGTTTCAACGCTGAATATATGACACGCCCGTATATCACTGACTGGACATTGGAAAGCATCTTCGGATACAAGGCAGACCTTGTGAAGACTATCTATCTGAAGAAGAGGACTGACGGGCGATATGACTTGAAAGACGAATATGCTACACAGCGGAAGATTGAGGCTGTGTTTGCAGGAAAGACGGACGAGGACAACATCGCTCTGCGTGACGGGCTTTACCGCTTGGTGTCATGTGTGCTGTTCGTTCCCGACAGGCTGAACCACGAGATGTATCATCCTCGCATATCGGCACAAAACGACTTTGTGTATGAGTCGCTGTTGCAGCATGAGAAGGAGGCATTTGACAAGTTGCACGACGACTATTTCTACCGTAGGCACAATGATTTCTGGTATGCCGAGGCGATGAAGAAACTGCCGATGCTGACTCAAGCAACAAGGATGCTGGTGTGTGCAGAAGACCTCGGCATGGTGCCTGCGTGTGTGCCGCTGGTGATGGACAATCTCAGAATGTTGTCGCTCGAAATTCAGACAATGCCGAAGACTTACGGCTTGCAGTTTGGCAGACTGTGGGAAAATCCTTACCGCTCGGTGGCAACGATTTCTACGCACGATATGTCGCCGCTCAGAATGTGGTGGGACGAGGACAACGAGAGGGCGCAACAATTCTACAACAATGCGTTATATAAGGACGGCTCAGCCCCCCACCCTGCCCCGGGATGGCTGTGCGAGGAGATTGTGTCGGCACATCTTTTCTCGCCATCGGTGCTTACGTTGCTGTCGCTGCAGGACTGGCTTTCGATAGATGAGCAGTTGCGCTATCCCGACCCAATGGCGGAACGTATTAACATTCCAGCAAACCCACGGCATTACTGGCGTTATCGCATGCACATTTCGCTTGAGCAGTTGATGAATGCAGACAAGTTTAATGCACGTCTGAGGTCTATGATAGAGAACTCGGGCAGAGGATAAGAGGGCGTGTAGAAGAGCGGCTGGTGTTGTGTTTATGAGATAAAAGCAATGGGAACAGATAAAAAAGCAAACAAGCAATCAAGATATAGCAAACGTACATTTTTCATCACATTTTTGTGTGTAATGGGTGTGTTTGCCGCCGTGCGATACATCTTCTCTATAAATATACCATTGCACGTGGAAGAAAGAGCGGTTGAAGAAAAAGAGGAATTGGTGTATACAGAGCCTGCTGTGTCTGCAGAATCGATTATAGAGCCTATTGCAACTGAAGTAGATGTGGCAGTGGAAGAAATCACGACCGACAGTTTACTTGTCGACGATTTTGCCACAAATTCTGACAGCATAAATCAATCGCACAGAATAAAGGGCGTGTGGAGTTATGCCGAATGTTTTCCAGATGTTCAAGATGTGCAGATTTTAGCAGCACAACGGCACGGCATTACTCCAGTGGGAAACAGGCAGGAGGCAGATATTTTAGTGAAGAACCATAAACTCGTCAACATCTGCCATTCGCCATATTATATAGTGGACGACCTCACACATTCCATACCTTATCTTGTCCCAAAAGCCCAACATCTTCTGAACACTATTTGTATGAATTTCATGGATTCGTGTATGGTGAAAGGGCTGCCACCTCATCTGCTGATGGTGACATCGGTGTTGCGTACTACGGATGATGTGTCAAATCTTCAGAAAGGGAACAAAAACGCCACAACCAATTCTTGCCATTGTTATGGGACGACTGTAGATATCGCTTACAATCGTTTTATGCCTGTGGTTGGGGAATATGGCGATGTGGAGTTGCTTCGTTGGGACGAGCCGATGAAAAAGGTGCTGTCTGAGGTGCTTTTTGATTTGAGGGAACAAGGGAAATGCTATGTGAAATATGAGAGAAAGCAAGGGTGCTTTCATTTGACTTGCAGGTAACATTATGTTGCTTTCTATTTACCCATTAGTTTGCTTAACCGCCCTATATTTTTGAGCGTAGGAATAGCGCTATAATACCGAATTTACAGAAAGAGAAGTTTTCCATATTTTCTTTGGTGATATATAAAAAAAAACATACCTTTGTATGTTTTTTGTATTTTGTAAAAAATGGAAAGCAATTATACTGTATAAAAACACTACAATAATTTATAAATAATTTTTATGGCTAACAACAAGGAAAAACTCTTCTCGGAGTTTCAAGCACCTACCACGCAGGAGTGGCTTGACAAGATTGATGTAGACCTCAAGGGTGCGGACTTCCAGAAGAAAATGGTGTGGAAGACTAACGAAGGCTTCGATGTGCAGCCTTTCTATCGTCGCGAGGATTTGGCTGACCTCAAGGCCGTCAATTCCCTGCCGGGCGAATTTCCTTTCGTCCGCGGCAACAAGAAGGACAACAACCTTTGGTATGTTCGTCAAGACATCATGGTGGCAGATGCTAAGTCTGCCAACGAGAAGGCTCTCGACATTCTGAATAAGGGTGTTGATTCCATCGGTTTCACAATCTCGGCTGACAGCATCAGCAAGGAGTTCGTCGCAGAGTTGCTGAACGGCATCCTGCCGCAGTATGTGGAGTTGAACTTCAAGACTTGTCAGGCACATTGTGTGGAACTGGCTGAGACTTTGGTGGCTTACTTCAAGGAGCAGAACTATCCTCTCGCAGAGTTGAAGGGTAGCATCGGTTTTGACCCAATCGAGAAGATTTTATCGAAAGGTCGTGATGTCACTCCTGTGCTTGGATGTGCGAAGGCTCTTGTGGAGGCTTTGGCTGAACTGCCTGAGTACAAGTGCTTTAACGTGGACAGCGTGGTGCTGAACAATTCGGGTGCGTACATCTATCAAGAACTTGGCTATGCTCTCGCATGGGGTGCTGAGTGGCTGAACCTGCTCACAGAGGCAGGTGTGGACGCTACGACTGCGGCACGACGCATCAAGTTCAACATGGGCGTGAGCGATAACTACTTTATGGAAATCGCGAAGTTCCGTGCTGCTCGCATGCTGTGGGCACAGATAGTGAAGCAGTATGAGCCTAAGTGCGACTGTGCTTGTCAGATGCACGTTTGTGCTATCACTTCGGAATATAATCAGACGGTGTTCGACTCATACGTTAATCTGCTGCGTTCTCAGACAGAGGCAATGTCGGCAGCAATCGCGAATGTTGATTCTATCGTTGTCACTCCATTTGACAAGCCATACGAGACACCGACAGACTTTGCTGAACGCATCGCACGCAACCAGCAGTTGTTGCTGAAGGAGGAGGCTCATTTCGACAAACTCGTGGATGTGGCAGGTGGTTCATACACTATCGAGCATTTGACAGATGCCATCGCAAAAGAGGGTTGGAAACTCTTCCTCGCTGTGGAAAATGCAGGCGGTTTCTTGGCTGAGGCATTGAAAGGCAACATCCAAAATGCTGTTAATGACTCTAACAAAAAGCGTCATTCTGATGCTGCGAAGCGTAAGGAGTTCATCCTCGGAACAAACCAGTTCCCTAACTTCACAGAGACAAGCGAGGGCAAAGAGCCAGTTGCGGCAACATGCACTGCTTGTGCGTCTCACAACGAGGAAAGCACTATCCCATCGCTCTGCAAGGCTCGTTTGGCTTCGGAGTTCGAGACTCTTCGTCTTGCCACAGAAAAGGCAAAGAAGCAGCCAATCGCTTTCATGCTCACAATCGGCAATCTTGCCATGCGTCAGGCTCGTGCGCAGTTCTCTTGCAACTTCCTCGCATCAGCAGGATATAAGGTGATTGACAACCTCGGCTTCGAGACTGTTGAGGAAGGTGTTGATGCCGCTCTCGCAGCAGGTGCTGACATCGTTGTCATCTGCTCTTCCGACGATGAATATGCAGAGTATGCAATCCCTGCATTCAAGTATCTGAATGGTCGTGCAATGTATGTCGTTGCAGGTGCTCCTGCTTGTGCGGAAGACCTCAAGGCGGCAGGCATCGAGAATTTCATCCATGTGCGTGTTAATCAGTTGGAGACTCTCAAAGAGTACAATGCTAAACTCGGTATCTAATTATGGCAAGAAAAGATTTTAATAATATAGACATTTACGCTGGCATTCAAGAGAAGAACGGTCAGCAATGGCAGAAAGAGAATGGCATCAGCGCTAATTGGAGAACACCTGAGCAGATTGACATTCAGCCAGTATATACAAAGGAAGACCTCGAAGGAATGGAACACCTTGACTATGCGGCAGGTATTCCTCCTTATCTCCGTGGCCCCTATTCAATGATGTACCCATTCCGTCCGTGGACAATCCGCCAGTATGCAGGTTTCTCTACGGCTGAGGAGTCAAACGCTTTCTATCGCCGCAACTTGGCATCTGGTCAGAAAGGTCTTTCTGTGGCTTTTGACCTCCCTACTCACCGCGGTTATGACCCTGACAACGCTCGTGTGGTGGGCGATGTGGGTAAGGCTGGTGTGTCTATCTGCTCATTGGAGAATATGAAGACACTCTTCGCAGGCATTCCACTCAACAAGATGTCGGTGTCAATGACAATGAACGGCGGTGTGCTTCCTGTCCTCGCATTCTACATCAATGCAGGTCTTGAGCAGGGTGCTAAACTGGAGGAGATGGCTGGTACTATCCAGAACGACATCCTCAAGGAGTTCATGGTGCGTAATACATATATTTACCCACCTGCATTCTCAATGAAGATTATCGCTGATATTTTTGAGTTTACATCGCAGAAGATGCCTAAATTCAACTCTATCTCTATCTCTGGCTATCACATGCAGGAGGCAGGTGCAACGGCAGACATCGAGTTGGCATACACACTCGCAGACGGTATGGATTACCTCCGCACAGGTGTGAACGCAGGTATTGATGTAGATGCTTTCGCTCCACGCCTTTCGTTCTTCTGGGCTATTGGTATGAACCACTTTATGGAGATTGCGAAGATGCGTGCTGGTCGTCTCTTGTGGGCGAAGATTGTGAAGAGTTTCGGAGCGAAAAATCCGAAGTCTCTCGCCCTCCGCACTCACTCGCAGACATCGGGATGGTCGCTGACGGAGCAAGACCCATTCAACAACGTAGGTCGTACTTGCATCGAGGCAATGGCAGCCGTGCTGGGTCACACTCAGTCGCTCCATACAAACGCTCTCGACGAGGCTATCGCTCTGCCAACAGACTTCTCGGCTCGTATTGCTCGTAACACTCAGATTTATATTCAGAACGAGACAAAGGTTTGCAAGCAGATTGACCCATGGGCAGGTTCTTACTATGTGGAGACACTGACTAACGAGTTGGTTCACAAGGCTTGGGAGCATATTCAAGAGATTGAGAAACTCGGAGGTATGGCAAAGGCTATCGAGACAGGTCTGCCGAAGATGCGTATCGAAGAAGCGGCTGCACGCACACAGGCTCGCATCGACTCTGGCAATCAGACAATTGTGGGCATCAACAAGTATCGTCTCGACCACGAAGACCCAATCGACATCCTCGAAATTGACAACACAGCAGTACGTCTGCAGCAAGAGGCAGCCCTCAAAGAACTCAAAGCAAATCGTGACGAAGCGGCTTGTCAAGCAGCATTGGCAGAAATCACGAAGTGCGTGCAAGAATTCCAAGACGGCAAGAAGAGCGAGAACAACCTTCTCGACCTCGCCGTAAAGGCAGCAGGTCTGCGATGCACATTGGGAGAAATCTCCGACGCTTGCGAGGCTGTTGTGGGACGATATAAAGCAATCATCAGAACAATTAGCAACGTGTATAGTTCAGAAACAAAGAGCGACAAAGTCTTTGAAGAGGCTTGTGCCGCAACAGAGAAATTCGCACAGGTCAATGGTCGCCGTCCACGCATCATGATTGCAAAGATGGGACAGGACGGACACGACCGCGGAGCGAAAGTGTGTGCTACTGGATATGCAGACTGCGGTATGGATGTGGATATGGGGCCTCTGTTCCAGACACCTGCCGAAGCCGCTCGTCAGGCAGTAGAGAACGACGTGGACGTGCTTGGTGTAAGTTCACTTGCAGCAGGTCACAAGACTCTCATCCCTCAAGTTATTGAGGAACTGAAGAAACTTGGTCGTGAGGACATCCTCATCACTGCCGGCGGTGTCATTCCCGCACAAGATTACGACTTCCTCTACAAAGCAGGTGTTGCCGCCATCTTCGGTCCCGGCACTCCTGTGTCTTACTCTTGCCTTGAGATGATGAAGATACTCAACGAAGAGTAAAGTATAAGATATACATAATCTCTTTAACTAATTGCCCCTCAACATAACACTTGGTTTTGTTGAGGGGCAATAATTTTTCTCAAATAAAAACTCCGTGCAACGCTATGCACGGAGAAATATATACAATACGCTTCTTGCCTACTCCCACTCTATAGTAGCAGGCGGTTTTGACGAAACATCATAACATACACGGTTGATACCCTGCACGTTGCGGATTATTTGGTTGCTGACTTCGGCAAGGAACTCGTAAGGGAGTTTTGCCCAATCGGCGGTCATGGCATCGGAAGAAGTGACGGCACGAAGAGCGACAGGGTTTTCGTAGGTACGTTCATCGCCCATCACACCAACAGACTTGACTTCCGAAAGGAGGATTGCTCCTGCCTGCCATATCTGGTCATAAAGAGAGACCTCTATTTCACCGTCTTTCATGTCGGCAGGAACGCCAGCCGCAAGCACCTTTCGAGCTTCTTCGCCAGAGAGTTTAACCTTCCAGTTGCGGAGACCACAGATAAATATGTCGTCGGCATCTTGAAGGATGCGCACTTTTTCTGGTGTGATGTCACCAAGAATACGCACGGCAAGCCCCGGTCCGGGGAAAGGATGACGAGTGATAAGGTGTTCGGGCATCTGCATCTGACGGCCGACACGGCGCACCTCGTCTTTGAAAAGCCATTTAAGAGGCTCGCACAATTTCAATCCCATTTTTTCAGGAAGACCTCCCACATTGTGGTGTGACTTTATGACCTTGCCTGTGATGTTAAGAGACTCTATACGGTCGGGATAAATAGTACCTTGCGCCAACCATTTAGCACCTTCAATCTTCTTGGCTTCCGCTTCGAACACGTCAATGAAACCTGCACCTATTATTTTACGTTTCTTTTCCGGCTCTGTCACACCAGCCAGTTCCGCATAGAATTTTTCTGATGCATCAACTCCTACGACATTCAATCCGAGACATTCGTAATCACGCAACACATCAGTAAACTCATTCTTACGTAACAAACCATTGTTGACAAAAATACAAGTGAGATTTTTGCCAATCGCCTTATTAAGCAACACCGCAGCAACAGAAGAGTCAACGCCTCCCGAAAGCCCGAGGATTACTTTGTCATTGCCCACCTGCTGACGAAGTTCAGCTACCGTCTGGTCTACAAATGACGCAGGCGACCAGTCTTGCTTGCCACCGCAGATGTCAACAACGAAATTCTTCAAAAGCAATGTGCCGTCGATAGAATGGAATACCTCGGGGTGATACTGCACACCCCATATCTTCTCGTCGTTGGCTGCATACGCCGCATATTTCACAGATGCGGTAGAAGCGATGCAACGGAAGCCATTAGGTAGTTGAGTGATAGTATCACCATGCGACATCCACACTTGACTATTAGGAACAAAACCATTCAGAAGAGGGTTGTTTTCCTCCATATACTCGAGGTTTGCACGTCCATACTCTCGCGTACCTTCCGGCTCAACATTTCCGCCAAAGGTGTATGCCATTAGTTGCGCTCCATAGCATATACCAAGGATTGGATACTTGCCACGAATTTGCGAAAAGTCGAGTTTGAATGCTCGCTCCTCATACACGCTATATGGCGACCCAGAAAGAATAACACCAATCACGTCAGGGTCATCCTGCGGAAACTTGTTATAAGGCATAATTTCGCAGAACGTATTCAACTCGCGCACACGGCGACCAATGAGTTGCGTTGTCTGCGAACCGAAGTCTAAAATTATGATTTTCTGCATATATAAAATATGTATAGATTACTTGTGAAGTGCAAAGATAAAGAAAAAAATCCGATTTCAAAAAAGAAACTTGTAGGTCTAAACAAAAATTTTTACCTTTGTTCCATTAAAACGTGGCGTTGCGGTCAAACATCGCCTATAAAAATTCCTTATATGAGGATTGACATAATCACCGTTTTACCCGAACTCATAGAACCTTTCACCCAAGAAAGCATCCTTGGCAGAGCCCAAAAGAAAGGGCTTGCAGAAATTCACGTACATAACCTGAGAGACTATACAGCCGACAAGCACCGCCGAGTTGACGACTACCCTTTCGGTGGTGCAGCAGGCATGCTCATACAGTGCCAGCCTCTCGACGCATGCATATCAGCCTTGAAAGCCGAGCGCAACTACGATGAAATAATCTTCACAGCCCCCGACGGCGAACAGTTCAACCAGCCAATGGCCAACGAACTGAGTCTCAAAGAGAACATCATCATCATCTGCGGCCATTACAAAGGCATTGACTACCGTATCCGCGAACATCTTATCACCCGAGAGGTCTCCATCGGCGACTATGTACTCACAGGCGGCGAACTGGCAGCAGCCGTAATGGCAGATTCAATTGTGCGTGTCATCCCCGGAGTCATAGGCGACGTAGAAAGCGCCCTATCCGACTCATTCCAAGACAACCTGCTCGAACCCCCTGTATATACTCGCCCAGCCGAATACCATCCTGTCTCCAATCCCAACGAGACATGGAGTGTTCCCCAAATACTACTTTCTGGACACGAAGCAAAAATCAAGGAGTGGGAATATGAGCAAGCATTAGCACGCACCAAAGCATTGCGGCCAGACCTACTCGATTAGCGCCCTCCAAGTTCCTTATGAATTTATTCCTACAATCGGATTAGTTTACCTTTACTATCTATAACAATAAAGTTGGTGAAACATTCCACCAACTTTATTGTATCAAAGCATATCTTATTCAAAGATTTCTATTTAGAGAATTGCTTTCACAGCCTCCAACATACCTTTCTCTTGAATAAGGTCGAGATATTCCTTTACAAGTGCAGTCAGCCCCGGCACAGTCTGGTTGAGGTTCTCCTTCCAAATGCCCTCAGCAGCAAGCACCCCTTCCGCCACTTTCTGCGTATCCTCTGTAGCCCAAAGGTCTTTGAGCAATTGCATGATTTCATGCGCATCGTTTGGTTCGATGACAGCGCCGTCAGCACGCTTGCCACCCTTGTAGTAAGTGATTATTGCCGCAAGACCAAACACAAGTCCTCTCGGCAGTTCACCCTTACGTTCAAGATACACCTTTACGCCCGGCAGGTCGCGCGTCTCATACTTAGGGAAAGAGTTAAGCATGATGCTCGTCACTTGGTGGTCAACATACGGATTATTGAAACGCTCCAGCACATCGGTAGCAAATTGCTGCAATTCGTCCATCGGCAAATTGAGCGTCTGCATCAGTTCCTCAAACTGCACCTTATGGATATACTTGCCCACCACCTCATGGTTGCAGGCGTCACGCACGATATTTATACCACTGAGATATGCCACAGGCGAAAGCACCGTGTGAGGGCCATTAAGCAACGTCACCTTACGCTCATGGTAAGGCTTCTCGCTCGGGGCAATCAGCACGTTCAGCCCAGCCTTTTCAGCAGGAAACTCCGCCTTCAAGTCGTCAATGTCCATGTTTTCGGGCTTCTCGATTACCCACAGATGAAACGCCTCGCCCTGCACAACAAGGTTATCGGCATAGCACACCTTTTCTTGAATATCCTTTATCTCCTTACGTGGGAAGCCCGGAACAATGCGGTCAACCAATGTAGCGCACACATAATTATACTGAGTGAACCACTCCTTGAAAGCCTCATAGTCCTTGCCAAAGTCATCCTTCCACAACTCTATATACCTATATATACAGTCTTTCAGATGATGTCCATTCAAGAAAATCAACTCGCATGGCATGATGATAAGCCCCTTGTCAGCCGCTCCGCCAAATGTTTGGAAACGGCGGTAAAGCAACTGAGTCAGCTTGCCCGGATATGACGATGCAGGAGCATCGCTCAACTTACACTCTGGGTCAAAAGCAATGCCTGCCTCCGTCGTATTCGATATGACAAAACGAATTTCGGGCTGCTCCGCCAACGCCATAAACGCTTGATTCTGCGTGTACGGGTTCAGCGCACGGCTTATGCAGTCAATGCGAGTCAGCGAGTTCACCTTCTCCCCATTCAGCCGCCCTTGTAAGTTCACGTGATAGAGGCAGTCCTGACCATTCAGCCAGTCCACCATGCCTCTCTCGATTGGCTGCACCACCACCACACTTGCATTGAAATCCGTCTTGCGGTTCATCCTGTAAACAATCCAGTCCACAAAGCAACGCAAGAAATTACCCTCGCCAAACTGTATTATTTTCTCTGGTGCATGGCTCTTCGGAGCGGTGCGAGCATTTAATGATTTTAGTGACATAGTTATTTATCTGCTACAATGTTATTAAACTCTGTTTATTCGACATATTACTTCACCAGCACCTTCTGTCCATTCACGATGTAGATGCCCTTCGTTGGCCGTGCCACACGCTGACCGGAGAGGTTGTAGATGATGAGGTCTGCACCGTTTTCGGCATCGACAGCATCAATGGCGGTGTCTATATTGTCGTCACCGTCTCCCTCGTCGTCATTACCCTCATTGTCACCACCTTCGCCTTCATCACCTTCATCATCTGCCGGCATTCCGAAAGGAATGAACGTTACAGCGTCAGCATTCTCAACTACAATATATATATGACCGGTCTCAATGTCATCACCTTCTTTTGCGAGACAGAAACCAACCTGCCCTTCTTCGCTGCCCAACACATATACAGTAGTACCGTCAGCAATCTTGTCACCACCGGGCAGAAGCAGATTATCCTTTATCGCAGCCACAGTGCTTGTTGCTTGATTGATAGTGTAATCAGCAGCAGAACCATAAAGGATTACCGCAGTACCTTCTGTGGCAGCCTTTATTTCTTCCAGTTTCGTGCCGACCTTTGTTGCCTCCGTCACTTTGTAGGCAGTGATGCCTTCCGTCAGCGTGAAATCCGCATCAAATGGAGTTACATATTCAGCATATTCAGTCTCTGTGATAGTGACCGCATCTGTCTGCCTGCTGATTGTCAGCGATTGCTCTTCAGCAGACTTGAAGAAGAGTTTTCCTGCCGAAAGACGAACAGTAGCATCAGTCAGCGACGTTGATTTCACCTTGCTCATAAGTGCATCGACTGTCGTATACTCAATGCCTTCTATTGCAGAGAAATCATATTTTCCTATAACGTCAACATCATACACATACCATTTTCCAGCCTCTACATCACCGCTACCAGAGAATGGCTCTGCCAAAGATGACAAATAAGAACCAAGGTATGCCAGACGGAAATTATCTGCCTTGTACCACCAATAACCGTCTTCTTGATATGGTTTATGCACACCTGCCGTTCCATTTGCACCACCAACAACGCCAATAACAGCCATACCGTTAGTTACATCAAACTCATAAGATGCCTCTTGGAATGTATCGCTTGAAGGATAACTTCCACCAGTTTCTGTTCCTTCATTATGACCACCGTTTGCTGTCAGATATACCGTCGCACCGTCAGACGCCACAAAAGCATCTAAGCGGTATCTACCGTTTGGCAATCCCTTGATTGTTTGAGTGATTGGCACACCTTTCCACCATGTGTTGAAAAGATAGTCGCCGTCGCATCCAGATGTGTAATATGTCTTTTCATTATTATCATTGACATATTCATTCTCTTTAACACCAATATCTTGCGACCCTCCATAGGGAAGAGACCAGCCAGTCATATTTCCTGTTTCGAAACTTGGGTTAACAATATACGAAGTCATATCCATTTCTTCACCGTTATCCCCTCTCAATGCGGCAAGCGCTGTGTAAATCTGATGAATAACTCGCCCTATCTCACTATCGAGATATTCTCCATTTTCGTAACTACCTTTGGCTTCGTTGATAATCTTTTCATATTCAGCCTTACTATCCTCGCTCGCATCCTCTTTTGCTTCCTCGTAGAGTTTATTTGCGTCCTCCATTGCGATAGCCAATGCCTTGTAAGCCTCAATAGAAGTTTCTGCATCACGGTATGCCTTCGACATTGCATTGTAGGTTTCTATTGACGGCTCGCTCTTGAATGCGTCCTGAGCAACGTTGTATGTTGCTTTTAAGTCTTTATTATATTTCGCATTTTCATCCAAAATAAGGTCACCGCCGTCAAATGCGGCTTCTTCCTCGCCGAGGTATTCCACATCCACGCCAGTGAAAGAAATCCAGTTGAATGTAGCATCTTCAATCTTAAATCCGAACTTCAACTCTCCGTTGTCGCCAACAGTTCCGATAACGGAATAGTTGCTGCTGAAACCATTGGTGCAAGCATTGCCATTAGTAAGGGCTATGCTCGATTCGTTAGCGAAGATTGATGCGCCCGACACTTCCCCTCCTACTTCGTTCAGAAGGCGAGTTCGTATAGTGACTTTATACAATCCCTTTTGGCATTCGGAAAGAGTGTATGAGATTTCACCATTACCAAGTTTACCGCCTTTACTTACCCAATTCTCAAAGAATGGTGTAAGCATATCCGAACCATCGGTAATGCCCTCCGTTGACCATGTGTTAACTTGGAATGTGTTGCCTGTTGTGCAAGTCCAGCCTGTTTTCTTATATGTGTAAAATGGCACGGTAATTGTCTTACCCTCAGCATTTATTTTAGGCAGATAGCGCCAGTTGTTGGCTATCAAATCATTGAGCAATTCCAAACCTCGGGTGTTGTAGTTTGCCCCGTTCCCCAAAAGCGCATAGCCTTTACTATTGTCAACACCCACATAGTCCATTAGTACCACACCCGTTGGACCAGCAGGATTTTCTTTCAGATAGTCTATGAAAACAGGGTGAGTGTTTACGGCATTGGCACGGTATCCATTACTGCTAGATGGATTTCCATTATTGTAGCCAGAAGGTAAGTTAAACGCCCACACAATATCATTAGTTGTTGTGGCAATATGCTTTGTGCTATAATTAAGCAAATCTATTATTGCCGCCTTCTTCCCTGCATCCTTTTGATAAACATTAGATAAATCCTGCACATTGAGTGGAGCAGAAGAACCACCCTTACCTGAGATGCTTAGACTCCAATAAATGCCGTCGCCCCAACCATTGAAAAAACCGCCTGTATAAGGCGTTTCATCATACGGGTCACGGCTCAGTATCAGCATCTTGCCTCTCATATCCTTTACCGTGAGGTCATTGCGGAAGTCAATCAAATACTCCTTCACGCCGTCGCTCTCCAACAGCGTCTTCAGCATCGTCTGAAACGAAGCCTTGTCGTTGCCAAATCCTTCGGCATAGAGCATGTGAATGACGATAAACTCCGAGGGGTTGTCTTTCAAGAAACCGCCCAATGTTTTGAGAGCATCATCGAAATATAGGCTTGTCTGCAATGCTCCGTGGTTTACAGCCAGCCTGTTTCCGTTGACCTTAGGACGCAAATCGAAAGCACGCACGCCAAGATTCCACTGCTCTGTAATGGTTATATCCTGTGTTGTACCGTTAGAGCGACCTGTTAGACTCCCTGCTAATCCCGTCCAGCCATGCCCAGTCGCGGCATCATGCGCTCCCGGTATCGACACATCCACCACATACGCATCATCTGGCAGATACTGCATCCAATTGTTCTGAGCAAACGTCGTCGCACAGAAGCCAAGCATCATTGATAAAAGAAGATAAATTTTCCTCATAATAATAATGTTTAATAGGTTTTAGTTGTTTAAGTTAGCAATCTCTTTTCGCCACAAAGATACAAAAAAGTCTTTATGTACCAAAATATCTGTACTAAAATAACGTGAGTTCGATAAATTTATGAAGCCATAAAGAATCATTTATATTTATGTCGGACTCACGTTATTTTCAGATGCTGTTGGGGTAAAAAGTAAACAGCCGTTACCCCAAAAAGTAGGCAACGGCTGAGCGAACTAGTAAACAACCGCCAGCATAGATAATCTGCATTCGCTGACTATTATAATTTGTCACGGCTGACTATTGTA